>DYRR01000170.1 GCA_020718605.1 Chthoniobacter flavus | reverse complement strand
GCCGGCGGACTCTCCTCCGCGTCTTGCGCGGCTTGTGTTTGAATCGGCCGAGGCGCTCGGAGTGCGCGGCGCATTCACCCTCTCCAGGCAGTCCATTCTGGACGACCATGTGCCCCTCAATGGCGCGGGTGTTCCCACGATCGATCTCATCGACTTCGAGTATCCGCCCTGGCACACCCGGGCCGACACGATGGACCAACTCTCCGCCTCCAGTTTGGAAACAGTGGGCAGGGTGACTCTGCGCATGCTTCTTGAATTATCGCGGGATGGCGAATAACGCCCCCTTTACAGCGGTCCCGAACCCGCTATTTTCACTTCTTCCATGTATTCCGTGACAACTCCTGCCCGACGACAATCCGGTTCGTATCTTTCCCGATGGAGCGTGAAGATTTTCCTCATGGCCGCCCTGGTCTGTCCTGCATTGCCCGCGCGGGCAGGCGACGCGCCGCCGGACGTTCAGCGCAGTCTGGTGCGAATCGCCGCGACGTCGGTGACGCCCGATTATCTGCAGCCCTGGAATCCCGGCTCGACCGGGGGGGGCGTGGGCACGGGATTCGTGATCGATGGCAGGCGGATCCTGACCAACGCGCATGTGATCAGCAACACGAAGTTCCTTGTGGTGGAACGCGAGTCCGATCCCAAACAATACACGGCCCGAGTGAAATATGTGGCGCACGACAGCGACCTGGCTCTGCTCGAATTGGATGACCCGACATTTTTTGAAAACACGCCCGCGCTGGAGTTCGGCGCCATCCCGGAACTGGAATCCACCGTCGCCGTCTATGGATATCCACTGGGCGGAGACCGGGCTTCGGTCACCACGGGGGTGGTGTCCCGCATTGATTTTCTGCCCTACTCCCACTCGGTGGCCGACTCGCATCTCGCCATCCAGATCGATGCGGCGATCAATCCCGGCAACAGCGGCGGCCCCGTGATGCAACAGGGCCGGGTGGTCGGAGTGGCCTTCCAGGGATTCAGCGGGGCGGTGGCGCAGAATGTGGGCTTCATGATCCCCGTGCCGGTGATCCGCCGGTTTCTGGCCGACATCGCGGATGGTTCCTACGATCGCTATGTGGACCTCGCCGTTTCCTATTTCAAACTCCAGAATCCCGCCCAGCGCCGCGCCCTCGGTCTGGCCAATGACGACCGGGGCGTCCTCATCAGCCGCGTGCTGGCGGGCGGATCGTGCGACGGCAAACTCGAGAACGGCGATGTGTTGGTCGCGCTCAACGGTCATCCCGTGGCCAGCGACGGCTTTGTGGATCTGGACGGCAAACGCGTGGAGATGCCGGAGATTGTCGAACGCAAGCTCAAGGGCGAACAAGTGGCGCTGGATGTGATCCGCAGCGGACAGTCCGTGCGGGTGGATGTCGATCTCCAGCCGGCGTGGCAGTTTGCGCAGCAGTCCGCCCGGTATGATGTGCTGCCCCGCTACGTGGTTTTTGGCGGCCTGGTCTTTCAACCCCTCGGACGCGAACTCATGGAGTCAATGCGCATCGAGGACATGCGAATCCGGTATTTTCATGAGTTTTATGTCACCGACCAACTCTATGTGGACCGCCCGGAGATCGTTCTGCTCTCGAATATCCTGCCCGACCCGGTGAACACTTATCTGATGCCATTCCGCCTGACGGTGGTGGACGAGATCAACGGCAGAAAGATCCGCACCCTCAGGGATGTCTCGGAAGCGTTGAAAATGGATGTCCCGACTCATGTGATCCGGGTGATCGGCACCACCCGCCCCATTGTGTTTGAAGCCGCCGCCGTCGCCCAGGCCCGCGACCGGATCCGGACGCGCTACAACATCAACCGCGAGGAAAATCTTGATGAGAAAAATCCCTGATCCCACCCTGCCGCTCCTGCTCCCGAATCATTACGATCCTTTGGAGGATATACGGGGGGATTGTGCGGCGGGCGATCCCGCTCCTCCCGGAGCGGGCTACAGGCTGCTTCGTAGCCCTGCGCGGGAGCGCAGGGATCTGCCAATCCCAACGATTGGGATGATATTGGTCAGCCGCCCACTCCGTCGCTTGCCATCCCTGTTACCATGAACCCGGCGGCAGGCTCCGCCGCCCCCCACCCTCCCCTTTCCGACCATGCCGCCCCCCCGGAACCGAACTGAAACCATTCCTGTCCTGCTGCTTGGCGGGCCGATGCAGGATGTCTGGCTGGTGCGCGAACTTCTCGTGGATCATGGCGCGTTCCATTTCACCCTCGATCATCGGCCCTCCCTGGAGGCGGCTCTGGAAGGCCTCAAAGAAAATCATTGGCAGGCCGTGCTGGTGAATCTCGGCCCGGAGGCCACCGCGCTGCGGATCGTTCGCCGCATCCGCCGGGAGTGCGGCGATCTGCCCGCCGTGCTGCTCTCGGAGTCGGTGGATCAGGCACAGATGGGACGGGCATTTCGTGCCGGCGCCCACGATCTTCTCGACAAACTCGAACTCGGTAGTCACCTGCTCGTGCGCACTCTCCGAAGCGCCGTGGAACGCAACCGGACCGCGAAACAGCTGCTGCAGGAACGCAATCTGCTCCGCAATATCATCGATCATCTGCCCGATCTTATTTACGCCAAAGACCGGCAGGGCCGTTATATTCTTGGCAACCCGGCCCACGCCCACCATCTCGGCCTGCCTTCGAAAGCCGATGTTCTGGGCCAAACCGTCCACGACCTCTTCCCGAAGGAAATTGCCGATGTCCTCAATGCCGACGATCTTCAGGTGCTCCACACGGGCGGACGCATCCTGAACCGGGAAGAAGAGCTGCCCACCCCCTCGGGGGAACTGCGATGGATGCATACCACGAAGGTTCCGCTGCGTGCCGCCGACGGCACGATCTCCGGCGTGGTGGGCATCACCCACGACATCCACGACCGCCGGCGGATTGCCGACGAACTCCGCCGCGCCAACAAAGAACTGGAGTCCGCCCTGGAAAGCATCCGGAAATCCCACGACGACCTCAAGGATGCCCAGATGCAGTTGATCCAGGCGGAAAAAATGCAGTCCGTCGGCCGTCTTGCCGCCGGAATCGCCCATGAGGTCAAGAATCCGCTGGCCACCCTCCGCATGGGAATCGATTTTCTGCGCCAACAACATGCCGCCCGCCCCGACAACCCGACAACCGGGGTGCTGGAGGAAATGTCCCACGCCATCTCCCGGGCCGACGGCGTGATCCGCGAACTCCTGGACTATTCCTCGGCGCGCAAGGCTTCGCTTGCCCCGGGCGACATTGTCAGTGTCGTCCAGCACGCCCTCCGCCTTTCCTCCTATCCCCTCCGCTCGGGTCATGTCAGAGTCCGACTCGAACCCGCCCCCGGTCTGCCCCTCATCCCTCTGGACCCGATCAAGCTTGAACAGGCCATCGTGAATCTTCTTCTGAATGCCGCCCATGCCATGCCCGAGGGTGGCGAACTCATTATCCGCATCACCCCGGAAGCCTCGCCGCCCGATATGCCACACGCCGACGGGGATCGTTCCGGTGCCTCCACCCGACTCCACGGCCCCCATCTCCTTGTTTCCATCGCCGACACCGGCCCCGGGTTCACCCGCGAATCCTTGGAACACGCCTTCGACCCGTTTTACACAACCAAACCCACCGGCAAAGGCACCGGACTGGGACTGAACGTGGTCCGCGGCATCGTCGAACTGCACAGCGGAACCATCACTCTCCAAAACCGCCCGCAAGGGGGCGCCGAAATTCAAATCCGCCTCCCAGCCCCCGCCACGTAAGGCAACCCCGGACATCCCGGAGGATGTCCCTCCAGCGGGTCGGGCAGGCACGTCCGATGGAGGGTCAACGTCCCCGCCTGACCTTGCCTCGTAGCCCGCTCCGGGAGGAGCGGGATGCGCACCGATGAACCCAAGACATACCGGAGGATGTCCCACTGTGGGGTTGGCGGCCCGGTTGACCCTGAAATTGAAGATCCCCCAATCTTCAAAGATGCCCTTCAACCGGACCGCCGTTTTACTATGTTCCCCCTAAGAACCGCATCGCTGCGGACGTCCGTGCCTGAAGCATCCGTCGTGCCAACCAAAATCACCAAAGCCACAATCCGGCGATTCCCTTCTTAAAATATATATTTTCCACACCACGCTGAACGGATGATGGGACCGCCAAAGCAGTCCGGCATGAACAAAATGCGCCAGCGGCATGGCTGGATTTTGGCAGCTCCGGGAAAAACCACGCTTCCCAAACCCGATGCTTGCCAGCGCCAGAGGGA
>DYRR01000035.1 GCA_020718605.1 Chthoniobacter flavus | reverse complement strand
TGGAAGGGCGGGACATCGCACTCGGAGAGCATTGCTTTGGCTGCACTGCGGGTTGTGGCAGCAGTTGCACCGGCGTGACAGCGCACGAGACGCCTCCCTAACAAACGCTCGCTGCCCGAAGTCCGTGCCGCGTTGACAAACGCCCGGGACCTTTCGATAGTGGAGGTATGAACGAGGATATACATCAGTTGTTGGAAGACTGGCCGCATGAATCCGGCAAGGTGCAGGTCCGCAAGATCCCGGGAGCCGACGGGCGCGAGAAGCTGCAGCTCCGGCTCGATCTGGGCATTATCCAGATGGAGTTGGAGGGCCGCCCCGATGGGAGGCGGCCCCACGATTTTCCTTCGCTGCTGGACTGGCACGCGCACCGGGCGTCCGAGGCGGAAAATGCGAGTGAGGATTTCACGCTCACCCCGGAGGAATGCGGGGAACTCCAACAGGAAGGCATCCAATTCTACCACCGCTACATCAGTCTGCTTCAGATCGAGGATTATCCCGGCGTGGTGCGCGACACCCGGCGCAACTTGGATCTCTTCGATTTCGTGGCCGAACACGCGCCCAACGAGGAGACCCGCAACGCGTTCGAGCAGTTCCGTGCGTATGTGATCATGGTCCACACCAAGGCCCGTGCCTCGATGGCGCTGGCCGCCGAAGATCATGGCACGGCCGAGCGCATCGTCCGCGACTCCATCGCCCATCTGCGCGCTCTCGACGAGGAGCGTGGTCAGGTGCCCCAGGGAGAGTCCGGCCCCGAAGTGCAGTTTCTCGAACAATGGCTGGCGGAAATGCGCTCCGACCGTCCCGTCTCGGAAATCGAAAAGATCGAACGCCGCATGCAGGAAGCCATCCGTCTGGAAGCCTACGAGGAAGCCGCCAAACTGCGCGATGCCCTGCGCCTGCTCCGCCAGGAGGCGGCGGTCGGTTCCGGTGGCCAGGATTGACGGCACCCGGTTTTTCCCGGCATTCTTCACGGAGTTATGGGCATCCTCCGCGGTATCATATACGGATTGCCGGCGCTTCTCGCGCTGGTATTGGCCGCGTCCTTCGCCTCGGTGAAGCTCACCCCGGCCCCGCGAAAGAACGAATTGATCACCGCCGGCATCGGCGAGGCGAAGATTCTCAACCCCATTCAGAGCACCACGGGTGCGGACGGTGAGATCCAGAGCCAGGTCTTTGGAAGCCTGCTGCGGTACAGCGAAAATCTTGAAATCGAAGGGGACCACGCAAAATCGTGGGACCTCGCCCAGACCACCACGTTTTATTTTTTCAGCCGACAGGAGGCGCTGGCGGCTAAAAATCTGATCGACGCCGACGCCGCGCACCACCCCGAATGGAAACTCGCCGACGCCGCCGTCGAAGAGGACCGGCTCACGCTGCGTTTCACGATGCCCGGCACCAAGGCCCCCCGGGAAATCGAGGAGATTTTTCGAAAGATCCCCCCGCCGCCCGGGACGCCCGCTGTATCCGGGAAAAGGCCGCCCGCTGCGCTCCAGCCGCTTTCGGTGATCCGGGTCACACTCAAGGCCGCCGCGCGCGATGCCGTGCATCATTTTCTGAAAACCTCCGCCTGCGCCGCGCAGGTGAGACGATTCTGGGTGGATTCCTCCACTGCCTACGAACTCTCCGTAACAGGCCAGTCCGCAGAGATCCTCAAGGAACTCCGTCTCCACCACGAGGCCAATGCCTCTCTGGGTGCGTCGGCGGAGGTGATCGACACGCTCTCCCGGCTGGACGAACCGGAGATCACCTTCCATTTGCGCGACGACATCCGCTGGCACGACGGCGAGCCCTTCACCGCCCGGGATGTGGAGTTCACCTTCCGCATGATCATGGACGAGACCGTGGCGTCGCCGCGCAGGCCGGATTACGAATTGGTGGCAAAAATCGAGACGCCGGACGCTCACACCGTGCGGGTGATGTATCGCAGGCCGTATTCGCCCGCCCTCACGAGTTGGATGATCGGCCTGCTGCCCGCCCATGTGTTGGAGGGAAAAGCCAGTGCCTGGTGGGCGGAACACTTCAACCGGGCGCCGGTCGGCACCGGGCCGTTCCGGTTCAAAGAATGGAAAACCAATGAGCATATCGCTCTGGAACGCAATCCCGATTACTTTGCGGGCCGTTCGCATCTTGACACCATCGTGGTACGGGTGATCCCCGATCCGGTGGCGATCCGGCTGGCATTTGAAACCGGCCAGGTGGATTTCTGGGGCGTGAGCCAGCACGCCGTCGGCACGTTTGAGAAAGATCCGCGCTTCTCGATCTTTGCCTCCCCCTCGCCCGCCTACGAATATATCGGCTGGAACCTGCGCCGCCCGCTTTTTCAGGACGTGAAAGTGCGGCGCGCCCTCGCCCACGCGGTCGATGTGGACTCCATCATCCGTTTCGTTCTGTACGGGCACGGGGAGATTTCCAACGGCATTTTTCCGCCCCAAATGTGGTTCGCCGACGCATCGGTGCGGCCCTATGAATTCAATCCCGACAAGGCAAAGGCCCTGCTCGCGGAAGCCGGTTGGGTGCCCGGGGCCGATGGCGTGCTCTCGAAAAACGGCCGGCGGTTCTCCTTCGACCTCATCACCAACATGGCCAACGATGTCCGCAAGGACATCGCCACCCTCGTCCAGGCCGATCTGAAAAAAATCGGGATCGACGTGCGCGTCCAGATTTACGAATGGACGGTTTTTATTTCCGAGCACATCAACACCTGCGATTTCGACGCTGCGGCGCTGGGCTGGTCGCTCGGCTACGACTACGACCAATACCAGATCTGGCACTCCACCCAGACCGCGCCCGGGCGGCTCAACTTCGTCGGATACGAGAATCCCGAAGCCGACCGCCTGCTGGAGGATATCCGCACCTGCTACGACACCGCCGAGATCGCCGGAACCGCCGGACGTCTCCAGCGCATCATTTACGAGGACCAACCCTATCTGTTTCTCTACGTTCCGAAATCCGTCGGCGCGATGTGGAAGGACGCCTATCGGGTGTCCCGGCCCGCCGCCACCGGGGACCGCCGGGAATGGATCGATGAACCGGTGCGCATGACCAAAGCCGGGTTCCGGTATTATCAGGATTGGTTTTACAGACCGCAATACCCCCCCGTTCTCGCGCCATGATCGCCTTCATCATCCGCCGTCTCCTCATCTCGTTCGGACTGCTCTTTGTGGTGAGTCTCATTTCATTTTTCATCATCACCCTCACGCCCGGCAGTCCGTATCCGTGGGGCGATCTGAATCCGCGCATTTCGCAGACGACCAAAGACGCCTACAAAAAGAAGTTTCATCTCGATGAGCCGTTGCACCGCCAATATGTGCTCATCATGGGCGATCTGTTCACGGGAAAACTCGTGAGCAACAAGGACGAACGCCCGGTGCTGCCGAAGATTGCCGAGCGACTGCCCGCGACGCTGCTGCTCAATCTCGCTTCGATCCTGCTGGTGTATGGGTTTGGGATTCCGCTGGGGATCTACGCCGCATCCAAGCTCGGGCGGGCGCCGGACACCGCGATCACACTGGCGGCCTTCACCTTCATCGCACTGCCCGGCTTCTGGCTGGCCTATCTGGTCGTGATCGGGCTGGTGAAATACGCGGAGGTCCCGCTGCTCGGACTCTCGACGTTTGGCGCGGCGTTTTCCGGCCCGGTCCAGGCGGTTCTGGACCGCGTCTGGCATCTTGCGGTCCCCGCTGTCGTGATGGCGGTGGGCGGCATCGCGGTGCAGTCGCGCTTCATCCGCGCCACGATGGCCGAGTCGCTGGGAGAGGATTACATCCGCACCGCCCGCGCCAAGGGCCTCCCGGACACCCTGGTTCTCTACAAACACGCGCTGCGCAATTCCGTGCGTCCGCTGGTCACGGGCATCGGGTTCCTCCTGCCCGCGCTGCTCGGCGGATCGGTGATCATCGAAAGCATCTTTGCGTATCCCGGAATGGGCCGGCTGGGATACGAAGCCGTGATGGAGCGCGATTATCCCATTCTTGTGACGCTCAATTTCGTCGTGGCCGCCCTGGTGCTCGCCGGCAACCTGCTCGCGGATGTGCTCTACGCCGCCGTGGATCCGAGGGTCCGACTCCAATGACCGCACCCCGCTCCTCCGCAGTTCGCGTCTCAAAACCGGGCGACCGTTTCAAGCGGCGTCTCTTCTCCAACCGCATCGGCATGGGCGCGTTCGCCGTGCTCGCATTGCTGGGAATCGTCGCCGTGCTTTTCTACGCGCTGCGACTTGGCGCGGTGTCCTTCCCGACCAATCCCGACGCCACAGTCCTGGCGGACAAATTGCTTGCCCCCTCCGCAGCGCACTGGCTGGGCACGGATCATCTCGGGCGCGACGTGTTCACCCGCATGCTCCACGGAACCTACGTGTCGCTCGCGGTGGGATTCATCGCCGTGCTGGTGTCCATGACCATCGGGATCGTGGTCGGAGCCATCGCCGGGTATACGGGCGGCTGGGCGGACAATATTCTCATGCGCGTGGTGGATGCCATCCTGTGTTTCCCGACTTTTTTTCTCATCCTCACGGTGGTTGCCGTGCTTGGGCCAAGTCTCATCAATGTGATCGTCGTGATCGGGTTGGTGGGGTGGACCGGCACGGCGCGGCTCGTGCGGGCCGAGTTTCTCACGCTGCGCGAAAGCGAATATGTGCGCGCCGCCCGCACCCTGGGCCAGAGCCATGTGAAAATCATCTTCCGCCACATCCTGCCCAACGCCATGCCGCCGGTCTTCGTGGCGGCGGTCCTCGGGGTCCCCGACGCCATCCTCACCGAGGCGGGGCTGAGTTTTCTCGGCATCGGCGTCCAGCCACCCCAGGCCACCTGGGGGAACATCATTGCCGACGGCAAAACCTACATCCTGGACGCATGGTGGCTCATTCTGTTCCCCGGGCTCGCCATCCTCGTCACCGCGCTGGCCTTTTATCTGGCCGGCGAAGCCCTCCGGGAAGCCGGCCAAACCAAAACCGAACGCAAATGACCACAGAATTCCATCCCACACCGCCTCTGCTGCAGGTGCGCAATTTGTCCGTCGAATTCCGCACCGAAGAAGGCACCGTGCGGGCCGTCCACGGCGCGTCATTCGAAATCGCCAAGGGCGAAACCCTCGCGGTCGTGGGGGAGAGCGGCAGTGGAAAAAGCGTGACAGCCCTCGCCCTCACCCGGCTCCTGCCCCAGCCGCCCGCCCATTTTTCCGGCGGGGAAATCCTCCTCGACGGGGCGGATGTCCTCCGCATGGGGGCGGCGGATCTGCTGCGGATCCGGGGCGGGCGCATCGCCTATATTTTTCAGGAACCCGCCACCTCGCTCAACCCGGTGTTCACCATCCGCAATCAGATTGCCGAGGCGATCCGGCTCCACCGCCCCGATGTGGGCGATATCGACGCCGAGATTGTGAGATGGCTCACGCAGGTGGGCATCGTCGATCCCGAGAAACGGATGAGGGATTATCCGCACCAACTCAGCGGGGGGATGCAGCAGAGGGCCATGATCGCCATGGCGTTGAGTTGCCAGCCCGACCTCCTCGTTGCGGACGAACCCACCACGGCCCTGGATGTGACCACCCAGGCGCAGATCATGGATCTGCTCGCAGAACTCAAGGCCCGCTTGGGCATGGCAATTTTGCTCATCACCCACAACTTCGGCATTGTGGGAGACATCGCCGACCGGATCGCCGTGATGTTCCGGGGCGAAGTCGTCGAGCAGGGGGCGGCCAGGGAAGTGCTCGCCCATCCCCAACACCCCTACACCCGCGCCCTCATCGCCTGCGTCCCGCGCCTGGGCGCAAAACGCCGCCGCCTCGAGACCATCGATTATTCGTGGCTCGGCGAAGAAGCCTGCGGACCAGGCCCACGGACCAATCGAATCCACCCCACCCTGCCATGAACCTCCCTCCCACGATCCGCCTCGACGAAGAGATGTCCGGGTATCCCATTCTCAAAATTCAGCATCCGACCGTCACCGGCAGCGTCGCCCTGCATGGGGCGCATGTCATGGAATGGACGCCCTCGCATGCGACCTCCCCCGTGCTGTTCATGAGCGCGGATTCCCTCTTCGAACCCGGAAAGCCCATCCGGGGCGGCATTCCCGTCTGCTGGCCGTGGTTCGGCCCCCATTCGGAACCGGACAAGCCCGCGCATGGTTTTGTGCGCACGATGTTCTGGGAGATTGATCACGCCGACGAACACGCCGCAGGGGTGGACATCGTGCTCAGGCTGGCCGACTCACGGGAGTCCTGCGAACTCTGGCCCCACGCCTTTGAAGTGCGCCTCCACATCCACATGGGCCGGGAACTTTCTGTCGGCCTCGAAGTCACCAACACAGACAGCACACCCTGGTCGATGACGGCCGCGCTGCACAGTTACTTTGCCGTGGGGGATGCGAAGCGCATCAGCCTTCACGGCCTGCACGGCACGGAATACGTGGAAAGCCGCCTCTCGCCGGAGAAACGACCGGAGCGGTGTCCGCTGGTCATCGATCGGGAAGTGGACCGCCTCTACGTCTCCGACGCCACCGTGATCGTGCGGGATCCCGTGTGGAAGCGGGAACTGCACATCGAAAAATCGGGCAGCCTCAGCACGGTGGTATGGAATCCCTGGATCGAGAAATCCAAGCGGCTCAACGATCTGCCGGACCAGGCCTACCACGGGTTCGTCTGTGTCGAAACCGCCAATGCGGGCGAGGACATTGTCACGGTGGCACCGGGAGCCACGCACCGGCTTTTCACCCGGATTGGGATCTGCCGGGAAATTCTGGCGGCGGGATAGCCCAGGAACATTGACCAGCGGGACTGCAAAGTTGAACGCCTCTGGTGTTGTTCAGTTTTTTTTGGTGAAGAAAAACCGCGAGTAAGCCAGCAGAGCGCAATGGGTTTTGGCCGTGCGCACCGGGTCGGGCTTGGATCCGGTGAGACGATAACAAAGATTGGAAGGCTTGGCTTCGAAGTCGCAGTGGACGGCTTCCGGAATTTCCAGGATTTGGCACTTCGGGATGGAAGCCAGCATGGCCCTGCAGTTCCGCCCGGCATTGCCGGGGCCAGGTTTGCCGAGGATGGCGAGCGTGGGAATGAAGGGTGTAGTGTATTTCTCCGCGCGCGGTGTCTTTCTTCAATAGTGGCGCAGGAGCAGAAAAGGCACAGCTCACAGAGAGCAGAATCGCAGCCAATTTGGCCAGAGGTCCATGGTGTCCACAGAAATGCCCTGCGGCGACTGATGCGATTCAAAGGCGCTCCCGAAACTTCGGGGTGCAAAAGTTTGCAGGCGATTGCTTCCGGGACTTGCAACCTGTTTGCCCAGATGATTGCCTTGGAGTTTCCATGAATCCCCTTTGTCTCATCACAGGCGCTTCCCGGGGCATCGGCCGGGGCATCGCGCTTCAGCTTGCCGACGGCGCCACCCATGATCTCGTCATCAATTACGCCGGCAACCGCGCCGCCGCCCAGGAATGCCAGACCCTGTGCCTGGAAGCCGCCCCGCGAAAAATCCGGGTCGAAATCGTCCAGGGCGACATTTCCCTCACTGCGGACCGCGCGCGGCTGGTGGATTTTGTGCGGGATACCTTTGGCAGGCTCGACGTGCTGGTGAACAATGCCGGAGTGGCGCCGGATGTGAGAGCCGACATGCTGGAGGCCTCCGAAGAAAGCTTCGACCGGCTCATCAACATCAATCTGAAAGGCCCCTATTTTCTCACACAAAAGGCCGTTCCCCTGATGCTGGCCTCCGCACCGTTGCCCGATTTTCCCAGGGCCGTGGTCAATGTGACGAGCATTTCCTCCTTCACCGCCTCCGTGAACCGCGGCGATTACTGCATCGCAAAAGCCGGGCTGTCCATGATGACCAAGCTTTATGCGGCCCGTCTTGCCGAGTTCGGCATCGGGGTGTTTGAAATACAGCCGGGCGTCATCGCCACCGACATGACCGGCGCCGTGAAGGAGAAATACGACAAACTATTTGCCGAAGGTCTCACCCCGATCAATCGCTGGGGTGCGCCCTCGGACATCGGACGCGCGGTGGCCGCGGTCGCGTCGGGCGCATTCCCCTACAGCACGGGCCAGGTGTTGCATGTCGATGGCGGATTCCATCTGCACCGGCTGTAGCCCTCATTCCGCAGTTGAACCGCGAATGAACCTCGGAGAAGACTCTCCAGATCAAACGGCCTGAGAAGCGGGCGGTCAGCGCGGGAATTCCCGGCGGAACCGGCGGAGCATCCTGAGAAAGGCGAGCGTGTCGCGCACGGGCCGGATCTTGCTGGTCTCGTCGGCGTACACCGTAGTCACGGGCACGGCATCGATCCGGTAACCCTGGCGGGACGCCACCAGCAGCATCTCGGTCTCAAATTCGTAGGCGCTGGTCTTCGCGGTGGCCAGCAGCAGTTCCACAACCTCCCGGCGCAACATGCGAAAGCCGCATTGGCTGTCGGGGATCCGCTGCCCGCACACCTGGCTCACCAGGGCGGACATGCCGCGGTTGGTGAGGAGCCGGAGCCATGGCATCCCGCGTGGATCGGCCATGCGGTTGCCCACCGCCAGCATCGTTCCATGCCGGGCGGTCCCGACGAACCGGGCAATCTCGGCGGGCACATGCTGTCCGTCGCCATCGAGGATCACTATCACCTCCACCCCGGCATCCAGCAGATGCCGGAAGCCGGTCCGCAACGCCGCCCCCTTTCCCTGATTGCGCTCGTGCCGCAACACCTCTCCGCCCCCCGCACGGGCCTCGGAGCTGGTCGCATCGGCGGAGCCGTCATCCACCACGAGAACCCGTTCGATGTGTTTGCGGGCTTCCCCCACCACCCTGCGGATGTGGCGCTCCTCAAGGTAGGCGGGGATGAGGGCGGCACACTGCATGAGGGCGTGGTTGGATTGGTGAGCGCCGGAGCGGGCTCCAAAACTAGGCGGTCAGCGGATGGAAATCGGCGGCGTGATAGGAACTGCGGACGAGCGGCCCCGAGGAGACATGTTCAAACCCTTTCGCGCGCGCCGCCATAGGACTCGAACTGCTCCGGGGAAATATATTCGCGGACCGGCAGATGATTGCGGGTCGGTTGTAGATATTGTCCGAGCGTGAGCACCTGGACATCGTGGGCGCGCAAATCGTCCATCGCCCGCAACACTTCGGGCTCCGTCTCGCCGAGGCCCATCATCATGCCGCTCTTGGTCACCACCCCGGGATCCATCGCCTTGGCTCTTTTCAGGACATCCAGCGAAAGGGCGTACTTTGCCCGGGACCGCACGACGGGTGTGAGGCGTTCCACGGTTTCCAGATTGTGGTTGAAAATGTCCGGACGGGCGTCGAGGACCCGCCGGATGGCGTCTTCTTTGCCGTTGAAATCCGGCGTAAGCACTTCGATCACAATCCCGGGTCTGACCTTCCGCACCGCCTCGACCGTGCGGGCGAAATGATCCGCCCCTCCATCCCGGACATCGTCGCGGGCGACGGCCGTGATCACGACGTGGCGCAGCTTCATGCGCCGCACCGCCTCGGCGACGCGCTGCGGTTCGTCGGCTTCGAGCGCGAGCGGTTTCGCCGTCGAGACCGCGCAGAAGCCGCAGGCCCGCGTGCAACGGTCGCCGGCGATCATGAACGTCGCCGAGCCCTGGCTCCAGCATTCCCAGCGGTTCGGGCATTGGGCGCTTTCGCAGACGGTGTGGAGCCGGAGATCGGATACCAGGGCTTTGGTGGAAAAAAATGCGGGGTTGGAAGGCAGTTGCACCCGGATCCAATCGGGCTTGCGAAGTGCCGGGGCGGGGCTGTCGAGAGTGGCGGTGGACATGACGCCCGAGACAATAAGAGGCCGGTCCGGAAAATCAAACCCGAATCCCGCCCAAGATTTGTGCTTGTCAACGCCGGCCGATGATTGTAAATGGCATTTGTATTAAACACGCCTTAACTAAAAAACCAATCATGTCCCATCCGAATCTGTCTCTACTTCCGGGCGCCCTTTGCTTCGCGCTACTCGCCACGGGATGTCATCGCCAGAACACGCCTCCGGTCTCCGCGCTGCCCGCTGTCGGGGTGCGGGTGGTGACCGTGGAGTCCCGTCCGCATGTCGCGGTGGAGGAGGTCGCCGGCACCGTGCGGCCCAGACTGCGCGCAGGGGTGTCGGCGAAGCTGTCGGCGGCGATTCTGGAACTGCCCGTACTGCCCGGGGATCGTGTGGCGGAGGGGGATTTGCTGGCCACGTTGGACGGACGCGAGTTGTCGGCGCGGCTCGATGGGGCCCGTGCCTCGGCGGAGCAGGCTGCGGCGGATGCCGGGCGCTTCCGCAAACTGTGGGAATCGCGTTCGGTGACGCAGAAGGAATTGGATGAGGCGGTCTCGCGCGAACGCCAGACCCGGGCGACGGTGACAGAGATGGAGACCCTGCTCAGTTACACGCGGCTTCGGGCGCCGTTTGCCGGAGTGATCACCCGCAAACTGGCCGATGTCGGCGATCTGGCGCGTCCTGGCACCCCGATATTGGAGATGGAAGACCCCGAGCGGCTGCAACTCGATGCCGACATTCCCGAAGCGCTGCTGGACCGCATTCAGCCCGGACAAAAGCTCTCCGCGCACCTGACCACGGCGGATGTGCGTCTCGAAGGTTCGGTGGCCGAGATCGCGCCATCGGCCGATCCATTGAGCCGGACTTTTCTGGTAAAAATCGATCTGCCCGCGAGCAAGGGAGTGCGGGCGGGTCAGTTTGCCCGGCTCGAAGTGCCAATCGCCGAGACACAGATTCTCGAAATCCCCGCCGCTGCACTGATTCGCCGCGGGCAGATGGAGCTTGTCTTTGCCAATGGGAACGGCCATGCGGTGATGCGGCTGGTCAAGACCGGCAAGACGCGGGACGGGAGGGTCGAAATTCTTTCCGGACTGGATCCCGGTGAATCGGTGGTGATGGAAAATGCGCACCGGCTCCGCGACGGACAGCCTCTCACGATCCAACCATGAACCAATCACCGGAGTTCCGAATGGGCATTGCGGGTGGGCTGGCCCGGATGTTTCTCAACAGCAAGCTCACGCCGCTGCTCATCGTCACCTCGATTCTGCTTGGCGTGGGGTCGGTGGCGCTGTTGCCCCGTGAAGAGGAGCCGCAAATCAAGGTGCCCATGGTGGATGTGCTGGTTTCCATGCCGGGGTCCTCGGCCCGTGAAATGGAGGAGCGCGCCACGCGTCCCATGGAAAGACTGCTCTGGGAGATTCCCGGGGTGGAGTATGTGTATTCCAAATCCAGTCCCGGCACGAGCCTGGTCACCGTGCGTTTTCTGGTCGGCGAGGATCTCGACCTGAGCCTGCTCAAGCTCAACCAGAAACTCGAGGCCAATTTCGACCGCATCCCGCACGGCGTGGGGCGTCCGCTCATCAAACAAAAAACCATCGACGATGTCCCGATCCTTTCGCTCACCTTCCACTCGGCCACGCGGGATCATTATGCCCTGCGCCGGATCGCGGCGGAGGTGGATGACGCGATCAAAGCCGTCCCGCAGGTGGCGGAGACGGGTCTTATCGGCGGTGCCCTGCGCGAGATCCGGGTGCAGCTTGATCCCGCCAAACTCGCGGCGCGCAACCTGAGCCTGGCCGGTCTTCTGCCGATGCTCCAGCAGGCCAACCGCCAATCGGCGTCGGGCTCCCTCACCAGCGCCAACCGCGAAATCCTCATCGAAACCGGCGGGTTCCTGCGCACGGTGAATGATGTCGCCAGCGTGGTGGTCGGCGTCCACGGGGGGCGTCCGGTGTATCTGCGCGACGTGGCCACCCTCACCGACGGAGCCGAAGAGCCCGATCAATACGTGTTTTTCGGCAACGGCGCGGCGGTCTCCAATCTCTCCGACGAAGAGTCGGCCGTCACCCTCACCGTGGCCAAGCGCCCCGGAGTCAACGCCGTGGGGGTCGCCGCACGGGTATTGGAAAAAGTGCGTCTTCTGGAGGGGCGCGTGATCCCCTCCGATGTGCGGATGACCGTGACGCGCCACTACGGCGAGACGGCGGCGGAGAAGTCCAACGAACTGCTTCTCCACATGCTCATCGCGGTGGTGGGGGTGTCGGTGTTGATCTGGTTTGTGCTGGGTTGGCGGGAAGCCTGTGTGGTGGCCGTGGCGATTCCCTCGACGCTCGCGCTCACGCTGCTGGTGTTTTATCTCTACGGATACACGCTGAACCGGATCACGCTCTTCGCGCTCATTTTTTCCATCGGCATTCTGGTCGATGACGCCATCGTGGTGGTGGAAAACATCGTCCGGCATTTGCATCTGCCCGCCAACAAGGGCCGCCCGTCCGAGCAGGTGGCGGCGGAGGCGGTGAATGAGGTTGGCAATCCCACGATCCTGGCCACGTGGGCGGTGATCGCGGCGATCCTGCCGATGGCCTTTGTGGGCGGGCTCATGGGTCCCTACATGCGTCCGATCCCTGTGGGCGCCAGCGCCGCGATGCTCTTCTCCCTGGCCATCGCCTTCATCGTGACGCCGTGGGCGGCGATCCGGCTGCTCCGGCCCGGCAAGGGCGACGGACACGACTCCGGCGGGGAGGATTTTTTCACGCGCCTCTACCGGTCGGTGATGGGACCGCTGCTGCATCATCCGGTGTGGCGGACCGCGTTTCTTGCGGGCATCACGCTTTTATTGTTGGGCTCGATGGCATTGGTGGCCATCGGATGGGTGAAGGTGAAGATGCTGCCCTTCGACAACAAGAGCGAGTTCCAGATCGTGCTCAATCTGCCGGAGGGCTCTCCGCTGGAGACCACGGCGAGCGCCGCGCGCGAGATCGCCGACGCCGTGCGGACCGAACCCGAAGTCACCAATTACCAGGTGTATGCGGGCGTTGCCGCGCCCTTTAATTTCAACGGACTCGTCCGCCATTATTTCATGCGCCAGGGACCGTCGGTGGCCGATATCCAGGTGAATCTGCTGCCCAAACACGCCCGCAAAACCAAGAGCCACGAGATCGCGGTGCGGGTGCGTCCACGGGTGGCGGAGATCGCCGCGAAATACCATGCCCGCGTCGCGGTGACCGAAGTGCCGCCCGGACCGCCCGTGATCCAGACGCTGGTCGCCGAGATCTATGCGCCCACCCAGAAGGACCGTCTGGCGCTGGCGTCCGAGGTGGAGTCCATCCTCCAATCCTCCCGGGGCGTGGTGGATGTGGACCGCTACATCGAGGACGACCAGCCCAAACGCCGCTTCGTCATCGACAAGGAAAAAGCGGCCCTGCATGGCATCAGCGCGCAAACGATCGCCTCCACTTTGGCAATCGCCACCGGTGGATTGTCGGCGGACCTTCTGCATGTGCCCGAGGAAAGGGAGGATGTGAACATTGTCTTCGAACTGCCCAGGGCGATGCGCACCACTCCCGAGGAACTCCTGTCCCTCCGGGTGCGCTCGGGCGATGGCAACGCGCTGCCGGAGCCCGGAGTTTCCCAGGCCGCCCCGCTGGTGCCCATGCGCGAGCTCGTCCGCATCGAGGAAACGACGGAGGACAAATCCATTTACCGCAAAAATCTGCTCCCGGTCTCCTATGTGATTGCCGATGTGGCCGGTGAGGTGGAGAGCCCGGTCTATGCCATCGGCGAGATCAACACCCGTCTCGCCAAGATCGACACCCGGCACTTCGGCGGGGATGGGGCACCGTTGACCATCCACAATGCCACCATGCCGTTCACCGATGAGAACCCCGCCCTGAAATGGGATGGCGAATGGCACATCACCATCGAAGTGTTCCGCGATCTTGGCATCGCGTTTGCCGCCGTCCTGGTGCTCATCTACGTGCTCATGGTCGGCTGGTTTCATTCCTTCCTCAAACCCCTGGTCGTGATGGCCGCCATCCCGTTCTCGCTCGTGGGCATCCTGCCGGCACACGGATTGATGGGGGCGTTCTTCAGCGCCACATCCATGATCGGATTCATGGCCGGTGCGGGCATCGTGGTGCGCAACTCCATCATCCTTGTGGACTTCATCGAGCAGCGACTGCGCGAGGGAATGCCGCTGGAACAGGCCGTGGTGGATGCGGGCGCCGTGCGGTTTCGTCCGATGCTTCTCACCGCGCTGGCGGTGGTGGTGGGCACGAGCGTGATCCTGTTCGACCCGATCTTCCAGGGGCTCGCCATCGCCCTCATGGCCGGCGAGATCGCCTCCCTGCTCCTGAGCCGCATGGCCGTTCCCGTGCTTTATTTCATGGCAATGAAACGGCCCGGGTGACGGCGCCTGAATCCCTGCGCTCCCGCGCAGGGCTACGAAGCAGCCTGTAGCCCGCTCCGGGAGGAGCGGGATCGCGCACCGCACAATCCCCCCATTTTTTCCATTTCCTCCAGTGGATCGTAATGATTCGGGCGATCCACCGGAGACTCTGCGGAATGGCTGTGGCGGTGACGATGCATGTCCCGCTCCTTCCGCGCAGTCCAAAGTGCTTCGCGCGAAATGGGAACAGGGTTTTGAGGTGCGCGGACGATGCAATCTTGCCATGGGTTTCCAGCATCGCTAGGGTTTCGATCTCCTCTTCATGATTCATTGTGCCTAATTTCGATTTTCTCAACAAGTCGGCCGACGCGCTCTGGCGACGGATCCCGGGCCGACGCGGACAAAAGATTGCGCTGGTTCTGCTTGCCGCACTTTTTGTGGGGCTGCTGGTGTTTCTGGGCGAGGCCACAAAGCCCTGGGACGGGAAAATCGCGGCCCGCATCGCCGAGGGCAGGAATCTGCGGGTCCGGGATTACATCGTCATCGGTTCCTGGTGGGCTGCCCTTGCCAACGCGGGCCTCTGCTTTCTCCTGCTGCTCACTTCGCGATGGTGGGTTTGTCTGGACGATCCGTCCCCGGCGGGGAGCGTGTGGCTGGATGTATCGGGCCAGCAGAAACGGGTGTGGTGGATGGTGGCGACCGCCGCGATGGGTCTGTGCCTCCTGCTCTCCTGGCCGCGCATGTTTCTAAGCCTGTGGGGGGACGAGGATTACAGTCTGCGCCAGGTGATTCTGGGTGACTACCGGGTGGCGGCGGACGGCGGGGTCACGCTGAAACGCCTCACGCTGGCCGAGAATCTTTGGACCTACAAAGGGCCGAACAACCATTTTCTCTTCACCGTGCCCGCCCGGTTTTGCAACGATCTCTGGGCGCGATTCTTCCGGGAGGGCGGCGCGGAGTTCAACGAATTTGCATTGCGGATACCCGCGCTCCTTGCCGGTCTGCTCTCCCTGCCCGCGTTGGGTTTGCTGATGGCCCGCATGGGGTTTGCGAGGGCCGGGCTCATCGCCATGCTCTTCATGGCGCTGCATCCCTGGCACATGAAATATGCCAGCGAAGCCCGGGGCTATTCCATGGTGCTGCTCTTTGCGGCGCTCGCGTGTTTTTGTCTGCTTGAGGCATGGCGGACCGCGCGCTGGCGGTGGTGGCTGGGATTTGCATTTTCAAACTTCGGGGCAATGTACGCCTACCCCGCCGCGCTCTATCTCGCCGTCTCGCTGGGACTCGCGGCGGCGGTGGGAATCTTCGTCTCCCGCGCCTCCGCCCGAACGACTTGGACGCAGGTTGTCCGTCTTGCCGTTGCGGGGCTGTTGTCGGCCATGCTTTATCTCCAACTGGTGCTGCCCACGCTGCCGCAGATGCTGCTCTGGCTCAAGCGGGATCGCGCCCGTGGCGTGGTGGATGCGGCGTGGCTGCAGGATTTCTGGGGCTGGCTCTCCGCCGGGATGGCTTGGAATCCCTGGGGCGAGGGGAATCCACTGGCCCACAGCGTGGGCGGACTCGCCCCGACCTCGCCCGTGTTTTTCTGGTTTCTGGCGGTCGGGGTGCCGGCTCTGGCTGTTCTGGGGCTGCTGCGGATGCTGGCCTCCGGTCGCGCCGGGGCGCTCATTGCCCTGGCTTTCCTGCTGGCACCCGCGCTGGCAGTGGCTCAGGCGGTCAAGACCGGCAACCTGCTCTATGTCTGGTATCTCATCTATGCGCTGCCCGCGTTTGTCGCATGGGTCGCCCTTGGAATCGATGGCGCGGGCGCGGCTCTTGCACGACAACATCCCCGCCTCGGACAATACGCGTCTGTGGCGGCATTCGTGATTTTTCTCGCGCTCTATCTTCCGGCCACGCAAACCCAGCGTTCCACCCTGCGCCAATACCCCGTGGAACCGCAGCGCGACAGCGTCCTGCTCACCCGCCCCACGCTCGATCCCCACGATCCCGTCCAAAAAACCGTTCTCACCGGAACCGTCACTTTCGGCGCGGAAATGTACGATCCCCTGGCAAGGGCGGTTCTCACAATGCCCGAGTTGGAGGGCCTGATGTCCGAGGCCGATCGCGCGGGGTGTCCGTTGTTCATGAATTTCGGGAGCGAAGGTTTCGCGCGGGCCACCGCCCCGGAGGTCGTGAACACCATCGAACATTCCGGACGCTTCGATCTGGTCCGCCGTCTCCACGGTCTGGATGTGCAAAACACCCGCGTGGTCTATCGGTATGCGCCCGTCTCCGGCGGGCAGTGATTTTCTGCTTTGAGTCCGGGATCTGTTATCGCGCGATGGAGAAATCGCCGTCGCGAAAATCGAGGGTGAACCCGCGGGCGTCGGGGTCGGCATCGGGGTCGGCAGGTTGCACGGGCGCAACCGGTCGGGGAGTGGCCGCGAATTCCTCCTGACTCGGCGACATGCCGAAGTCCGTCAGGGTTTGCAGGAGGAATCCCGAAAGGGCTCCGGGGAAGACACGTTCAGACTCGGCCAGATATTCGTGGGCCCTGGACCGGTCGCCCATGTGGAAGGCCAGCGCGGCCCTCGAAGCATACCACGCGGCGGATTCGCAGGGGAATGGCATGGTATCGGCCACGGATTGCGCGGCGTCGGTGTTATTTTCCGCCAGATGCGTGAGCACGATCTTGAAGTCGAGAAGTTCGTCTTCGGCTTTGCCGCGCGGTTTCATGGCCTCAAATCCCTGACGAGCCACGGGGAATTTTCCCGACATGAAATCCATTTCGATCAGGTTGAACCGGGCCCAGAAATGATCGGGCTTGATGCGCAAGGCCTCTTCAAATACCGGGCGGGCCTCGTCGAACCGCCGCAGTTCGGAGAGTGCCGCTCCGCGCAGGTTGATCACTTCCGGGTCGTTGGGATCTTCCCGGAACCGGGTCTCGGCAATTTTCAGGACCGTCTCGAAATCTTTCTGGTTGAAGGCATCCGCCGCCCGGCGCATCGCGGCGGATTTGATCGCCGCTCCGGTCGAGGCGGATGCCACCGGTGTGGGCGTGGGTTTGGCGGCGGCACCGGCGCTCAGGTTGGGGACCAACGGCAGTGCCAGCGGCGTCGCCGACGGGGATTCCATCGAGATGGTGGGCGAGGCATGGAGCGGGATGGCGGCGAGCAGGAGGGCGACAAGCACGGGTAGGGACACGCGGCCCCGCATGTCCGTTGTGATAGAAAAACGGACAAGCCAGCGGCTTGTCCGCCTCGAATCATTACGATCTTCCAGAGGGTATGCAGAAATGTGGAGATTGCGCAGGGGGCGATCCCGCTCCTCCCGGAGCGGGCTACAGGTTGCTTCGTAGCCCTGCGCGGGAGCGCAGGGACCTGCCGGACCTAATGATTGAGGAGGTGTCCCTGCCTTCGTCCAACGTGTGTGGTTCGATTTGTTGTTCATCGGACGCGGTGATCTGAATGCGGGATCCATAGGGCACCCCTTCAGGGCTCTGTTGATTTTTCGCGGTCAAACCCAGGGCGTTGCCCTGGGCTGGAATCGGGTCGCCCCTTTGGGGCTTTTGAACATGATCGTGGTGCGGAGTTCCGTCTGATGGCACAACAGCCAAGGTATCCGGTTGGTGGGGCTTTTGAACGGGGTCATGGTATGGAGTCCGGTGTCGTTCCACCCCCAAAAAGCAACAAACCCCGCCCGCGAAGGCGGACGGGGTTTGGGTTGCGTGGGGGAAGTTGTGGATCAGGCCCGACGGCGGAACGCCATCACACCCAGTCCGAAGAGCGAGAGCAACGCGACGGAAGGCTCGGGCACGACGGTGAAG
>DYRR01000169.1 GCA_020718605.1 Chthoniobacter flavus | reverse complement strand
CGGCGTTGTCAGAAAAGATAACGGGCCTGCATAAAGCCGGCATGACCGGAAAAATCCTCTTTCGTTTCAAAATCATACCCCAGAGAAAAGATCAGGTTGCCTCTGGCTGCAAGGGTTAGTTTTGCCCCGATGTTCAGGCTGGTGCGCGAAGGCGCAGCGCCGGGAGTGGTAAATGCCGTTCCTCCGCCGACAAATCGCGCTGTCGCCTCTCCGGGAGCCCCTGCAAAATCATGAAAAATGCCGGCGTGCAGCTCCGGCTTAAAAAGCAGGGCTGCTTTCCTTATCGGATAGGCCATCTTCATTCCCAGACCGGCACGGACAAGATTATCGTCTCTTTCTTCCACGATCAGATCGGCGGCGCTGGCCCCCGTCTCGGTGTATTCGTCCCAGTGGAGACGAACAGCCTGAAGGGTAATCCGCGGCGTCATTTCTACTCCTTGATTCCGGAGCCTGTAGCCGCCCTCCAGATATCCGCCGTACTGGCGGCCCGCGTAATCGCCTCTGGCCGTCCGGTCGAGTTTCCCGAAGGCGATATGACGGGACGATATGAAGGAGTTGTGTGCGACGGAGATGATGGCATTCAGAAATGCAGCCTCGCGGGAGATGCCTGCGTAAATATTTCCCTGATAACTTTCCATATCGGTGATTGCCCGGTCATCACTAAAGCGCGTACAGGCGCTGGCGAAGCCGCCGCCGAAACCGATCAGCAGGCGGGGTAAAAAGAGACGATCGCAACCGAAAGACCCTCCCCGGATGTTCAGGCGCCAGCCGTCCTGATTGTCCGGTGATTCCTGTTGCTGTGAGGAAGCGAATATTTGGCCCCAGAGCCCTTCGCGCCCGATCGCGCCGTCTCCGGGAGATTGATCTGCCATGACGTCTCCCATCCGGTCGGCAACGGAGCGACTGAACAAATCGGCTGCGCTGAACCCCATCTGCGTGATTCCCGCGATTGCCGGTTCGAGGCGTCGGGCGAAGACGGGATCACCCGATCTGTCAAGGGCGCCGATCACCCCGGCCATGTCCCCGGAAGCGCTGTCGGCCAGACTGTCCAGAACGGCGCCCAGCGAAGCGTTGCCCGCGCCTCTGGAATAATAGAGGCCGTCGCGCGCCGCTGCGAGAGACAGGATGTTTCCCTCCTGCTTCGTGGAAAAACGGATCATGGGACAGGCCGGGTCGTTCAGCACGGCGATGCGCGATAGATCCGCCTGAAGCGTCCCCCCGGCATTAACGGACACGAGCGGAAACACTTCCCGATCCCTGACGGCGAGGTTGTCGGCGATTTTCGTCGCAATCGTCACGTTTCCCTGATCGGCGATCTTCGCGCTCTCCATGCCGCGCATCGGCGCGGACGCTCCGGCGTATCGCAAGAGCGGGACATCGATGACGGCGTTGTTGGCGCTGAAGGCATCGGCGCTGTCGGAACCGAGGTCGATGCAGCCCCTGACTTCCCCCCCGGAGATGACGACCGTATCCTGGCCGCTTTGTGTGTAGATATCGCCGACAACCGTTCCCCCGGAAATGGTGATCGCATCGGCGCCGGCGCTGCCGGTTATTCCCCCGGCGCCGATCCTGCCGCCGGTCATGTTCAGGGTTCCTCCCTCAACGGTTACGGTCGCCCTCTCGCCCGTCGTGATCTCTCCGGAAACCGTTCCACCGGTTCGAACGGTCAGCCGGTCAAGTCCCGTTCCCAGATCGATGCGTCCCGAAACCGTTCCGCCGTTGATGGAAAGGACATCATTTCCCGACGCTGTCAAAACGGCATAGCCGTTCCCCGTACCGGTGATCGTCCCGGCGGTGGCGATTTCCGTATCGCCCGCCCAGGCGCCCACTGCCGTTCCGTTTACCCCCGGTCCGGTAATCGTCCCTGTGTTGACGAGAATATTCTTCACATCACCCTGCCAGGGAGCATCATGCATCTCCCCCTTGAACAGCAGGGCAATGTTTTCGCTTCCCTCCAGGTTGAACTTCTTCGTATCCGGATTCGCGGTGATTGTACCGGCGTTAACAACGGTGTAGTTGGGGGAGCTGACCAGCAATCCCTGACCTCCGCCGATGGACCCGCCACTTTCGATCGTGATCGTATTGGGCAAGACGGCGTTCAGGCGCGCGCCTGCCTGAAAAGCGGACCCGGCCCAGAGCGTGCCGCATGCGCCTGTGACATGGAAACTTGCAAATCCATTCCCGTATTGGGCATCCGCGGCGCCGCTCAAACTCGTTCCGTCGTTTTTCGTGTAGAGATAGGACTGGGGGGAGTAAATGCCCACAGCGACGAGCTTGCCCGACTCATTCGTTCCCGAAGGGGTTTTCGCCGGATCAGCGCTCCCAGCGCCGCCCAGCATGATGAATTCGGACATCCCCTGAACATCCGCCAGGGTGGAGGGGACATTCTGCGTCTGCCCCCAGTGGTAGGTGTAGCCAAGCTGCGTCCAGGGAAAGGGACTGGTAGAATAGGCCTGATTCGCCCAGTTGGCGTAGGCGGCCCGGTAGTTGGCAAACACCGCGTTCGCCGCCGCGCCTTCCCCGATGCCGGCCGCTTTTGCGTCGGCGGGAAAGGCGGCAAATGTTCCATAAGTTGCAGGATCCGATGCGTACACGGTCGGATCAGGATTGCGGACCGGGCGCAACAGGTGGGAATTGGCCGTATCCCCCACAACAACGGCCATTTCAAAAATGGCGTCATGGGTCCCGGCGTCGTTCATTCCCAGCCCTCTTTCCAGAGACTTGACAACGGCAGCGGATGTCGCATTGGCCCCATCGATGAACTTCGTCAGCTCACTTCCTGTTGTAACCCATGCATTCATTCCGGTCCTGGCGCCGTAAACGGAGTAGTTGTCCCCGGCTGTTGCCGTTGTCCCCCATGCACCGTTGTACGCGCTGGCGGAACTTAATGTGCGGACGATGAGCCGGTTATCAGCCGGATCTCCGTAAAATCGAAGACCGGCCGGATTGGCCCCCACCGAAGAGGCGGCGGAAATCCTGACCATGTCGGTCGGCGCCGCAACCCAGCCAGTCGGTGCGTCTGCATGCGCCCGGGCGTTTTCCACTGCCTGCGGATAGACCTCTTTCGTTGTGCTGGACATGGCAATCGTGAAAAGAGGCGGCAAGGGGGCGCCGTCCGGTCCGATGGTCGTCTGCGTCATGGGCGTGGCGCCGCCGTCGTCAGTGGAAAAGATGGAGGGTCGAACCGCGTTGGAAACCGCCCAGGCCCGATCGGCGTTGATGGCGCTTATCCCCATCGTGTAGAGATTGGTCGGCATGTCGTTCCAGATTTTCCCGCCGTCAAGGGTGCGCTTGACATGGGAGTCCATCGCCGTCCATACGGTCTTTCCGTCCACCACGGAGACCTCGTTGCCGTCGCCCAGGCCGGCGTTGCTCACGATCGTCCAGGTCGCGCCGCCGTCCGCAGAGGCGATAACGACATTGCCGACATCATCGATGCCGCCGCCCACGGCCCAGAGCTTCTTGTTGTCCGCTGCGGCAATGCCGAGGACGTGGTCCAGTTGCTTCAGATCGTCGTTGCCCGTTCCCTGCCTGGTCCAGGAGGCCCCGCCATCGGCGCTGTAGAGGATCGTGGCATAACCGTCCTTGTTTCCACCGGTTGCCCAGACATGATGCCCGTCCGTCGTCGCGACCCCCTGGAACGGGATATCCGCATACCCGGCCGGGCAGGCGTTGCTCCACGTCGCACCGCCGTCGCTGGAGTGGACGATCGCGCCTTCTCCGACGGCCCAGAGCTTCTGGTTGCCATACCCGTCAATCTTGCGAAGCGGCACAGCCGGAAGATCGGAAACGGCGCCCAGACGATTCCATGTCGCCCCGGCATCGGTCGTTCGATAGACGGTTGCGTATCCCCCGGCGACATCGCCGACGACATAGGCGTTGCGGCCGTTGACCGCATAGACGCCGGAAAGGTTGACATCGGCTATCTGTCCCACCCCCTGATACGCCCAGGTCTGGCCACTGTTGTTCGTGTAGAGGATGCTTCCCCATCCATTGCGGGCGTCGCCCACGGTCCAGCCGATTCCCTGTTCCGTCGCCATTCCCGCAGACGCACACCATAGAATCATCAGAAGAGACACCGCAAGGCGCCTTCCCATACACATCCCCACCCAAAACAAAACTTCCTCCCTTTTTATCCGAGACGACACAGGCCGGGCAGATGTTTTTTTACAGCCCCTTCAGTGCGTTTTCGTAAAACTCCGCTATATCCTCACGAAG
>DYRR01000168.1 GCA_020718605.1 Chthoniobacter flavus | reverse complement strand
CCCACCAGCCTGTTGAATGTTGCCAGGCCCTCCGGGGTGAGGTCCGACAGCATCAGCCACCCTCCTCGTTCAGTAAAGGCTTTGAGCTTGTCCCGTGCCCCGGCCAGTTTTTCCAGATTCTCCGGTGTTGCCTCGACCACCACGATCCCCGCCTTCCCGGAAATGGCGGCCACGGGATCCGTCGTCCGCTCGGATTTTACCCCAACCTTTGCCAGTTGGGCGGCCAGCGGGTTTTCCGCTCCGAGCACCAGAGCGGTTGCTTTTGGGTTCGGCTGGTAGCTCGCTGCGTGTCTGAGCGTGTTGTCAAACAGGCTTCGCGCCACGGCATCGGTGGCGAGCTTCTCCGCCGTGAGTGTCTGGTTCAGGATCATCAGACCCTTGCCCAGGCGCGACTCGGCATACGCCGTGTAACCAAGCTTGTCGTCGCATTGCAGCAGGGACCGTGCTCCGTGTGTTGCCTTGCTGTAAGCCGCCTTGTAACAGGTGTGATCCCCGCTCCAGCATAGGAAATCCTGCGCGGTCAGGCCAGAAAATGCGGGGTGCGCCAGATCCTCGGGAAATGCCAGACGCCCGCGAAACTTCGTCACGTCGAAATCTCCCGCCACGGCCTGATACCGAAGCGGATGTTCCTGTTCGAGAACGACGAGGCGCTGTCCTCCGGCCACCACGCGCAGCCACGAGGGATCCGCAACCCTGTCTTCCGGCACGGCATCCCGACCGACCAACAGCACTTTCGCCGGGTTGGAGAGCAAATCATCCACCGACATCACCTCGACAAACGGCACTCCCAACACCTTCAGCCGGCCCTTCGCCTCGCCCTTGGGATCGAACACCGCCAACTCGCCCTTCTTGAAGGACGGTTTGGGTGCGGGCGGCAGAATCGAAAGCCTGTGGATCGTGCGGAATTCCTCGCGGCCGTTGCGCGACGCAGTCAGTGTCCATGTTGCGGCGGTTCGCTCCTTGACCTGCGGAAGAGTGAGCTCCACGGGGAATGGCTCCGACGCCGCTCCGGGGGCCAGCGAGAACGCGCGCTTCTCCTCGGACACGGTCTTGCCTGCGACCTCCAGTTTCCACGTCACCTCGAGTGGTTCGGAGTGGCTTGTCTGGTTGAAAACCTTCAATGTCCGCGCCACCCTCTCTCCCGAGCCAAACGTCCAGTTCCACTCGCGGCACAGCACCGCCGCGGGTGACCACGCCGCGCGCACGCCGGCGCTCTCGTAAAGCTCGTCCCAAAAATGCCAGGCTGCGGAGGCGTCCGACCAGCGGTAGCCTTCCGACATCATCCGCATGAAAAGCGCGCGGGCCGGGGCTGTCTGGCTGCGGCTCTGCATTGCCTCCTCGCCCCCGAGTTGCGCCATCTGCTCGGACGAATACCCATTGCCATAGAAGATCTCGCCGTGAAACATCGGGCGGTCCGAAAGTGTGAACCACATGTCGCGCTGCCGGTTTTTCACCCACAGGTCATTCGAATAGGCCGCGTCCGGATAATCCCGCATCGACATCCCGCCAACGCCCGACTCCATGTAATGTCCCCCGCTCACCGGCATCGGCCCCAGCGCCCGCACGTCGTCGCCCACTCCCTGCCATTCCTTGGGCGGGCGCAACGCATTGCCCCCATCCACCATGCTTGGGCGCGTGGGATCCACCTTCTTGACTTCCTCCGCCATCAGCCGCAACGCCGGCTCGACAAATGGTCCCTGCCCGAGATTGGCCGCATTGATGAAGGTGATCTCGTTTTCGAGTGACCAGATCTGAATGCACGGGTGGTTCCGCCAGCTTCGCGCCTCCGCCTGGCCCTGCCGGGATGCCGATTCGAACAGCGCCTTGCGATAAGTGCGCACGCCCCCCTCCGGGGTCTCCGTCAGGCCGGTGCTGTAATTTGCCACCTGTCCGTCGAGCGGAAGGGAATCACGCACCGCGATCCCGTTCTCGTCCATGAAATCCAGGATCTGCCGCTTTGTCATTCCCCCCCAGCCCTCGTGGTTCCAGAACCGGAATGTGTTCTGGCCGGTCTCGCGGCAGATTTTCAAAAATTCCTGCGGACTCGCCCCTCCCCGCTGGCCTCCCCAGAATTGCCAATGCGCCCCATTGAGTGTGAAATAGGACTTGTCCCAACCCCACTCGCGAAACCCGAACCTCGCAGTCTGGGTGTCCACCACCCTGCCATCCTTCTTGACCCGCGTCACCACCGTGTAAAGCCGGGGATCGTCCGGCCACCAGAGCTTCGGGTTCTCCCAAGTCTCCGACAGTGCCACCGTCTGGGTCGCCCCCGCGCCGAGCGGGATCGTCTTGGGCGCAAAACTTTTTTCCGCAGCCGCGCCCGAGGGGTTGTCCTTCGACCAAGGCACGATGTCGGTTTCGAGGGTGATCGAAGCCGCCGGCCCCGGATTCTTGAGGGTGATCTCGAGGCCGAGGGTTTTGTTTTTTACCGACGGAATTGCAAACACGTTTTCGACATACACCGGCCCCGTCGCGAAGAAAGTCACCGGTTCCAACGGACCGCTCTCTCTGCCCTTCGTGAAAGCTACCGGCAGGTCAAGGAATTTTCCGCCGGCCTGGCTGCCAAAAACCAAGTCATCCGGCAGGTTGAACAACACGCGGGCCCCGGCAGGATGGTTTTTTGTCCGGGCATCCCCCACCTTCGGATCCAATCCGTAAAACGCGTCTTTCACCACGAGAACGATCTCGTTGGTCTCGCCCGGCTTCACCGCCTGGGTCACGTCGCAATTCCAAGCCGCATTGAAAAGATCGGCTCCCCCCCCACAATACCGGCCGTTGACAAACACCCCGGCGATGATGTTCAGGCGCTGGAATTCGATAAAAAAACTCCCGCCCTTCAAGATGGCCGGCACGGCAACCCGCGTGCGGTAGAGAACCCGGTGCAGATGCGAAAACTCCGGCCTCTCCTTGCGCAAATCTCCGGGAACCTTGATCCCATACCAATGCAATGTGTCCAGCGCGGGGAGTTTCTCCGGCAGGATCTTTCGCGTCGCCTCATCGACTGCGGCCTCCGGCCAACCCGCCACCTCCCACTCCCCGGTTAATTCAACGCTCGACCGCTGCCCCGCCGGAACAGCTTCAAGCGGATAAAGTTTGGTGGCTGCCGCCTTGTCGGACCCGGTCTGATAGGGCTCGCCCGGCTTGTAACCGAAATTCGGTTGGAACTCCCCTTCCGTCAGATAAATCGCGTCGAGTGAAAACAAGAGGGGCTCCGGTTTCTTTTCCCCCTTCTCGTTTACAGACACCGGCTTCAGCAGCTTGAAGTCGATCCGATGATTGCCTGCGGCAAGTGCGGACGACCCCATGTTCCCCCAACTCGTTTCAAAAAATCGCCCAAGCAGCAAAAGGTCCAGGCCGCACATCTCGCCATCCACCCGGGCCCATGCGCCGTCGTCGATGCGCCACTCGAAGGCCGAACGCGCCCGTTCGTAGCCCAGCCGGGCCCAGACATTGTAGGTGCCGGCTTTCGAAACCGTGAAGTCGTAGGCGAAGAGCAACCCCTCTTCCGGGACGAGTTCCTGCGCTTTCGCCGCGTCGGCGGTGAACATCAAAAACGTCTTCCCCGACAAAAGGGGATGTTGGGTTTTACCGATCTGGTAACCGAACCGCTCCGCACCGCCCGTCGGCTGCACGGATGGGGACTCGCCTTCGATCCAGATGAGCGGATCGGCGGCCATCGCCAAGGATTGGCAGAACAGGGCTGCGATCAAGACAGGGAATACGGGTGATTTCTTCATGAAATGTCGGCGTGGGGGGCGAAAAATTATGCTGAGCGGGTGCTGAGCGGGAGACCCACTCAAGGACCATCTCTTCGGCACTCCTGTTGCAATAATCGACGCAGGGAGGAATGCTCAACCCCCCGGAGATGGGACCAGTCCCAATAAACACCGCCTCCGCCTCAGAAATTCTCTTCGGCTGCCAGATCATGGAGGAAGGTGGTGATTTTCATGAAGAACGGGCTGCGCGGGAGGTCCGCGAGGGCCTCGGGTGCGCGATGGAGCCCCCAGGAGCGCAGGAGTTCCTCCAAGGCGGGAGTTTTTGCACGAGAGGTCATGGGATCAGTGCGCATAGTTGGTGCCCCGGTGTTGATGGTGAACCTGACTGTTGAGGTGGAGGTCGGCTTTGCGAGCCAGCCCGTGGAAGGAGCCTTTGTGCCCGACACCGGACTTTCCGTTGAACAGCAGACCCGGTTTCAGGAAATCGCATGGCAGACCGTGCGGGAAAACC
>DYRR01000034.1 GCA_020718605.1 Chthoniobacter flavus | reverse complement strand
CTCCAGTCCTGACCTGAAGCCCCGGTCAGGCGAGGACGCTGACCCTCCAAGGGAAACCTCCTTCACCATTCAAGTTAAAATGAGAATTGCTGGAAAGAGTGGTTGACATATTTAGGCATTTCGCCAAATATGCGGACGTGACCCACCGCCCGCCCAAGCCCGCTCAGTTCAAATCCCAGGCCGCAGTCTTCAAAGCCCTCGCTCATCCGGGCCGGTTGCTGATGGTCCATGAGCTCTCGCACGGGGAGCGTTGCGTGTGCGAGCTGGCCGCGTTGGTCGGCTCCGAAATGTCCACCGTCTCCAAGCACCTCTCCCAACTCAAACAGGCGGGGATCGTCGATGACGAGAAACGCGGCGCCCAGGTGTTTTACCGTCTCAAAACTCCCTGCGTCATGAATTTTTTCCAATGCGTCACCTCGGTGCGCACAGAGGTGGCGAAAGAGGAATCCGCCGCATGGCAATAACCGTTAATTTTCGCGCAACCCTTGGCGATTTAGCCAAATACCTATGAAATTTGATACCGAATGGAAAAAACTTGCCGCCCTTGTCGCGGCGTTCCTGGCCTGCTTTTTTCTGCCGGTCGGCGCGCCCCGTTTCGATAACGCGGTGACCGAGGCGTTCGAGTTGGTCAAGTGGTATGCCCGCGAGCACGTCATCCTGTGCCTGATTCCGGCGTTCTTCATCGCGGGTGCCATCGGCGTCTTCGTCAGCCAGACCTCGGTGATGAAGTATCTCGGTCCGAAGGCGAACAAGGCGCTGGCCTACGGCGTGGCGTCCGTTTCGGGCACCATCCTCGCCGTGTGTTCCTGCACTGTGCTCCCGCTTTTTGCCGGCATCTGGCGCATGGGCGCGGGACTCGGCCCGGCGTCGGCGTTTCTCTACTCCGGCCCGGCCATCAACGTGCTGGCCATCGTGCTGACAGCGCGGGTGCTCGGCCTTGAAATGGGTGTGGCCCGTGCGGTCGGGGCGGTGCTTTTCAGTGTGGTGATTGGCGGTTTGATGCACCTGATTTTCCGCAGGGAAGAGCTGGCCAAGGCCGGGGCGGCGGCACAGATCCCCGTGCCGGAGGCGCCCCGTCCGCTCTGGCACAATATCGTCTATTTCGCCTGCATGGTGGGCATCCTGGTATTTGCCAACTGGGGAAAACCAATGGAAACAACGGGACTGTGGCACGCCCTCTGGCTGATGAAATGGCCCGTCACGGCGGCCTTCGCCATCGCACTTGGCGTCGTGCTTGTCCGCTGGCTCGGCGCGGCATGGTGGAAGGTGCTCTCGGTCGGCATGCTCACCACCGCGCTGGCCTTTGTGTTCCACGGCGAGCCGATGATTCCGTTCGTCTTCGGCGTGATCGGGCTGACGCTCATCGCGGGCACCGGCCCGGACGAATCGCGCGAATGGGTGTCGTCCACATGGACCTTTGCCAAGCAGATCACGCCGCTGCTGCTCTTCGGCGTGCTGGCGGCGGGCTTTTTCCTCGGGCGCCCCGGCCACGAGGGGATCATTCCGTCCGAGTGGGTCACGCAGGCGGTGGGCGGCAATTCGCTCCGCGCCAATCTTTTCGCCTCGGTGGTCGGGGCGTTCATGTATCTTGCCACGCTTACCGAGGTGCCGATCCTCCAGGGCCTGATCGGCAGCGGCATGGGCAAGGGCCCTGCGCTCGCGCTGCTGCTGGCGGGACCGGCATTGTCGCTGCAAAGCATGCTCGTCCTGCGCACCGTTATGGGCGCGAAAAAGACGGTTGTCTATGTCGTGCTCGTCATCATCATGGCCACGGTCAGCGGGATGATCTACGGGATGCTTTTCCCGTGAAACGAACGCCTCAGCTTATGAATAAAACAATCTTGCGCAAAAACTGGAAGTGGTTGGTCGTGCTCGCCCTTGCCGCCACCGTAATTTACCGGGTGAAGTTCGCCCACACACCTGTGACGGCGCATACGGCTGCGCAGAACGCCATCGTTGCCGAAACCATGGGCACGGGAACACTGGAGCCGCGCATCAAAACCACGATCAGCCCGCGCATCTCGGAGCGGCTTGCGGAGGTGCTCGTGGACCAGGGCGACGAGGTGAAGGCCGGGCAGTTGCTCGCGCGTCTCGACGATGGCGAACTCAAGCGGCAGGCGGAAGTTGCGGAGGCAACGCTGGCCGCAGCCGGGGCGACCGCCGAGCGTGTGCGCGTGGACGAAGCCCGTGCCCGGGCGGTGGAACAACAGGCGCGACAGAATCACAAGCGGACCTCCGAACTGTTTGCGGAGAAGATCAGTCCGCAGTCCGAATTCGACAAGTCGCTTGAGGAACTGCGTGTCGCTGAATCCGGTCTGCAACTCGCTCTCGCCGCCACAAGCGAAGCCCGGCAGCAGATCATCACGGCGGAAAAGAATCTCGCCCACCAGCGGGAGCGCCTGAGTTTCGCACAAATCGTCAGTCCCTACGACGGTCTGATCACGCGCCGTGACCGCGATCCCGGCGGCATCGTGGTTCCGGGCGCCTCTATCCTTCAGCTTATCTCCACGGATGAAATCTGGGTTTCCGCATGGGTGGACGAGACCGCCTCGGTGGGTCTCGCGACCGGGCAGGCGGTGCGCGTGGTGTTTCGTTCGGAGCCGGGGAAGGTCTATGCGGGGGAAGTGGCGCGATTGGGCCGCGAAACGGACCGGGAAACACGCGAGTTCCTCGTGGACGTGCGCGTTTACGAACTGCCGCCCAACTGGACGATCGGCCAGCGCGCCGAGGTGTTCATCGAAACGGGGCGCAAGGCACAGGCGCTTGTCGTGCCGCAACAATTCCTCCAGTGGCAAGCAGGCAGTCCCGGCGTCTTTGTCGCCGAGCGTGGAAAGGCGGTCTGGCGCGATGTGACAACCGGCCTGTGCGGACGCGAGACGGTCGAAATTACGCAGGGACTGTACGCCGGCGAGCAGGTTGTTATCCCTGTCGATCCAAAGCGGCCGCCGCTCAATCTCGGCCAGCGCATCACCGCAAAATGAATCTCGCCACCAAAGACATTCGCCACAATTTCGGACGCTTCGCCCTGACTACCGTTGGCATCGGGATGCTGCTCATGATCGTGATGGGCATGGGCGGCATCTATCGCGGGTTGATTCATGAGGCGGCGCTGTTTGTGAAGCAGGTCGGTGCGGACATCTGGGTGGTGCAAGGCGGCACGCGGGGTCCGTTTGCCGAAGTGTCACGCATTCCCGCCAATCTCGAGGACCGCGTGCGCGCCGTGCCTGGCGTGGCCAGTGCCCGGCGTTTCGTCTCTCACACGATTCAGCGCCAGCATCGCGGACGCCCGCTCCGCATGGTTGTGCAGGGACTTTCATGGCCGGAGGACAGGGGAGACTGGGTGCCCGTCACCGCCGGGCGTCCCCTGCGACAGGCCCACTACGAAATGATCGCCGACGGTTCCCTCGGTTTGCTTCTTGGGGAAAAAGTGAAGCTCGGAAAGGATGTTTACGAAGTCGTCGGCCTGACGAAAGGCATGGTGGGGACAGGTGGCGACGGCCTCTGCTTCTTTACGACGAGCGATGCGGAGGCCATTCAATTTGACGTGCCGGGAGAAGCCTTGCGATTGGAACGTGCCGCACGTCTTTCCCGGCTTGAAGGCATGGATCTTGGTCGCGTGACACCGCTTCTTTCCGAGCGGGTGATTGGCCAGGCCAGCGAACTGCCCGCACTCGCCCCGCCGCAGGTCAGCGCAATCATGCTCACGCTCCAGCCGGGAACGGACATCGCAAAAGTCGCGGAAACGATCTCAACCTGGCCGGATGTCACGGTCTATTCCAGACAGCAGCAGGTGGACCTGCTTCTCTCCGGCATGGTGGACAAGGCGAAGCGTCAACTCGGTCTCTTCCGGGCGCTGCTCATCATCATCTCGGCGATCATCATGGCGCTCATCATCTACACGCTCACGTTGGACAAGATTCACGACATCGCGATGCTCAAGCTCATGGGTGCGCGCAACGGCGTGATCATCGGGCTGATCCTCCAGCAGGCACTGCTCATCGGCGTGCTCGGCTACGGGCTGGCCTATTGGCTGGGCACGTATGCCTTCCCAAAATTTCCACGGCTCGTGGTGATCGAAAACCAGGACTTGCTGTCTCTCGGCGTCATCGTGCTGGGGATTTCCGTGTTCGCGAGCCTGATGGGCATCGGCAAGGCCATGGGCGTCGAACCAAACAAGGTGCTGTCATGATCGCCGACGCCAATAATACACCTGCCGTCGAGGCCATCGGCCTGACAAAGATTTACGGCTCCGGCAACACCGAGGTCGTGGCGATGAAGGATGTGTCGGTGACGTTGGCGCACGGTGAAGTGGTGGCATTGCTCGGTCCTAGCGGTGCGGGAAAATCCACATTTCTCACCGCGATCGGCCTCATCAATCCACCCACCGCCGGGCGCATCACCATCGGCGGCCAGCCTGTGATGGACGCCGACCGTGCCTTGGTGGATGTGCGGGCCTACCGGCGGCAACACCTTGGTTTTGTCTTCCAAAAAGCGAACCTCATGCCGTTCCTCAGCGCCATGGAGAACGTCTCCGTCGCGATGGAGATCAACGACGTCGCCCCGCGTGACGCCCGCAAACGCGCGATGGAATTGCTCGAATACCTCGGCGTGGCGGACCGCGCGGACCACCTGCCGGACGCGCTCTCCGGCGGTCAGCAGCAGCGCGTGGCGGTGGCGCGTGCGCTTGCCAATCGTCCCAGTCTCATCCTCGCCGACGAACCCACCGCCGCGCTCGACAGCCATCGCGGACGACAGGTGATGGAATTGTTCCGCAAGGTCGCCCACGAACACGGCTCCGCCGTGATCGTCGTCACGCACGACCACCGCTCGCTGGAAGTTTTTGACCGCACCTACGAGATGGAGGACGGCGAGCTGCGTTCCCATCCCTCAAGCCCGTAAGACGGCTGCTGCATTCTTTCCAAACCAACAACCAAACACACACCAACAACACACCATGAAAAAACTGCAAATCCTCGGAACCGGCTGCGCCAAGTGCAACGCCCTCACCGAAATCTCAAAAAAGGCCGCCGACGAACTCGGCGTGCCCTACGAACTGGAAAAAGTCACCGACATGCTGCGCTTCGCCGACTTCGGCGTAATGATCACACCGGCACTGGTTGTCGATGGCGTGGTCAAATCCACGGGTAAAGTCCCCTCCCTCGAAGAGGTCAAAGCCCTGATCGGAGGTTGATTCCATGAAAAAAATCGCCACATGGGTGCTCGTCGCGCTGGCCTTGGCCGGCGCGGCGGTCGCCGTCAAAAACAAAGGCACAACGAAACCGCGGTCGCCGGTTTCCCCACCTTCGGAAACGCAGGCCGATGCCGCTGTTCCAAGCGCCCCGGAAGTGGATGCGCTGCCGTCCGACGGAGTGGTCGTCACGTACTTCACCACCAACGTCCGATGCCGCTCCTGCCTCAGGATTGAAGCCCTCACCCGTCAGGCGGTGGAGTCCCATTTCGCCGGCAAATTCCCCGTGGTCTTCCGCATGGTGAATGTGGATCAGCCCGGAAACGCGCATTTCACGGACGATTACCGGCTGGTGAGCAAGACCGTCGTTGTTTCCGAGCGCAAGGACGGCGTGGAACTTCGCTGGACCAATCTCCAGGATGTTTGGCTGAAACTCTCGGACCCTTCCGCATTCGACGCCTATGTGAGTGGCGCCATCGCGGGTTATCTGGAAACGCCGGCTTCATGATGACGCTGATCGCGGGCATGGCTGCGGCGGGTTGGCTCGGAATTCTCACCTCGATCAGCCCGTGCCCGCTGGCAACCAATATCGCCGCCGTCTCCTACCTGGGCCGCCGCATGCATTCCCGCCGCATGGCGGTGGCCGGGGCGGTCGCCTATGCGACGGGGCGTGCCGCCGTTTATGTGATCCTCGGACTCATCATCACTTGGGGCCTCTCCAATGCCCCGGCACTCTCGAACTCATTGCAAAACCACATCGGCCCGTTCCTTGGCCCGCTCTTGATTCTTGTCGCGCTCGTGTTGCTCGGCTGGATCGAACTTCCGGTCCGCTTCGGTGTGGCCGGACAATCCACCGCCACCCGCTTGGCGGGATGGGGACTCGCAGGGGAATTTTTCCTGGGCGCACTCTTCGCCCTTACCTTCTGTCCGGTGAGTGCGGCACTCTTTTTTGGCGCCCTGCTGCCCATGGCGATCGCGGCGCCCACGCCCCTGCCCGCGCTGGCATTCTACGGATTCGGCACGGCACTGCCCGTGGGCGTCCTCGCCATCGCTCTGGCCTTCGGAATGCACGGGTCCTCCAAAATGATCTCCGCCATCCAGAAATCCCGGGGTCTCCTCGGAAATATCACGGGGGGCGTGCTTCTCCTTGTCGGCATCTATCTCACCCTGACCCTGTCGCTGGGATGGCCCGACCCCGTCGGGAGCTGAGAACGGGACAATATTTTGAAATACTTACTTGACCGCATATACCATCGTATGCATATTGATATATCATGGATATTGTCAGCATCTACAAATGCCTGTGCGACCGGCAGCGATTGCGCATCCTCAATCTGCTCAAGGACGGGCCGTTGTGCGTGTGTCATCTCATGGAGATCCTCGGGGCGGACCAGGTGAAGGTCTCCAAACAGCTCCGCTACATGAAGGAGCTGGGCATGGTCGATGCCGAACGCCAGGCGCAGTGGATGGTCTATCGTCTGGCGGATGATCAAATCCCGCTGCTGACGGAAAATCTGAAATGCCTGCAGGATTGCGCGGGGGAGGGTGTCGTTTTCCGCAAAGACCTGCAGAAGCGCAAACAGCTCGTCAAACGTCTCGATGCGGCATCCCCGCTCCGCGCCATCGCCTGTCACTGCTGATTCCCATGAACTCCAACAAACCCAAAGTGCTCATCCTTTGCACCGGCAACTCCTGCCGGAGCCACATGGCGGAAGGCATCCTGCGCCGGGCGGCTGGCGATCTCCTTGAAGTGTTCAGCGCGGGATCGAACCCCGCAGGCTGCGTTCATCCCAACGCCATCGCCGCGCTTCGGGAGATCGGCATCGATATTTCCACGCACACGTCCAAACACCTCGATCCGTTCCTCAACGCCGGGATCGATACCGTCATCACGGTCTGCGGCCATGCCAACGATGCCTGCCCGGTTTTCCCAGGCAAAGTGCATCGCTATCACTGGGGCTTTGAGGATCCGCCCAAAGCCGTCCGTCCCGGGGAGTCCGAAATGGACGCCTTCCGTCGGATCCGCGACGAAATCCGGCCCGTCTTCGAGGCCTACGCGGCCGGCTACCGTGAGGCCCTCGGCAAACCCTGAACACCACGATTCACATCCCATGGAAAACTCATCCTCACCCAAACGGCTCGACTTCTTCGAGCGCTATCTCACCGTCTGGGTCTTTGTCTGCATGGTCGTCGGGCTGGTGCTCGGCAGGATGCTGCCCGACCTGACCCGGCGCATCGGCGAACTGGAGTTTGGAAAAGACTCGCACGTCAACATCCCGATCGCCGTGCTCATCTGGCTCATGATTTATCCCATGATGCTCAAGATCGATTTCGGCGGCATCCATGGCGTCTTTCTAAAGCCGAAGGGCATGCTGGTCACTCTCTTCGTCAATTGGCTCGTCAAACCGTTCAGCATGGCGCTTCTTGGCTGGCTCTTCATCACGCAACTTTTCGGCGGCATGCTGGGCTGGATCGACCCGGACACGGCGAAGAATTACGTGGCCGGTCTCATCATTCTTGCGGCGGCACCCTGCACCGCCATGGTGTTTGTGTGGAGCTATCTCACCGACGGGGACGGCCCCTACACCCTCGCCCAGGTGGCCATCAACGACCTCATCATGGTCTTTGCTTTCGCGCCGATTGTCATGTTGCTGGTGGGTGTCACCGGTGTTCATATTCCCGGCGGGGTATTGTTCACGTCCGTTCTGGTGTTCATCGTCATCCCGCTCGCGGCCGGCTGGATCAGCCGCATCCTGCTCCTCAGGGCCAGGGGCGGAGCGTGGTTCAACGGCAGCTTCCTTCCGGGATTCCGACCCGTCACCATCGTCGCGCTCCTGGCCACGCTCACCCTCATTTTTGCATTCCAGGCCGAGAACATCGTGACGAACTGGACTGCGGTTCTGTTGCTGGCCGTCCCCATTCTCATCCAGGTGTATTTCAACTCCGGGCTCACCTACGGGCTCATGCGGATGCTGAAGGTCCGGCACGATGTGGCCACTCCGGGGGCGCTGATCGGGGCGAGCAATTTCTTCGAACTGGCGGTCGCCGTGGCCATCACGCTCTTCGGCCCCACCTCACCCGCCGCGCTCGCGACGGTCGTCGGCGTGCTGGTCGAAGTCCCCGTCATGCTTTCCGTCTGCAAGGTCTGCGTAGACACCCGGGGTTGGTATCGGAAGGCACTCCCATGAAACTCGACAGTTTTCATCAAATTCGCATCACGCACAAAGCCGCTGAAATCAGGACCCGACCCCTGTGGCTCCCTCCTCGCAGCCACTGCATAACCCCGGAAAACCGATCCCGGGAGTCCGGCGCGGGAGTGCCGGGATCGGCCGCTCCGCTCAGCGTTTGCCGCAACAGCGCTTGTATCTTTTTCCGCTCCCGCACGGGCAGCGGTGATTGGGGCCGGGTGCCGGCGGATGTTCGCTGCGGTGCAGGATTTGCATGATCTCCGCAGGGGCTCTTCGCGCGTTGAGCAGATCGCCCATCAGGCGCATGAACGGATCGATGTGATTGAAAAATTTCTTGTACGCGGGGCACAGATAATTGAGCCCGGGCTCGCCCTCGGGCGTGAGCATGAACCGGTGTTTCGGGCACTCTCCGTGGCAGGCGAAGCGCACCTCGCAGCGGCGGCAATACGCGGGCAGCGAATTCTTTTTGTCCGAGCCGAATTTGCGCTGGAACTCCGAGCCGGCCATGTCGCCCAGCGACTGGTTCATGATGTTTCCCAGCTTGAACTCCGGATACACGTAATGATCGCACGAGAACAGATCCCCGTTGTGTTCGAGAGCCAATGCCGTGCCGCATTTCTCGGAGAACACGCAGAGACCGCCGCCCAACCCCATCCAGTTGCCGAGGGCGACGTCGAAGACCTGCACAAACACGCGGCCCACATCGTGCCGCACCCATTCATCGAAGATTTCCACAAGAAACGTCCCGTATTGTCCGGCCTCGACACTCCACTCGGTCACGGGCAGCCCGGCATCGATGGCATGGTGGGCCGGGGGTTGTGCGAGCCCGAGCCCGATGGCCCCGGCGACCGCACCCGCGCGGCGTTCCACGAGCGGAATGAACTGGATGAAGCCCGAACCAATCTCCTTGAGAAACCGGTACACCTCGCCGGGCCGCGCACTGTTGAGGCGGTTCACGACGGTGAGCGTGTTGAACTCAACCCCGTGCTTTTTGAGCACCGCGAGTCCGTCCATCACTTTTCCAAAGGTCGGGCGTCCCCCCTTGTCCACCCGATAGGTATCGTGCAGGGCCGCAGGTCCGTCCACACTCAGCCCCACCAAAAACCGGTTCTCGGACAGGAACGCCCCCCACGAGTCATCGAGCAGCGTGCCGTTGGTCTGGAAGGCGTTGTGGATCGTTCGGCCCTCCCCGTATTGTTTCTGCAAAGCCACCACGCGCCGGAAAAAATCCACCCCCATGAGCGTGGGTTCGCCGCCCTGCCATGCGAACGTGATCTCCGGCACCGCCTGCTCCCCGATGTACTGCCGGACATAGGATTCCAGCACGTCGTCCCGCATTTTGAAGTTCTCGTTGGAGGGAAACAGGTTCTCCTTTTCCAGATAGAAACAATATTTGCAGTCGAGGTTGCACAGCGGCCCGATGGGTTTCGTCATCACGTGGAACGCCGGGGGGCGCATTCCCTGCGCGGCATCGTTCTGCCGGGAGATTGCGGGCATGGCGGACTCAGCGGGTGGCTTCGCGCAGAACGAGACCGCTTTTGCGCGGGACCTTCAACGAACCCTGGACCACCGGGATGGAGGGTTTCCCCTCGCGGTCGAACGCCACCTGCCAGCGCCCGGGCGGCAGGGTGAACTCGCGGAGGTCATCCCCGCCGTTCACCAGCACACAGGCGGTGTTCCATGTCTCCCCGGCAATCCCCTGTCCGTCCACCGTCATGAGAATCGTGTCCCCGGTCGGGGCATGATGAAACCGCACCCGCTCCGCGATCTCTGCGGCTTCCCGGAGACGGAACATCGGGTGGCGTTTGCGCATGCTGATCAGGTCGCGGACGTAATTGTTGAGCAACAGATTCCTTTTCTTGAGATCCCAGTCCACCTGGTTGACGGAGTCCGGCGCCTCGTAACTGTTTTCGTTGCCGCCCTTGCTGCGGGCGAACTCCTCGCCCCCGTGGAAAAAAGGCACTCCCTGCGAAGTGAACAGGATCAGGTACCCAAGCCGCATCATCTCCTGGATCGCGGCGTCATCGGCATCTTTGCGGGAGATTTTCAGCTTGTCATACAGCACGAGGTTGTCGTGGCAGGTCATGTAATTGATCGTTTGCGCCGGACTTTTCGCCCAGGTGCGCCACGAACCCTCCATGCCTTTCTCGACATTGCCGCGCTCGAAACCGCGCTGGAGAAACGACTGGCCCTCGCCGTCGGGCGAGCCTTTGATGGCGTTGCGAAAATCGTCGTTGAACGCCCCGATGCCGGTTCCGGTGATGCCGCCTTTGTCGGTCATGTGCCGGAGCGGGGAACCGCCGGACTGCCAGGGTTCGCCGTAGAGCAGGATGTCGGGCCGGATCTTCCGCAGTTCGGCATCAGCCAGGCGCATGGTTTCGCTGTCCAGCAATGCCATGAGATCGAACCGGAATCCGTCCACTCCGTACTCCGTGACCCAGAATTTGAGGGAATCGATGAGAAACTTGCGGGCCATGGGTGCCTCGGTGCGGAATTCATTGCCGCACCCCGAGCCATTGGCGCGGCTCCCATCGTGGAGCATCCGGTAGTAATAACCCGGCACGGTGGGATCGAAAAACGCGCCCTCGCCCGTGTGATTGTACACCACATCCAGAATCACCCCGATGCCGCGCGCATGGAGCGCGGCGATGAGGGTCTTGAGTTCGCGCACCCGGGCGTCGCCCATCAGATCCGTGGCAAACAGACCCTCGGGCGAGTTGAAGGCGTTGGTGACGTATCCCCAGTTGAACAGGCGTGGCGCCTCCTCATTTTGGAAATCCTGGACCGGCAACAACTGGACATGCGTCACTCCCAGCTCCACAAGATGATCCAGGCCGGTCGTGATCGAGGGGTCCGAGGCTAGACGGGTGCCGGATTCCGCGAAGCCCAGATACATCCCTTTGTTTCTGGTGCCCGAGTTCGGGGCGATGGTGAAATCGCGCACGTGCATCTCGAAAATCACCGCATCCACCGGCGACCCGATCTGCGGCCCCCGGGGTGGCTTGGTCCAGCCGGGCGGATTGGTTTTTGAAAAATCGGTGATCCGTGCGCGCCGGGTGCTGTCCACCGTGTTGGTGGCATGGATATCCACCACATCGACGCCGGGATTGAGGCCCGGGCCGTCGAAGCGGAATGCATAGAACCGGCCATCGAGATTTCCGGCAATCCGCAGTTCCCAAATGCCGTGGGCGGCTTTCGCCATGGGATGCGGAAGACGCCCGGCGTCTCCCGTCGCCGCGTCATACAGGACGACCGTCGCCTCGTGCGCCGTGGGCGCAAACACCCGGAACACGGTGTCCGCCGGGGACCAGACGGTGCCCATCACCACGTCCGGCGCCGAGTAGAGATCGGGATCATCCAGCAGCCCGCGCGGCACCGCCGGCACGGGATTTCCAAAGCCCCCGACTTTGGCGAAGTATTCCACCGACACCGGGTCCAGCGGTTCGGCGGTCCGGAACTGGATCCGCGTGCCGGCATCCGCGCCGCTCTCAAGGGCGATTTCCGTCGCCGGGATCGTGCGCCCCGAGGCATCGGAGAGCGTTACGGCGTTGGCGGAGAGCGAGGCGGCCGGGATCGCGTGGGAGAGTTCGATCCCGACCAAGTTGCGCTGGTCCAGATGCGCGGAGATGACGTGCGGCGCAATGTCGGGGATTCGGGCATAGAGGCGGTTGTTCCCCGCGATCAGCCACGCCTCGGAGCCGAACTCCGGCGTGAGATAACGGTCCGAACCATCCTTGCGATTCCAGCTCGCCGCCTGCCGCGGCAGCAGTCCGATGCGATCCGGGGTGCCATTGGCGTAGAGACTGCGGTCCATTTCAAAAACCAGCCCGTAGGCATCGCGTCCGGACGGCAGCAGTTCGTTGTCGGGCGGCGTGCGCTGCTGGCCCGGATCCCATGTCCATATGCTCACATCCTCATACATGCCGTCGAAACGATGATAATGAAACGTGACCAGATTGCCAGGGGTGCTGAGTTTTTTTTCCACCCAGCGATCCTCGGGCTCCGGTTCCAGAGTCGTGCCCACTGCGGGCGGGTCGATTTCATTTTTCTGGAACGCATCGCCAAATCCCGGGAACGGTCCGCCGGACCGGTTCCGATCCAGCGTGAGCCAGAGGGTGCAACGCCCGCCGGGAACTTTGAGCGTATCATGCAGCAGCCGCACCGCCAGCAACGCGGGCCCCGATGCCGGCACATCCGCCCTGGCCATCCCGACAAGACGGCCTTCCCGCACCACGGCCGCCACCATCTGTCCGCCTGCGGCATTGGAAGGGACATCGGTTTCGATATAAAACCACAGCGGTCCGATCGCTTCGATTGCGGATGCTTCGGCCTTGGGTTTGGGAGCCGGATCAATAACGGGACGCGGTTCGGGACAGGCCGTAAGCATGATGGATAGGATCAGTGGTATAACCCATGCGTGGCGTCGGACGGGGGATTTCGGTCGTCGCATGGAAAATAGATGAGGTTGCAGCCTCTATGGAAGCGGGATCTCCGAACGGGTTAAAGCCTGGATCTATTGGAACGTTTCACGAAACGTCCGGGCGGCTCAGAACGGGATGTCATCATCCTCGACATCCTCGCCGGACCCGCCCTGCTGGGGGGGGGACGGCTGCCGGGGAGCGTTCGTGGCGGGACCGGGACGGCCCGAAGCGGGCGCGGCGCGGTTCTCACCCTGCTCCTGATGCTCGCCACCCTGTCCGGGCTTGGCGCCGATGAGCTGCATGGACTCGCCCACCACGCGCATGCGGCTGCGCTTTTGGCCGGTCTGTTTGTCCTCCCAGGTGTCGAGCTGGAGACGTCCCTCGATCAGGACCGGACGTCCCTTGGCGAGATACTGGCTGGCAATCTCGGCGGTGCGGCCCCACAACACCACATCCACAAAGGTTGTCTCTTCGCGTTTCTCGCCGGATTCGGAGGAAAAATAGCGGTTCACCGCAATCGCGATCTCCGTGACAGCACTGCCCTTGGGGGTGTAGCGAATCTCGGGGTCACGCGTGAGATTGCCCATCAGAAATACTTTATTCAGGTTTGCCATAGGCCCGGCATCATACCCAAACCCCACCCGGGTTTCCACAGAAATCGCCGCCAATAAAAATGGGTTGAGCGACAATCCTTGACAGAATGAAACGCAGAACTGGCTATCCCGGAGTCTGGTCAGCAAGCCCAGAATGGGCTGAATCCACCAGCCCGGGGTTGTCCCGCGCCTGCGGGACCACCCCGGGTTTTCATCGGGAATAAGCCTTGCCCTGTATGGGCGGCATCCCAAAACCGTCTCAAGTTGGCGCCATTCTCGCCCGACCCCATCATCTCACTTTCAACGGATCATTGCGCTGAGCCAGTTCTTGAAAGATTTCGGCCTGAGAGAATAGACCTCTTCACCCAGCTTGAACGATTCCGCTTGAAGCATGGACCGTTTGCGATCGATAAGACCGATCAATACCCGGCGGCGATTGTTGTCTTGAAATTCTTCGGCATCATCCAGGAGAGTCTGACGAAGCACCGCGAGATCGTGATCGTCGCCAAGCAATTCGGAGAGCAACTTATACTGACTGCGCAGCGGATGAAGCACCACCGGCCATGCAGTGCTGAGGATTTTTAATTGAAACCGGGTGTATTTCACCCTTTTTCTCCATTCATGAAGATGCTCCTTCGTGGAATCCTGGCGTGCCGTTTGCATGGCCTTCCTCCCGCAGCGGTAGGTTTTTGCCGCTCCTTGCAACACTGACTCCCGGGGATTCGTGACGGCCCACTCATTCACCCGCCCGGTGATGCCGCGCAAAAATTCTGAAAAACACGCGAGCGGCGCATCCCTGCCGGCAGACTCCCCAACCAACGCATTCCTGCGAAGTGTCAGTTTGCGCCGGATTGGAGCCATCGCGGTGACATCCACTTCCTCCCGAAACTCGATCATCAGCTTGTCGTAGCACTCACCCAAAACGTCGGCGTCGCGCACGCGGGACAGCTTTTTGGCCGCGTCCCGGAGTGCCGAATTCTCCAAGTGGTAGATATCCGGAAATCCCGGACGAAAGAGCCGAAGCAGGGCGCGCAGTTTTTCACACCGTTTCCGCGCCTGATGGATTCGCTCACCATGAGAAAGCTCTTTGCTGTTGGCTTCCCTGGCGGCTTTGACCAGTTGGTCGTGCGCAATCCGCCAGAGATTGTCCTCCCATGATCGCGTGAGTTTTATGCGGAACGACATCGCTTTATGAATACCAAACCCTCAAATCACCAACCGTCAACCAGTATGTGGTTGCATCGGAATTCGGGAAATAAAAATGGGTTGAGCGACAATCCTTGACAGAATGAAACGCAGAACTGGCTATTAATGAACTGAATGGACGGCTCAAATGCAGCCCGTTTTCATCGCGTTCTCAAAATCCACACCGCGATGTGTGGCCTATCCCGGAGTCTGGTCTGCATGCCCGCAGAAGCGCAAAGAGTGGTTCATCGCCTGGCTTCCCTGCTGCCGGAGCTTCGCCGGGAATTTCCGCTGCATGGCATGGCATTGTTTGGCTCCACTGCACACGCGGGGACGCCGGACCGCATAGCGATGTGGATATCCTGGTGGATGTGGATGGAAGCATCGGCCTGAAATTTGTGACGCTGGCGGATCGGCTGGAGGCGACCCTGGACCGAAGGGTGGACCTCGTCTCCCGCCGCGCCCTCAAACCGGGCCTGAGGATCCTCATCGAAGAGGAGGCCATCGATGTCAAAGCGTGATGCCGGGCTCCTGCTCCAGGACATACTGGAGACCACTGCCCGGATCGGGCGGTATGTGGCCGGGATGGATTTCGACGCATTCCTTTGCGGACGAACGCACGTGCGATGCGGTGGTGCGGAACGTGGAGATCATCGGTGAGACATCCAAGCAGATACCCGACGAGTTCAGTGCTCCGGCATCAGCACCGGGATGACTTTGTTGCCGTGGCGGCGGTAGATGCGGAAGTCCAAGTCCAAGGTGAAGACCGTGCCGTCCCGGTGCATTTCACTGAGCCGCACCAGGCACGCATCGGCCAACGACATGGGACGATCCCGGTAGCGGCTCATGAGTGTGCGCAGGTCCGCCAGTTGATCCTCGATCTCCAGGCCCACCCGCAACACGCCCCGATCCAGCAACTCAAAGAGCGGATCGGTCTCCCGCCCTTCGCGCTTCAGAAGGAAAGCTGCTTCGGTCAGCACCGGCTCACAGGTGAGCATTGGCGCATGCAGCCGTTTCCACTGCTCACAAACCCAGGCGTAATGCTCCGAGTCGGCGGCAAGAAATGTCACCAACGGGCCGGTGTCCAGCAGCACAGCCCCCTTCACCGGCCGAAACCCTCCATGTACTTCGGATTGGTCGCCAGATCACGCGGCAGGCCTTTCAACGAACCGGCCAAGTCGCTGGCCAGACCATAGCAAGTGGCCTTGCCGCCGGCGGGACGAGCGTCCAGCGACTGTTCCAGGCACTCGCGCACCAGCGATGACTTGGTGGTGCCGCGCGTGCGCGACGCCGCTTCCAGACGTTCCAGCAACCGGTCCGGCAGCTTGAGAGAAATGGTATTCATGGGCTGAAAGTAATACGAATCAGACTCGTGCGCAATACTCAATTCATCCGCCGGTGAGTTTGGGGGCGGAAGTATGGCACCAGCATCCGGACGGAAAACAAGAAAGACTCAGAGGTGATCTGATGCCGCTGACCCGCCTGGCGCGAAATTTAGCAGCGATGCCCCAAAGGAGCAAAATATACCAGCCCAGGGCAACGCCCCGGGAATGAGGTATTTAAAATACAAAGCCCAGAAGGGGCGTTTTTATGGGACCCTTTCGATGCCAACCCGGGAAGGTGGGTGCTTGAATAGCAATCGCCGATCCGCTAGGGGTTCGAGGACCCATCCGCTTCCAGCATCAAACTGCTGGCCGGCACTTCAGGGTGAATAGCGATTTTTCCATCAACCAAATATTTTTTATTTATGCAAAACCATCCCGTCCCGCATGTCACAGAAACCAAGATAGTCATGTCCGATCCGACCGCGCTCGGCGTGTTTGGCCTGGCAATGGTTACTTTTGTTGCTTCCTCTCAAAAAATGGGGTGGACATCCGGCGTCACCTACCTGATCCCCTGGGCACTCTTTCTGGGGTCGATCGCGCAAATCTGGGCATCGACGATTGATTTTCGCAAGAACAACTACTTCGGAGCGATCGTGCTTGGTGCGTACGGTTTGTTTTGGATTGCCGTCGCCATGCACTGGGCCGTAAGCCTCGGCTGGTTCGGACCGCTGGCCGAAAATGCCGACCCGAAACAGTTGGCTTTTGCCTGCATTGGCTACGGTATCTTCTCGTTGTTCATCATGGTCGCCTCGTTTGAGGCCAACAAGGTGTTCGCCGCGATTCTCGTGCTTATCAACATCCTTTTACCCGCGCTCGCATTGAGCCTTCTCCGGAAAGGCACCCCTCTGGGCGCGGTCTGCCACTGGATGGCGGCCTGGTCGGAGTTGCTGATCGCGCTGCTTGGATTCTACGCGGCCGGCGCTGTGTTCCTCAATAGCTATTTCGGGCGCACGCTTCTCCCCTTGGGTGCGCCGATGGGATGGATCAGAAAGGGCCCGGCCATTCCCAGAAAAAAGGACGGTTCAGCCCGATAGATTTTCCTTTGGCGGAATAAGGGCCGGCAATTATGTGCATCGGTGTTCCCTATGACCACCGATTGCTTTTTGGGGCCTGACCCGCATGGCGGCAACTTAAGCAGCGATGCCCCGAAGGGGCAAAATATACCAGCCCAGGGCAACGCCCCGGGAATGAGGTATTTAAAATACAAAGCCCTCAAGGGGCGACAGAAACACGATCTCAAAAATCCCCTCCACTGTTCGTGGCGCGAGCACTCGCGCGCATTCACGAGATCGAACGGGAATCCAACATGGGCGTTCGAAGTTGAGCGTTGGAAGTTGATATGGCACATCGCGAAGCGCACTGGTCTTACACCGAACGACCTTTGACATCCTTCGCACTGACTCAGAGCCACCAAAAAGCATCAACAATTGCTTTTATGGGTCCCTTTCGACGACCCTTTCGACATGCCCAAGGCGGTTGAGGCCCTGCTTGTTATTCCCCGCGATATCTGCTTTCTTGTCTGCATGCCCACAGAAGCGCAAAGAGTGGTTGATCGCCTGGCATCCTTGCTGCCGGAGCTTCGCCGGGAGTTTCCGCTGCATGGCATGGCCTTGTTTGGCTCCACCGCACGCGGGGAGGCCGGGCCGCGCAGCGACGTGGACATCCTGGTGGACGTGGATGGAAGCATCGGCTTGGAATTCGTGACGCTGGCAGACCGGCTTGAGGCAGCTCTGGGCCGGAAGGTGGACCTCGTCTCCCGCCGCGCCCTCAAACCGGGCCTGAGGATCCTCATCGAAGAGGAGGCCATCAATGTCGAAGCGTGACACCGGGCTCCTGCTCCAGAACATGCTGGAGGCCACCGCCCGGATCGGGCGGTATGTGGCCGGGATGGATTTCGACGCATTCCTTGCGGACGAACGCACTTGCGACGCGGTGGTGCGCAATGTGGAGATCATCGGCGAGGCATCCAAGCAGATACCAGACGAGTTCAAGCAGGCGCACGGGGCGTTGCCCTGGCACCAGATGGCCGGGATGCGCAACCGCATCGTGCATGATTATGCCGGGGTGGATTTGGCGATCGTCTGGGAAGTGGCACACAACATCCTGCCGGGACTGCAAGCTCAGATCGAAGCACTGGTGGCGGGCGGCGAAGGATGACCGTGCCTCTGCGGGAG
>DYRR01000167.1 GCA_020718605.1 Chthoniobacter flavus | reverse complement strand
CTTGGCGAGATTCAGGCGGGTGGATTCGCCCGCCGAGAGCCGACCCGTCACGCGCTTTTTCAAGTGGCCGATTTCAAAGAGGTCCAGCACCGCGTCGATTTTTGTCCGGGCATTGCGCACCCCGTAGATGCCGGCAAACACCACGAGATTCTGCCAGACAAGCAGATTGGTGGGCAGCGCGACATATGCGGAGGAAAAATTGACCCGCTTCAGCAGGCGAGAGCGGTGGCGCAGAATGTCCTCCCCGAAGAGACGCACCCCGCCCGAGTCGGGCGACGTGAGCCCCAGAATCATGTTGATGGCGGTGGTCTTGCCCGCGCCATTCACGCCGAGCAACCCCAGAATCTCGCCGCGCCGGACCTCGATGCTCAGTGCGTCCACCGCGAGCGTGCCCTCGAAGGATTTTGTAAGGCTGTGTGTGCTGAGAATCGGCGTCACAGTTCGTCCCGGATGATCTCGAAGAGAAGGGAGGCGTCCTGGAATCCCCGCAAGCGTTCACTGCCCATGCCAGTGCCCACGGCGACGGGGTCCTCGACGGTATCCGCTGCGGTCTCCATCGGCGAGGCAACCGGTTCGTCGGGCTGCGGATTGTCCTGCGGGGAACCGGGACCGGTGGACCATGTGAGCGAGGGAATGCCCCGGGCATTGCGGCCCACGACGGCCATGCCACGATCCTCCCGAAGCGGGTACCCGTTCATCACAAACCCGCCGGTGACGTGCTTCGCGGTGGCGAGGATGAGGGCGTTGCCGCCCGCGTAGTTTGCCGCGGTCTCAATGGCGCGGTCGAGTTCGGCGATTTCACGCAGAGTGTTCTCGCCCAGATTGGATTCGGAGGCGCGGGCGATGAGCCCGGCATCGACGATGAGCAGGTAACCGGCCCTGTTGAATTGGAGCCGGGCAATGGCGGCGCGCACCATGTCGGAAAGCGAGGGCGCATCTGCGGCGGCAGAACCCGCATAAGGAAGATCGTCCGGCGAAAAAAGGCCGAAGATTTTCGGAACCTTCCAGACCGGAATGGATTCGAGCTCCGCCCGGGTGCGCGGCGTGTCGAATCCGGCATCCCGCAGTTCGATCCACAGATCCCGTCCATCCCCGCGGATGCCGCCTTTGTGGGAGGGCACAAAGTCCGAGAGTCCGCCACCCATCATGACATCGGGCCTCGCCCGGTCCACGATCTGGGCGGCGAGCAATTCGCGCTCGGTGGCGCGGGTCACCCTGCCATAAAATGCCGCGAGAGCGGGGTCCGTGATCCGCGCATTGGTCACCAGTCCTGTGGTGCGCCCCGCGCTCCGGGCCAGATCGAGAAGCGTGGCGATTTCCCCGCCGTCCGTGCCCAGACCGAGCCCGCGTCCGCCGGGCCGCTGGCCGGTGGCGAGCAGTGTGGCCGCTGCGGAGGCGTCCGCCACGGCAAACTCCCGTCCATAGTTGGAGAGCATCGCCATGTTGGGAAACGACTCCAAAAAGAGACGCGTTGTCGCGCCATCCTTGTAAAGACGGGCGGCGGCGAGGCGGCTGCCCGCGAGTCCGTCCCCGACAAACAGAATAATGCCGAAAGGTTTCTGGACCACCCATCCGCGGAAATACAGGACGCCCACCCCGGCGAACGCCAGCAGACAAAGAACAGCAAGGATCCGGTTGCGCAGTTTGTTCATGATCAGACCCGTGGTTTCAACAGCGGAAACAGGATGACGTCGCGGATGGATTCCGCGCCCGTGAGAAGCATGACCAGGCGGTCGATCCCGACCCCAATGCCGCCCGCAGGCGGCATTCCATGCTCCAGGGCGGTGAGAAAATCCTCGTCGATCTTCTGGGTTTCTTCCCCGGCCTGATGTTCCAGACGTTCGCGTTGGACGACGGGATCGTTGAGTTCACTGTAGCCCGGTGAGATTTCCTGGCCGTTGATGATGAGTTCGTACACGTCCACAAGATCGGGGTCGTCCGCATTCTGTTTTGCCAGCGGCACAAGTTCCTTGGGCAGATGGGTGACAAACAACGGGTCCATGGTTTTTTCCTCGATGCATTTTTCAAAGACCTGCTGGGTGATCTCGAAATCCTCCATTCCGGGGGAAATTTCCACGCCCAATTCGGCGCACCGCGCGCGTTTGTCATCGATGGAGCACTCGAACCATCCGGCATCGACGCCCCGGATCAGGTCGTGATAGCGCGCCCTGCGCCAGGGGCGCGACAGATCGATGACACGGGGCGGGGCGCCTTCCACGGAGGACGGATGTTCGAGGCGGAGCTTCCCATGGAGATCCATGGCGAGGCCGCAGATCATGTCCTCCACAAGATCCGCCATGGCCTCGAAGTCGGCGTAGGCCCAATAGACTTCGAGCATGGTGAACTCGGGATTGTGCCGGCGCGAGATCCCCTCGTTGCGGAAATTGCGGTTCAGTTCGAAGACCCTGTCGAACCCGCCCACGAGCAGACGTTTGAGATACAACTCGGGGGCGATGCGCAGAAAGAGATCGATGCCCAGAGCGTTGTGCCGGGTCTGAAAGGGCCGCGCCGCCGCACCACCCGCCACGGCCTGCATCATGGGCGTTTCCACTTCGAGAAATCCACGGTCTTCGAGGTAACGACGGATGCCGCGCACGATCCGGATGCGCTGCAGAAAAACGGCCCGCGATTCGGGATTGGCCGAGAGATCCAGGTACCGCTGCCGATAGCGCGTCTCGACGTCGCCCAGTCCATGCCATTTTGCGGGCGGCGGGCGCAGGGATTTGGAGAGCACTTGAAGGGACTTGACCCGAAGCGTGGGCTCGCCCGTTTTGGTGGTGAAACATTCGCCCTCGACACCAAGGATGTCGCCAAGGTCCAGAAGCTGGAACGCCGCCCAGCCCTGCTCCCCCACTTCTTTCTGATGCACGAAGATCTGCATCCGGGCGTTCAAGTCGGAGAGGTCGAGAAAATGGCTCTTCCCCATGTCCCGATGGGCTGTGATGCGGCCCGCAGTGCGCACGGTGGTGCCCTCCAAAAAGCCGGCGCGGACCCCGGCAAGGGTGTCGGTCACTTCAAAGCGCCCCCCGTAAGGCTGTGCTCCCTGGGCGAGGAGTTGGTCCCGCTTTTCACGGCGGACGGCAATCAGTGTGTTTTCTTCGTTTTCCATGGGCTAAAGACGGGTTGTGAGCATGCTCTGGAGTTTGATCATGCCCCGGGCTGGATCGTAGGTGGCCGCTTTTTCCCAGATCATCACAAACACGTCCCGCAACACATCCTGAGCGTCATCGGCATTGTTGAGCACCCGCAAGGCCGTGGCGTAGAGGATGCCGGGAAAATTATCGTAAAGGCGTTCCAGACTGCGACGGTCACCCTGCCCCGTACTCCGGAGCAGTTCGATTTCGTCGTGCAAGTCCTGCGGATCGTCCATAACCGTCCCTTTTACGCCAGTTGTTCGACCAAGGAGAAGCATTATTGCGTCGAAAGCGACACGTGGCACCTGATTTACAGATTGAAGAATTATGACCGGGAAGCGGCAGAAAGCGAATCGTTCGGCCTCTGGCCTTGTGGCGGAAGGAATAGCCACCCGGCCTGTCCCTTCACCAAACGATGCAAAGTTTTTGTAGCACGGTCTTCCCCGGCGCTCGCTATTTTCACCGATCCAATCTATGGATCCACCCATGCCGTCCCTCCCCCTCCCCGATAATTCTCCCTCGCAGAGGGCCGCGCGGGCTGGCCGGGTGAATGGCATGAGCATCCTCCTGATGACCGGTGCGGGCGCGGTGCTGGCTCTGCCGTTTGGGTATTATGCCGATGCCCTGGCGGGCGGGCTGGCATGTGGGGCGGGCTGCCTGGAGTGGGCCGGTGCGCACCGTGTCCGCAGGGGCGATCTTTCCGGATTTAAATTTCTGCTGCATGCCCAGTGGCTGCTTTTTCTCGTGATCGCCGTGTATGCGGCGTATCGAAGCGCGACATTTTCCCCGGCGGATTATCTTCGGCTCCCCGGGATGGATGCGTTGGAGGCGATCTTGGGCGACGCTTCCTCGATGGAATCCATGCTGAAAACCTCGACCCTTGCGACCTGCGTGATTCTGGTGGCGGTGTCGGCGGTCTATCAGGGCGGCATGTGGTGCTTTTACCGGGCCCGGCAACGCGCCTGCCTGCCGCCTCCCCTGCCCCGGAATCTGCCAGGGTAGCCCAATGCCGGTGATTTGGCCGTGTGGAAATGCTCTCGAAAAGCCGCATTTTTCATCCCATATTCCCAGACCTCACTTTTATCCCGGATATTTCACACTCTACACGGGAGAAGGGTAATTTGACTTTGTAAAATCCGTGGGATCAATCACGCGCCCCGCGCAGGAGCGTCGCGGCGCGCTCGAAGACGGAGT
>DYRR01000166.1 GCA_020718605.1 Chthoniobacter flavus | reverse complement strand
GGACTCGGTGAATTCGCGGACCGTGAAACACCAGATGACGGCCTTTTTGCCCGTGAGATACGTGTCGGAGGTGCGCGCCTTCCGCATGAGATTAATGCGGGCGGGCGTGGCTCCCGACCCGCGCACGCCGATCAGATCCACCGCAATGCCGAGTTGGTTCGCCAATTGATCAGCCAAGCCTGCGCCCGACGCCAGCATGTCGCCCCCGGCGTTGAAAACGAGCGTGTGACTGTCGCCCAGAAGCAGCACCGGGCTATTGGGATCGGGCGGAACGCCCGCCCCGGCGGCGTCCCTGACGAAACTCAACTTGAGCGTTTCGGAGGCGGGGTTCGCCGCATCCGCCATCCGGGCAAGATCGCCATGGATCTCCAACTCCCGCACGTCAACCGTGGTGCTCACTTGGGGCGCTGAGGCCAACCAGGCTTTGCCTTTCAGCATGCCCGCGATCTGTTCCGCGGCCAGGACGACGGCCAATCCGGACCAGTGGGTATCCGTCCTGCAAAACATCTGCCCGCCCGCTCGCCGGGCCAGCATTTCCGGCAAAAGATCCACCACCGTGACCCCGTTCGTTCGCAACTCTTCGTAGAATTCCCGATGAAAACTGTCCGCGCGTTGGGGGGCCGCTGCGGCCAGTTCCATGCCCGAGAGTGGTTCCGGATAAACAAACGACTTGGCCGGAACCAGCACGACAATGAGATCAATCCCCGCTTTGTCCAACTGGGCCTTGAAATCCAGAATGGCGGGCAACGGATCGGCGTTCTCCGGATTGGTGGCTTTGCTGACTTTGGCCGCTTCGGGCCCCCAGAATTTTCCCGCCGCGATATGATTCAATTCCGCCGGGAGATACAGCCAGCCGCCCGCACCCTTGACCACAGGGGTCTCCGTTGCTTTTTCCGCACAGACTTTTCTCAATGCCCCGGCATCCTGGGCGGTCGCGGTCATGGCGAGCAGAGGCAGTGCCAGCAGGGAGAGGAAACGGGTTTTCGTCCTGTCGATTTTCATGGTGTCAGCGGGTTACGGGTTCTCCCCAGCAGGGGGATTCGAGTTGAAGTTCCACATTGTCAAGTTCACTGCGATTCAAGCGTTCGTATTGGGCGGCCACCTCATCCCAGGCCCGCAGGCGGACCTTCACCCGCTGCCCGGTTTTCCATTCGGAGGCCGGCGTCCGCTTGTTCTCCGCCATTCCCGAAAGGTACACCACCGCCTGCCCCCTGCCACCCTGGATTTCAGCCAGATGAACGGAAAAAATCTGGTCCTTGTAGGGAACGGTTCCGGGTTTGGGAACCATGGACCGCGCCTGAACCGTTCCCTCCACTTCGACCGTTTCTCCGGGTGCGGGCACAAAGAATCCCCCGATAGTCGGCTCCGTCGGCGCCGCAGAAGATTTCGCCGTCGGCAGGCCGATCAACTTCCAGTCCCCGACAGACAACTCCCGCATGGCAAATTCCCAGACCACCACCTTCTTGCCGGCCAGCCGGTTCTTTCCCTGGGCCAGTTCCCTGGCCAGCAACTCCCGTGTCGCATAGGCTCCGGCATCGTTGCGCAAAATCGCATCCAGCGGCTGCCGCAATTGAAAACTGAGCTGTTCGGCCAGACCGGCCGACGCCCCCCAACCCATGGCTTCGAGAGAATAGATATTTGAAAAACTGTCACCCAACAGCAGAACGGCGGCCGAAGCTTCGGGAGTCCAAGTCCCGCCCGCAGCCTTGTGCACGGGGTGGATCACGACTTCCTGCTTCGGATACAACCCGCTTCCCGCCGGGAGTTTGAGCATCGCCGCAATGTCCCCCCCGCCCCGGACGTTTTCCTCCCCGCGTGTCAACTCCAGCGATGCGGCGCCTGTGATCCCCTCCACCCCGCGAATTCTCTCCGCCATCAACTCCGCCACCCGTTCCATGCCCTCCGGAGTCCAGTGGGTATCCGCAAGCAAAAACTGCGACCGGCCGGTTTGCAGTTTCCGGCTGGCCACCGCTCCGGAAACATCGAGACAGTCCACGCCCGCTTCATCAAGCGCGCACAGAAAAGCGGCATGGGATGAATTTTGCAGCGGGATCGACAGGGGCGCCCGGAAACGCTGGGAAAGATGCTCCGGCTCGATCATGGGTTTCACCGGGACCGGCACGAGCAGCAGATGAATGCCGCGGGCTTTGAGATCGTCGCGGAAGGCGACGATGGCCCTGATCGGATCGGGCTGAATCTCCTCGCCGACGCGCCCGGCGCGGCGGTGCGCTTTCAGGATGGAGGGATCCAGAAATCCCGGGCCGGCAAGGTGGGCCACGTCGGGTTGATAGAAGAGCCAACCGCCGCGTCCAAGACAGACCTGCTCGTTGCCCAATCCAAGAAATTCGGCGGTGAAAGCCTGTGTGCGGGGGATGGTGGCGCGGGCCAGAAACGAATCCTCTTCCAGCGCTTTTTCAAACGCCCGCACCTCCCGCATAAATTTGGTGTTGGCCGCTTGAAAACGATTCCAGAATCCCCGGTGCGCCGGATCCCGGAATGCCCGGATGGCTCCGCCGGGAAAACGGAGCGCTCCGTAGGCGTTCGGCCAAACCCAGTGCCCCGTTTTCTCGAACCCGGCCCGGATTTCGAGGATATGTTGGACCAGCGGAACGCCGACGGCGGTGAGCAGAAAGCCCAGGACCAGGAGGAAACAAAGGGGCCGCGATACGGAAGTGGTTCCGACCTCCATTTCGGCCTGTTCCTCCCGGCTCATTCGGGTGTGTGGGGAGTCCGCCATTAGAAGATGAAGTAGATGAATGGATTGTACGCCTGCGTCGTCATGACAAGCGACGAAAGCCAGAAGAGGAGGAGGATCAGGATGGCCTTTGGCAGGGTCAGCGTGCGGGTAAAGTCCCACGCCTGCACCCCCGCCCAGGTCACAAGGGCGGCGATCAGCACACTCAGGAGATAATAGGGCTGATAGATCACGCCCGCGATGAGGCCCTCGCCGGGCTGCGCCGACCCCAGGCCCAGCATGCTTTTGCAATAGGCCAGCGCCACGGGGAGGTCCCTCGCACGGAAGAACACCCATGCAAAGACGACGACAACAAAGGTGAACCCAATCTGCACGGAGCGTGGCAGCCGGAAGAAAAATCCATTTTTGCCACGGGCGCGTTCGACGGCCAGCATCCCGCCATGGATCCCGCCCCAGATCACGAAATTCCACGAGGCGCCATGCCAGAGGCCGCCCAGGACCATCACGAGCAGGAGATTGATATAGGTGCGCGTCTTCCCTTTGCGATTCCCCCCCAGCGGGATGTACAAATAATTCTGCAGCCATGACGAAAGCGAAATATGCCAGCGGCGCCAGAACTCCGTGATGGAAGCCGATTTGTAGGGGGAGTCGAAATTCTTGGCGAAGACAAATCCGAGCATCAGACCCAGACCGATCGCCATGTCCGAGTACGCGCTGAAATCAAAATAGATCTGGAAGGCGTACGCCACCGCGCCATACCAGGCATCTCCGGCGCCGATGGATCCCGCATTGAACGTGAGATCCGCCACTTTGCCGCAGGGATTTGCGAGCAGAATCTTTTTGCTCATGCCCAGGCCGAAAAATGCCGCCCCGCGGGCGAATTTCTGCATCGTCAGCGTGCGGCCCTCCAGTTGATCCGCGAGATAGGAAAACTTCAGAATCGGCCCCGCGACCAGATGGGGAAACATCGAGACGAAGCAGGAGAAGTCGGTGAAGTTCCGCATGGCCCTGGCTTCCCCCCGATAGACATCGATGGTGTAGCTCATCGCCTGGAAGGTATAAAAACTGATGCCGAGCGGAAGAATCACCCGGAAGAAGGTGTTCCATTGTCCATTCTCGATGCCCAGCGAAGCGGCCAGTGCGTTGTAACTGTCCACTCCGAAGTTGAAGTATTTGAAAAATCCCAGAACGACGAGGTTCGCCGTCATGGACAGGACCAGCGCGTTTCGTTGCGTTTTGCTTCTGGGCACGTCCTCGGGCAGGCGGGCGACCGGCAGACGCCAAACCCGCCAGACCCTGAGGTTATCGTGTGCGATGACCAGGCTGATCAGCCAATCCAAAAACGTCGTGGCAAACATCAGCGGGATGAATTGCGGCTCGGCCCAGCCGTAGAAGGCATAGCCGAACAGAAGCAGGACGAAATTTTTCCACCGCTGCGGTGCGCTGTAGAGGGCATAGTACGCCAGCAACGCCAGGGGCAGGAAATAGAAGAGAAACAGATGGGAACTGAAAACCATGGGGCACCTTTGCGAACAATACGGCAGCATAGGGCTAATCGCCGAAGAGGAGAAGTTCAAGCCGCCCGAATCATTACGATCCTCTGGAGGATATGGAAAAATGGGGGGATTGTGCGGTGCGCGATCCCGCTCCTCCCGGAGCGGGCT
>DYRR01000033.1 GCA_020718605.1 Chthoniobacter flavus | reverse complement strand
AGAGGGTGAAACTGACGGCCAAGACCGCCAGCAGAGCCGGCGCGGATTGTATGTGGAAGCAGGATTGTTTCATTGGGGGCAGGGTAGTGGGTTGATGTTGAATGCAAAGAGCAATTCTCATTTTAATTTGAAGGGTGGGGGTGGCATCACCTGGAGGGTCAGCGTCCTCGCCTGACCGTGGCTCCAACCCAGGTCAGGACAGGAGTCTGACCCTCCACGATCCTCCGCAATGATCGGTCTTGGAATCAAAATGAGAATTGCTGGAAAGCAAAAGATTTTTTTCTGGAAAAGCGAATAGCCAGCATCCAGAGCATGGGTTTGCGGCGGACTTCACCTACAAGTATCTCGTAAATAATGGTGCGGGCCGCCGGATGGCATAGGGGAGTATCGCCCTCCCAGTCGTAGGCCGCCGGATCGGTGAGCACGCTTTTCATCCTAAATACGGCAGTTGAACCGCTAATAAACGCGAATGGACGCTAATCACCAATGACTTACAAAAGGTGAATCGTTCATCTGCCGGGTGAACAGTTGCGTCGTTGTATTTTACTTATTTTCAATGCTTTATTCGCGTTCATTGGCGTCCATTCGCGGTTTTTAGTTCATCGCGGTGGCGGTGTTGTCGCCCGGTTGTGCGGCGGCTTCGCGGTTGTAGTGCGGTGGCACCATCACGCCCCGGCCATACGGATCAAGGAGGACCTTTTCGCAATCGAAACGCATTCCCCGCGCCGGGTCATACGGGCCATCCGCACGGTAGCAGTAGATCTGTCCGGCCTCCACGCCCGGCACAAAAGCGTGCCAATAATGATAGGTCCGGTGTGTCTGCGGATCCAGGGGAATGACGCGCACCGGATGGGCGTCGTCCACGCGGTCAAAGAACAGGAGTTCCACCCGGCCCGCATCGCGGGAATAGAGACTGAAGTTCGCGCCATCCTCGACGAGGGAAGCTCCGAGAGGGTGGGGGGATCCGGATCTCATCGCAACAAAGCCCGATGGCGGGCGAGATAAGCCATGCCAGAGTAGAGCGTGAGCACCACGGTCACGGCGATAAGAATATCCGTGAGAATGTGAACCACCCCGGGGAGAGGAATGGGAATCCACTCCGGCCATGCCAGCAGGAGCAGCATCCAGACCGCCGTCACGATCTGCCAGATGGTCTTGTGTTTCCCGAGCTTCTCGGCGGCCAGCACCGTTCCCTGTCCGGCGGCCAGCAGACGCAGACCCGTGATCAAAAACTCCCGACTGATGATTGCGATCACCACCCACGCCGGGATGGCCGGGATGAGGCAGATGAATACTGCGGCCATCAGAATTTTATCCGCCAATGGGTCCATGAGTTGGCCGAAGGGCGTCACAAGCGAATGTTTGCGGGCTATCCAGCCGTCCAAAAAGTCGGTGATTGCGGCCGCGCTGAAAAGCAAAAGTGCCAGCGTCTTTGCCGGATGGAACTCCATCGAGAGCGTTGCCACCACACCCACGGTGAGGAGCAGGCGCAGAAGGGTGAGCCGGTTGGGCCAGTTCATGGTTTTGATTCCGCCACGAATGATTCCGCGACACGGCGGATGAGGGTTTCGATCGTATAGGGTTTGGACACGAATCCGATTGCGCCGCGGGCCAGGATGTCGGAGGCCCCCATTTCCTCCGCGTATCCGCTGCACACCATCACGCGCACATCGGGACGGATCTCGCACATTTCGCGGTAGCAATCGGCACCTCCCATGCCGGGCATGGTAAGGTCCAGCAATACCAGATCGATCTCCGCCGAATGGGTGCGGAAGATTTTCAATGCCTCGATGCCATCGCCGGCGGTGAACACTTCGCGGCACATCCCGCCCAGGGCGGCGGCGGCCAGTTCGCGGATGTCCCCTTCGTCCTCCACCACCAGCACGCAGGCACTTTTGAGGGCATCGGGTGCGGGGGGCGGCGTCGTAATTTCCCGTGCGGGCTGGGGATTCATCACCGGCAGATAGACGGAAAAACGGCTGCCGGCGTTGGGCGCCGATTCCACCTCGATAAATCCACGGTGCTGTTTCACGACGCCATAGACCATCGACAAGCCCAGGCCCACGCCTTTGTCGGGGCCTTTCGTGGTGTAGAACGGCTCGAAAATGCGCGACACGGAATCCGGCGGAATTCCCACACCGGTATCCTCGATATCGACCACGGCATAGCGGAGGCCCGGCGCGTCTTTGGACGCCTGCGAATCAACCCCAAGCCGGGTGGACACCCGGATGTTTCCTTCCTCGATAATGGCTTCGCGCGCATTGATGATGATCTGGGTTAGAACCTGCTGGATCTGCCCGGGATCGGCCTGCACCATCGGAAGGGGATCCATTGCGCCGATTTCCAACCGGATGCCCGGCGGCAGGGTGAACATGAGCATGTTGGCGGTCGAATCGGCCAGATGACTCAAATCCACAGGCTGCGGCAGGTGCGGATTTTTCCGGCTGAAAGCCAGCAGATTGGCCGTGAGTTCCGCAGCGCGGTGGGCACTGTGCTGGATCTGGCCCAGCTTCTCGGTCGCGTCGGGGTTGTCCGCGAAATCATTGAGCAACGCATCGGTGTAGCCGAACACCGCCGTGAGGATGTTGTTGAAATCATGCGCGATCCCGCCGGCGAGCGTGCCGACACTTTCCATTTTCTGCCGGTGGGCAAGCTGTTCTTCGGCGCGCCGGTCCAGTGTGATGTCCCGGTATAATAGAAGTCTGCCGGCAGCCTCCCCCCCGGGGTTGGTTGCGGCTTTGGATATCTGTCGGAGAAACAAGTGCCCGTGGTTTCCCATGCCGAACTCACAGACATGCTCGGGACCTCCGGCGACCATGCCTTCCTCCATTTCTCCCGGTGTGAAGGAGGGGGCCAGTGCCGGGCGGCACAGCTCGCAAAGCCGGGCCACCTCCAAGTCCTGGATCGCCGTGTTATCCAGGCCGAACAGCATGCAGAAATGGGAATTAGCAAATGCGACCCTGCGTTCCGAGCCATAACCGGTGAGCAACAGGATTCCCAATTCGGAGGTGTCGAGCAGATTGTCGAGCAACAGCACGCCGACAGCCTTCGAAACTCTGTTTGTGGGAGAATGGCAGGAGAGCATGGATTATGATTTCGGAAGGAAGAAGCCCCGCTGCTTTTCGCTGACGGGCAGGTTGAGCCGCTCAAGCACTTGCAGGAGATCCTCCCAGACTTTGCGTTTGTTGGAAAGCGTTCCGCTTTGGAGCAGATAGGCCGGGTGGTAGGTCGCCATCACGGGTGTACCTGAAAAATCGTGCCAACGTCCGCGGATCTTGCCGATGGGGCCTGTCTCTCCAAACAAACCCTCCATCGCAACAGCCCCGGTCGCGACAATCACTTTGGGGGCGATGAATCGGATTTGTTCCCGCAAATATGGCAGGCAGGCCGCCATCTCCCTCGCAGTGGGCCGCCGGTTGTCTGACGCGCCCGAGGGCATATCCGGACGGCATTTGAGCACGTTGGCAATATAAACTTCCTGCCGGGAAAACCCCATCGCCACGATCATTTTGGTGAGAAGCACTCCGGACTCTCCGACAAAGGGCTCGCCCGCGCGGTCCTCTTCCGCCCCCGGCGCTTCGCCCACAAACATAAGATCGGCCCGGGGATTTCCGATGCCAAACACCGTCGTCGTGCGCGAGGCCATCAGGTGCGGACATTTTACGCAGACCGAGACCGCTTCGCGCAACGCATCCAATGAGTGGAATCCCGGAGCGACATCCGCCACTACGGGCACCCTTGCCACTACGGGCGCCTTTGGAAGAGAGGATGGCGCGGAGGAAAGGACGGTGCTTTCCGTCCGGCGAGGGTGGGGGATCCCGGGATCCGCGCCCCGTCGGCCCGTCAGTTCGGCCGCAGGAGCGCGGGATTTGCGCAGGCGTTCCAGCGATTCGATGCCGGCCACCGGATGCCCGGACACACCCGCCCGGAGTGCCTGTGTCACAACATCCAGTGCTTGGGAAAAGGGAAGTGCCGTCATCGGGTGGGGAAATGAAATCCTGATTGCCGGAAATCATCGGGCATCGGCGCTTCAAACTCCATCCAATTTTTCGTGCGCGGATGGTGAAATCCGAGAACCCAGGCATGAAGCATCACCCGCAGCGCTCCCTTTGGCCCCCCATAGAGCGGGTCGCCCACCAAAGGATGGCCAAGATGCCTGCAATGCACCCGCACCTGATGCGTCCGGCCCGTGTGCAGACGGCATTCCAGCAGGCTGGTTGCCCCGGATGTTTCCAGTACGCGGTATTCCGTGCGAGCCGCCCGGCCATCCGCGCGCACCGTCATGCGCTTGCGTTGCACCGGGTGCCTGCCGATGGGCGCCTCGATGATGCCGTTCGCCCGGGCGGGCACCCCGCGCACAATGGCGAGATAGAGCTTGAGCACCTCGCGTCCGGCGAATTGGCGCGCGAGTTCCCTGTGGCTCTCATCATTGCGCGCCACCACCAGACAACCGCTGGTCCCCTTGTCCAGGCGGTGGACAATGCCGGGGCGCAGGGCGTCGCCCGACCGGGACAACGGGCCGGGGCGGTGCAGCAGGGCATTCACAAGTGTGCCGGACCAATTTCCCGCCGCCGGATGCACCACCATGCCGGGCGCTTTGTTCAAGACCAGAAGATCGGCATCCTCATGCAGTATTTCCAGCGGAATATCCTCGGGCAACGCCTCAGTGGTCCCCGGTTCGGGAGGTGTCCACTCGATCAAGTCATTGGCACAAACGCTTTGCGAAGGCTTGGCGGGTCTGCCGTTGAGCAGGGCGTTTCCCGATCGGATGCACTCCGTCGCGCGCGAGCGCGACATGCCATTCGCCGCTGCCGCAAGGGCGATATCCATGCGGCGTCCGGCTTCCGAGTCTGGAACCCGGACACTGAGCCGAGTGGGGGGCGCACTTCCGAAAGTTGCAAAGACGTTGCTTGAAGATAGGAGCGCGGGCATCCTGCCCGCATTCTTCAATAAGCGGGCGGGACGCCCGCGCTCCTTTGGGTTGCACTTTTCGGAGATGCGCCCCCGGGTGGGTGACGCTGTGGTTTTCTGTTGCATGGAACGGGGAGGGGAGGATATTCAATTCTGTTTCGGGCGTAAAGCCTTCCCGCCTTTTCAGACCATTATTTCATCCCATTGAGTATCGGAAAATTCAACCGCCGCATCGAAGAGTACAGCACCCTCCTGCTGGGTATCGTATCATTGGCTGGGGCACTCCTGTTTTCGTGGATCATGGAACGCGACACGAATAATATTTCGCCCAAATTAATGGGGTTCGTTGTCGTTATGGCCATCGTGGCCTGCATTTCTTTCATTGCCTGGAGCCGCATTTTCCGCAAACGACGGGACCGCATCGAAAAACGCAAAAATTTCCGGCACCCGGGGTACATGGATGTGCCCCCGGGAACCATCAAACCCCCGATCCACCGGGCGCACCGTCAGTCGGCCAAGTTGCCCTGATCCAATGGTCCCTGGGGACGGCGTCGGGCACGGAAAAAATCCTGCAACAGTGCACGGCTAAGGTCCGCACACACACCGGACGTGATTTCACAGCGGTGATTCAGGGAAGGGTGCTGGAGCAGATTGAGAAGTCCGCCGGCAGCGCCCCCCTTCGGATCGGGGCACCCAAAGACAACCCTCCGGAGCCGCGTATGCACGATGGCCCCCGCACACATGGGGCAGGGCTCCTTGGTGACGTAGAGAGTGCAATCGGTAAGCCGCCAGTCGCCCATCGCAGTCTCGGCCTGGGTGATTGCAAGCATCTCCGCATGCGCCGTGGCATCCCGCAGCAATTCCACCTGATTCCACGCCCGGGCGATGATCCGCCCGTCATACACAATCACCGCACCCACCGGCGTCTCCTCCGCATCGTAAGCCCGCCGCGCCTGGCCAAGCGCCGCCTCCATAAACCGGTGATCCAAGACAGGGTCAAAAATGTTATCCATAAGAAAAGATACTTCTGGTAGAAAAATGATTCTGGGCTAATCTCCCACGGTACACCAACTCAATTCACCGCCTCCACACCGCATTTCTTTATGACTCCAGTTTCCTTCAACAATACCGTGCTGCGCGACGGACACCAGTCCCTTGCAGCCACCCGGATGAACACCGCCCAGATGCTGCCGGCCTGCCCACAACTCGACGGGCTTGGGTTCGGGGCTCTGGAATCCTGGGGCGGCGCCACCATCGACGCGGGATTGCGGTTCCTCAAAGAATTTCCCTTCGACCGGCTGGATGCCCTGAAAAAAGCCGCTCCGAACACACCGCATATGATGTTGCTGCGCGGCCAGAACATCGTCCAATACGCCAATTTTCCCGACGATGTTGTGGAAGCGTTTGTTACCACGGCGGCGAAGCACGGGATGGATATCTTCCGGATATTTGATGCCCTCAACGATCCGCGCAACATGGCCTGCGCGATCGCGTCCGCAAAAAAAGCGGGCAAACAGGCCCATGGCACGATCTGCTACACAAGCAGCCCGGTCCACACCACGGAGGCATTCATTCGGTTGGGGGCGGAACTGGCCGACATGGGGGCCGACGCCATCGTGATCAAGGATATGGCCGGCCTTATCCCGCCCGCAGTGACATTTCGCATCGTGTCGGGATTGAAGAAATGTGTGAAAATCCCGATCTGGCTGCACACCCATGAGACGGCGGGCCTTGGTGCCGCGACCTACTACGCCGCCATTGAGGCGGGCGTCGATGCCGTGGACACTTCCATCGTCCCATTCGCCAACGGGACAGCACAGCCCGACACCCTGCGCATGCTCTCCGTGTTGCAGGATCATCCCCGCCGCCCGGAGTTCGGCCCGGAAAAATTGAAAGCTCTGAGCGACCTCCAAAGCTACTTTGGCAGGGTTTATGCCGACATGTCTGCTTTCACGAGCCACAAGAACGAAGTCGTGGACACCGACACATTGCTCTATCAGGTGCCCGGGGGAATGCTGAGCAACTTTCGCACCCAACTCAAGGAGCAGAACATGCAGGACCGCTTCGAGGAGGTCCTGCGTGAGATTCCCGTGGTCCGGGAGGCTCTGGGCTGGATCCCGTTGGTCACGCCCACTTCCCAGATCGTCGGGGTCCAGGCCATGCTGAATGTGAAACTCGGACGGTGGAAAAATTTCTCGCCGCAGGCCATCGATATCGCCCTGGGTTACTACGGTCAAACGCCCGCCCCGGTGAATCCGGACGTTCGGAAACTGGCCGCAAAGAATTCCGGGAAAGATCCCATTACCTGCCGTCCCGCCGACCTTCAGAAACCCAACATGGGAAATCTAAGGCGCGAACTCGAGTCCAAAGGACTTCCGACCGACGAGGAGCATTGCGTAATCCATGCCATGTTTCCAATGGAACTCGCGACCTACTATAAAGAGAGAAATTCTCCGCCTGCGCCAGAACCGGCGACAGTTTCGGTCTCAGCGTCGGCCGCCCCGGTTGTATCTTCGCCATCCCGTCAGCGGAAATTCCGCATGGAACTCGAGGGCGTGAGCCACGACGTGCTGGTCGAGGAAGTTTCTTAATACATCCCAGAGGAAACCTCTGGATTGGCCGGAAAGCCTGTCACAACGCTCGGGGGAAGTTTGGGCTTACCCCCGTGAACAACTTGGCCCGAATTTCCCGATCGGGAGGGGACCGGAAATCCATCCACAAGTTATCCACAACCACCGGACACCCTCACCATCAACAGGATAACAATAACTACATACAATGTATGTCATATAAAATAGATTCCGAAAAACACACTTCCCCGGGCAGTGTGTCGCGAAGAATGCCCGCCAACTCCAGGAAAGGCCAAAATGAAGCGGAGGAAGGAAAATTTCGGCACAAGCCTACGGCCGAGAAATTCCACTCCGGCCCCTGTGGATCGATGGGAAGCAGTGTGGGCTCACCGCCCAGCGTAAGCGCAATCCCCCTGGAATCAAGGATGGCTTCCACAGAAGCGGAAGCTTGGTTTAGATGTCACGTAAAAGTATTGCAACTCTTTGTTTTCATGGATGTTATACATATTCATGAAGAATGCTTGTCATATCTTTTCCGATAATCGAAGCGAGAAATTTCCCAAATTCTCATCCTGAATCATAAGCAGACAGATGATGACATGCATATATTCATGAATTCATAATATGCTTTTCATAAACAATATGTGTAATATAATCTAAAATAAAACATTTATGCGGTTTCTATAATTATGAGGGATGCTTCCTGCGGGGTGGTCGCTAAAGTAGTTCCCCGCAATGGGAGTCACGTCCTCCGGCGATAGTCCGCCGACCGTTGTGATGAACTGGTGGTCGTACCATACCCCATGGGTCGGGGAGTCCGCCCCCCCGGTGGGTTCCAGAACGGCAGACCGGGGTCCCCTGCCCCACTGGCCTGGCGATAGGCATGCAAGACCGGTTCATCGCCCGATCGGATGGCAAAGGGATAGGTGAGCGCCTCGGGATCGAGGGGTCAAGGTTCTTATTGTTTTATTCCATTGCGTCGGGCGCGGTGTTTTGTCAATGAATGGAGTCATGCTTCCCCTCCAAATGTCATTTTCCACCCTTCCGGTTCCAGGCTTGTGAAAATACTGGTACTGGGAGCCGGCGGTCTGATGGGACGGCATCTCGGCGGGGAAATCCATCGGCGCAATCTCAACGCGGCACTGCGCCGGCACTCGGAACTGGACATCACCTGCCGGGAATCCCGACTGCGAATCCTCGACACGCTGGCGCCGGATGCGGTGATCAATGCCGCCGCTCTCTGCAATTTCAGCGCCTGCGAGGAGCATCCCGAAGATTCGCTCCGGGTAAATCTCGATGCGGCCCTGTCATGGGCGGAGGAATGCTTCCGGCGATCCATCCGATTCGTGCAGTTCACCTCCGACTACATCTACGACGGCACAAAACACGCCCCTTATCTCGAGGAAGATCCGCCCGCGCCGCTCTGTGTGTACGGGCGTCACAAAGCCGAGATAGAAAAATGTCTGGGTTCGGAACCCCTCGCTTTGATCCTGCGCGTGGCCTGGATCTTTGGGCTCGGGGGGCGCACTTTTATGAGTCTTATGCCCGGGCAAATGATGACCGGCGAGGTCTTGCGGGTCGCTGCGGGGAAAAAAGGAAGTTGTCTGCACGCCTCCACCGGTGCCTCCGCGACATTGGATCTCCTGGATGCCGGCGCATCGGGCATTGTCAACCTCGTCCAGCGGGGTGAGACTTCCTGGGAGGAATTTGCCATTCAGTGTCTGCTCCAAATGCAGTCAATGGGCTTTGCCCCGCGCTGCACGAGGATCGAGCCGGTGCCATTTTCCGGGATGACCGAGGGCAGTGGACAGCGCCCTGCCTACTCGGTTCTGGATGTGGGCAGGGCCGAAGCATTGCTGAGGCACCCCCTTCCGACTTGGCAGGAGGCCTTGTCCGCCTATCTTGGGGAACTCCGCCGGGCCGGTTCCTGATTCGGGCTTGCCTCTCCACCGATGTTGTGCAGAATGTCCCGCCAATGACCTCCCCCTCCCGCATCACGACAAGCTGGACCATCGCACTCGGTGTGGTGCTGGCGGTCTTTGTGGGTCTCTTCGGATTGGTCCCCTATTGCTACGGCTACGGCAGTGTCCCGGTCTCGCTCTCGACGATGCTCTGGAGTTTGTGGAACGACTACGGCGATTGGCAGCACGGGATGATCGTTCCCGTCGTGGCGGGTTGGCTGGTGATGCGAAAGCTGCGCTCCATGCCGGTCGTGGAGGTGCGCCCCTCGAATGTCGGATTTATCGTGGTGCTGACGGCGTTGTTGCTCTATTGGGCGGGATTCAAGGCGGACATCCAGTATGCCGGATTTGTCTCGGCACAACTCCTGGTGGCCGGGGTGGCCATTTGGTTTTTCGGGTGGTCCACCTTCCTCCAGTTTCTGTTTCCCTGGGCTCTGCTCACTTTCATGTGGCCCTTCCTTTTTCTCGACAACATGATCGCTTTTCCTCTGCGGCTCGTCATGTCGGAGATTTCCTACCGCTTTCTGGACCTGGTCGGCATGGATGTCGTCAAACAGGGCACCGCAGTTGTGTCCGCCGCCGATCCGGCCGCCGGACTTGCCCAGTCGGAACGTTTCGCGGTGGATATCGCCGATCCTTGCAGTGGCATCCGCTCGCTGTTTGCCCTCACTCTCATCACGGCGGTCTATGCCTATCTGAGCCTGCAAAAAAACTGGCAGCGCACGGTGCTGTTCCTTATGGCCGGACCGCTGGCCGTGATGGGCAATTTCTTCCGGATCCTGATGCTGGTATTCGGCACGATCCAATTCGGAGCACCCTTCGCCATCGGAACCATAGACAAACCTTCCGCATATCACATGGGCGCCGGGTTCGCCGTCTTTGCCGTGGCCTTGTCCGGCATGGTCGGCCTGGCCGCGCTGCTCCGCCGTTTCGGAGGCAATAATACTGCCCATGCAAATGAATCCCCCACTCCAATCCTGCCTTGAGCGACTCATCCCCTATTGATCCGCCTTCCCGGACGTTCACCGACATCGTGCGGGAACCGCACGCCCTGTGGCGGTCCGGTGTTCTGGCGGCACTTTCCGCCGGGCTTGCCATTGCCTGCCTCACCAGCGGCGATCTGAGCCGCTCCACGGAGGACGGCGTCAGGATGGATCTGCCCGGCATCGTGGGAGGCTACTCGGGCGAGAGCCAGGAGATCAGCCTCTCCGAGCGCACCATCCTTCCACTGGACACGAATTTCGTCCGGAAACTTTACCACACCTTCGACGGCGACCAGATCAATTGCCAGATCGTTCTCAGCGGCGGCGAGAAGCGCAGCATTCACCGCCCCGAGATTTGCCTGCCGGGCCAGGGCTGGACGGTCAAGACCGGCACGATCGTGCCCATCGCTCTGGAAAGCGGACAAACACTCGACGTGATGCGCCTCCTGCTGAGCCGTCCGATGGAACTCCGGACCGGTGAGAAAATTGAGTTGAAATCAGTGTTCCTCTACTGGTTTGTCGGCAAGGACAAAACCACCGCCCGCCACTGGCGCCGGGTGCTTTCCAGCAGTTGGGACCGCGTATTCCACAACACCCAGCACCGATGGGCCTACATCGTGGTGAGCGCCACGGTCACGGAAGGATTGCAGTCCAACGGAAAGAACGAAGCCGGGACATTCGGCATGTTGGAGGATTTTATCCGGGATCTGACGCCTTACATGCACAAGGATGCCGTCGTTCCCGGTCCGTGATTTCCGGATACCTTCGCGTGTCGGCCGGGGTGGCTGTTGCGTTTCCTGCTTCCATTGCGGCGTGATTTCGTGTTGCAATGCGCCCCATGCCACGCAAGTCCCCGACGTCCTCCTCCGCCAAACCAACCCAATCCCGCCGCACATCCCCCGCCAAACCGGTCTATCGCCGGGTGGTTCTCAAGCTCAGCGGCGAAGCCCTGCGCGCACCGGATACGGGGGACAACATCTCGCCCCAAATCGTTCTCAACGTCGCGGAGCAGATCCGCGACATCCACAAGCGCGGAGTGCAGACGGCGGTCGTGATCGGCGGCGGCAATATCTGGCGCGGGCTTAGTGCCTCGCATCGCGGGATGGACCGCACGACGGCGGATTACATGGGCATGCTGGCCACGGTCATCAACGGCCTCGCCATCATGAGCCAGCTCGAACAACTCGGTGTCCCCACCCGTGTGCAGACGGCGATTGAAATGAACAACGTCGCCGAACCATTCATTCTGCGGCGCGCCGTCCGTCATCTGGATCTGGGCCGGGTGGTCATTTTCGTGGCCGGGACGGGCAATCCCTACTTTTCCACCGACACCACCGCCGCCCTGCGCGCCAGCGAGATCGGTGCGGAAGTGATTCTCAAGGCCACCAAAGTGGACGGCGTGTATGACAGCGATCCCAAGAAAAATCCCAAGGCGAAACGCTTCGATACATTGACTTTCAAAGAAGCTCTCTCCCGCGAATTGAAGGTGATGGATTCCACGGCGTTCAGCCTTTGCATGGACAATCAGGTTCCCATCGTCGTGTTCGAGATGGCCACTCCGGGGAACATCACCCGCGCCGTGCTGGGCGAAAGGGTCGGCACTCTGGTCTCCTGACATCCCCCCGTAATCCTGCGAAGCCCGAACGTTTGACAAGTCCATTGGGAGCCAATACCTGTCCCCCTCATTTACATCTTACGCCATGAAACGCATATTACTTCCCGCCGTCCTTTTCTCTCTTCTACCTGCCTTCTCCGTGGCGAAAGCCGAGGTGTTATTCTCCTATTTTGACGGCGAAGCCGGCTGTATGGGGCGGTTTTCTCTCGATGCCGATACGGGCAGATTCGCGGGGCCATCGGAACAATTGTTTCGTGAGAAATCCAGCATCCGATTGGAGCGAGTCCGTCTGGCGGAGGATGGGCGCACGCTTGTGGGATTGAACGAGGATGACGACAATCCACATGTGATCGCGCTCGATACCGCAGCCCAACCGCCATCGGCACGCATTATTCCCACGCCGGACCGTCCGCGTTATTTCACACTGCACGGCGATCACGCGCTGGTCGCGGGACATGAGGGGCAGATCCATTGGATCTCCCTTTCCAAAGGCGCGGTGGAAACCTCCGCCGATCCCTCGCAGGAAAAGAAAATCCCCTCGGTGCGCCCCGAGGGGCTGCTCATCAAAAAGGACGGCACCCTTGCCGCCGCAACCTGCATGCAGGACAGTCCCAGCAGCAAAGCATTGGGTGGTCGTGTGGCGATCCTGGAACTGCCCTCGCTCAAATTGAAAAAGGACCTGTTCCTGCCCCGCGAATTCAATGATCTCAACTTTTCCAAGGGCAGCAAGGATCGGGGTCCCCTGCCCCATCTCCTGCTGGCTTCGCCGGAGACCAACACCATCGCCATTTTCTGCCGCCTCTACGGGGCGGTCGCCCTCGCCGATCTGGACGCCTTCTGGAACGGCGAATGGAAAAACTTCAAATACGTGCCCACGGCGCTTTCCGGGAAAATCGGCGAGGGCCGTCCGGAAATCGGCCAGATATTCGAGGTTGATGGCGTTTCCTATCTCTTTGTGAGCAATTCCTCCGAGGAAGGCGGCCTGGTGTTCATCGATCTGAAAAAGCGGGAAGTGGCCGGCACCTCGGCCTATGGAGCCCGCGGTCTCAACTACGGTTCCTATCTTCCGGAATCCCGCAAGTTCGCCGCAGTTCTCACCGGAGTGAAATGGAGCCGTGGAGAGAATGAACTGGTCCGCAAACACGATGACGGACAGGATCTGCTGGTGTTCGACCTGTCGGTGCTCGGACAAAATCCCGAGATTCCCGTGACCGCCTTCCCCTTGGGTGCTTATGTGTACAACATGCTCGCGGTGCCCGGCAGCGAGAAGTATGCGTTTGTGGCCTCCCGTCGGCTTGAGGATCGGGGACTCGAACTGCGCAGTCTGGACATCGCCACCGGCCAGGTCGTGGACAGCATCTCCTGCCCCGGCGTGGTGCGGAATTTTATCGGACGCTGACGTCCTGCAATATCGATCCTTTCCATAAGCGCATCGATTTGTTATCAGGGTGCTCCTGCATGGAATGAGCGACACCCCAGACAACGACCCCGATGACGATGAATTGATCGAACGCACCCGGAGCGGGGATGCGTCGGCTTTCGACGGGCTGGTGATCCGGTATTCCCCCCGGCTCTACGGATTGGTGTACAACATGACCTCCAACCACGAGGACACCCACGATCTGCTTCAGGATGTATTTGCCAAGGCCTTCCGGTCCATTGGCGGGTTTCGGAAAAAATCCAGTTTCTACACCTGGATTCATTCCATCGCGGTGAACATGACGATCAATTTTCTCAAACGCAGGAACAAGCGGCAACAGTTGAGCCTGGACGATGTGGACAGCGGGATTCTCAACGATGCGGAGTTTCTGGAACTCACGTCCGGCAGCGATCCCGTGCGGGATGTGGATCTGGCGGAGATGCAGCGGCGCATCAATTTTGCCATGATGAAGCTGTCCCCCGAGCACCGCATGGTGGTCACTCTTTTCGATATCCAGGACCTGCCCCACGCCGAAATTGCGAAAATGATGGGTGTCTCGGAGGGCACGGTGCGTTCCCGGCTTTTTTACGCCCACCGCCAGCTCCAGAACTACCTCGAAGAATTCCAGAAACGCTAATTCCCCGCAAGCCAGCGCCGCAGCACCGCCGCGTCCTCAAGCATTTGTGCCGGATCATCGTTCCTCACGAACTCCAGCAAGGCCCATCGGTCCCCTTCTGCTTTGTCGGCAATCCTGAGGTATTGCCGCCAGCATTCTTCCCCGGCGACCAGAGCAAGCCGTTCGATGCTTCCATCGGGAAGCTTGTTCCACGAAAACACATGCAGATTTTCCAGCCGGTCCAACACTTCTTCCAGCGAGCCCGCGCATTCCCCGAAAGCGGCACCGTTGGGCGGCTGCCATAGCGTCCGCAAAGCGGGATGTTCCGCCAATTTGAGCAGCCGGATTGCGGAAGCCCTGGAGTCGGTGAGCGTGTTGTCGTGATATTCCAGGGCAACTTTTAATCCGTGCCCCGCCGCGTCGTCGGCCACGCGCAGGGCCTCCTCCGCCACTTTCCCGTAATCCGCATCCTTCGCATCCGCAGAGCCCCGCCCTCCCGCCCATACCCGGATGAGGGGGGTGCCCAGTGCCAGAGCACTGTCCCGGACGGCATCCCATTGGGGGGATTTGCCGGAATCATCCGCAAGGCGGTAATACGATCCGTAACAGGGCGTCGCCAATCCGGCGTCCGCAGTGAGCCCGCCGATCTCGCGCGCAACCCGCAGATCCCCATGCGGAACGTGAACATCCCCGCCCCATTCGATCCCCCCGAGGCCGGCGTCCACAGCCAGCGCGACAATTTCGGAAGGTTGGAGTTTTCGGAAAGTAACGGAAAGAAGACCGGGACGAATCATGGGCGGAGAATGGCTCCATGGTGCCTCGAAAGCAAGACCACGCAGTCCAAAGCGGGCAGAGTCCGCGCGTCGAATTCCATGAAGATTTTTCTCAGCATTGGGCGGGGAAGCGTGTATGGTGGCGCCCAATGATCCAGATCGTGTTCAATGAAATCAGTGCAGCGGAGATGGCGGTGCTGCCGACCCTGCTCCAGCTCGAACTGCTTGCGGAATTCGAAATCCTGCCCGACGATCTCAAACTGCTCCAAAGCGGCACCCATGAACGCTTCGGAGTGATCGACCGCGACGGACGCAAGCTCTACCGGTTTCGTTCGGCGGATCACCGGATTTATTTCGAGCCTTCGGGGGAAGGAATCGTGGTCCATCGGGTCCTCCACAAGAACACGATCCGGGACTTCCTTTTCCGCACCGCCCTGCCCATGGGGGAAGACGATCAACTGAAACAGGCCCCGGCATTCTGGGAACTCATCGACGAGGGCGTCCAAGCCCGGCGATCCTCGTGAAAAGTCGTAAAATTTTCTGGATTGTCTGTGCGGTGGTGCTGGTGCATGGCGCGGTCTTCTTCGCCCTGAGCGGCATGAGACCCCTGCCGAAACGCGCCCACGTGCCGCGCCCCACCTTTGTCGCGGCAGAATTGGCCACTAAAGATCCCGACACCGGGGAGGCCATCGTGATCCGCGAATTCACCGTCTCCACCCGGCTCACCCCGGCGGCACCCACCATGGAAACCCGGAACGACAACCCCACAAATCAATAAAAAACCTATGAAACCACTTCCAAAATTTACCTTTGGCATGGGCGACCGCTTTGCCCATCAAGGCGAAGCCCAGCTCTCCGCCGTCAAAGCCGCCGCAGACCGGGGCATTCCTCTTCACCCCGTCTGGAACAAGTCCAACCGTGAACACATGCTCATCGGAACAAAGCCTGCCGACCTCCGCGCCGAGGCGGATGCCGCGGTGAAAGCGCTCGGATGGAGCGCCCCCTATTTTGTGGATGCCGATCACATCAATCTATACCGACGCCCTCAAGGCCCACCGGGAGATCGTCGGACGACGGGTGCGCAACAACCTGCTCCACAAACATATCGAGCCGCTGTTCTGCTGAGAGGCCCTGTGATTATTACCGCCCTCATGACTTCCAGCACCCCGCCATCCCTCTTTCAGCATCCGTGCTGTTTTTTGCCATACTCCCGCCTGGACTTCCTCCTCAAGCCCGACCTATCCTCGCCGTGCATGGATCGGGCCTTCAGCCCTCGAATATGATTCGCGTGCCTGACCTGGGGCGATGCCCCAGGCTGGTATGGAATTGGGCCCTTGGCCCTGTGCGGAAACAAACCGCCCTCCATCACCCATGAAGGCCATGACCAAAACCACCGCCACGAAGGATGAGGCAAAGCCCGCACTGGTACCGAAGCTGCGGTTTCCGGAGTTTCGGGGGGTGGAGGGGTGGAAAAGTCACCTGCCGGGAGAACTATTCGCTGACCGGCAAGAGTCGGGCCTGTCTGGCCTCCCGCTCCTTTCGCTGATGGACAAGGAGGGCATCGTTCCGCAAGAGGACAGCAACCGAAAAAACAACTCCAACAGTGATAAATCGAAATACCTGAGAGTTGTTCCCGGTGACATCACCTATAACACAATGCGGATGTGGGAAGGCCGAAGTGCCCTTGTCGGCTTGGAAGGATTGGTCAGTCCGGCATACACAGTCTGTAAACCGCAATCTGGCGTCCACAGCCTACTGTTCTCTTATTACTTCAAGACGCCATAGATCATCGAACAGTTTCGACGATTCTCGCAGGGCCTCGTCAAAGACACGCTGAACCTGAAGTATCCAGCCTTCGCGCAAATATCGGCTCCCGTCCCGACATATCCCGAACACCAAAAAATCGCCGAGTGCCTGAGTTCTGTGGACGCGCTCAAGACCCACAAGAAAGGGCTGATGCAGCAGCTTTTCCCATCCCCGGAGGAGGTGGCGGGATGAGTGCCCCCAGCACCAAAGGTGCGGTTTCATACCAGCCTGGGGCAACGCCCCAGGAATGGAATCACCCCACCAAAAAGAGGGCTGAAAGCCCGTTCCATGGCATCGCCGAATGCGAGGTCGCACACCATTTTCGTGGCGTCACGAAAATGGTCATCCACGATACAGGTCGGGCTTTCAGCCCTCTGAACAATGTGCGTTCCGTATACCTGGGGCGATGCCCCAGGCTGGTATGGAATTGGGCCCTTGGCCCGTGCATTCGCCTAGCGCCAAAGGCGCGTTCCCATACCAGCCCAGGCCAACGCCCTGGGTTTTGCGAACCCGAAACGGCATGAGGGCTGAAGGCCCGCCCCATCTCACCGCGCCATGCCCCAATCGCTCTCCTACGTGGCAACGCGGCTACGGTGCCTTTTCCGTGGGGCCATCTGACCTGAATGCTTTGCTCCACTACATCGACAACCAGGAGGAGCATCACAAGACGCGGACTTTCCAGGACGAATACCGCGCCTTCCTCACCAAATACGGCATCGAATACGATGAACGCTATGTCTGGGACTGATTCACAACATGCACTGCCGCGTCCGGCCTCGATAGGGCGGGCCGTTGGCCCTTGGTCGGGTGCGTTGCCCGATACCCAGGGCGCTGCCCTGGGCTGGTATGAAAACGGGCCTTTGGCCCTCAGAAACTGGAACATCAGCCAGCGCCAAAGGCGTGCCCCCTTCTTCCGCGCCAAAGGCGTGCTCCCTTCTTCCACGCCAAAGGCGTGCCCCCTTCTTCCGCGCCAAAGGCGTGTCCCCTTCTTCCGCGCCAAAGGCGTGCTCCCTTCTTCCACGCCAAAGGCGTGCCCCCTTCTTCCGCGCCAAAGGCGTGTCCCCTTCTTCCGCGCCAAAGGCGCATCGCCATACCAGCCTGGGGCATCGCCCCAGGATAGCCGCCACGAATACACTGAGGGCTGAAAGCCCGATCCATTTCGCAACGACCCCATGACCGACACCAATCAAAAACAACTGGGCAACACGCTCTGGAGCATCGCCGACCAACTGCGCGGGGCCATGGATGCGGACGACTTCCGCGACTACATGCTCTCCTTCCTCTTCCTGCGCTACCTCTCCGACAACTACGAGACGGCGGCGAAGAAGGAACTGGGCCGGGATTACCCCGATGTGGGCGGAGACGCGCGCAAGGTGCCGCTGGCGCTATGGTATGCGAACAACGTGGACGACATCCCGGCGTTCGAGAAGCAGATGCGGCGCAAGGTGCATTACGTCATCCAGCCCGCGCACCTGTGGAACAGCATCGCCAACCTGGCCCGCACCCAAAACGCGGACCTGCTCAACACGCTGCAAGCGGGCTTCAAATACATCGAGACGGAATCCTTTGAGAGCACCTTCCAGTGCCTGTTCTCCGAGATTGACCTGATCTCCCCCAAGCTGGGCAAGAAGTATGAGGACCGGAACGCCAAGCTCTGCACCATCATCCAGAAGATCGCCGAAGAGTTGGCGGAGTTTTCCACCGACATCGACGCGCTGGGTGATGCCTATGAATACCTGATCGGCCAGTTCGCCGCCGGGTCCGGCAAGAAGGCGGGCGAGTTCTACACCCCGCAGCAGATTTCCG
>DYRR01000165.1 GCA_020718605.1 Chthoniobacter flavus | reverse complement strand
TCAGACGACCACGTCGCAACAGTGGCATCTGGAGGGTCAGACTCCTGTCCTGACCGGCTTGAGAAAACAAGGTCAGGCGAGGATGCTGACCCAGATGCCAAAGCGGCGGATGCTGCAATTCCATTGGGCGTTCCGTCCAAGAGAATCTCGGTCACCCAATTGCGCATCGCGGGGTCGCTCGTGATGGTGCTGTGATTCAGCGCGACTTGCTCGGTGGCGGTGGCCCGCACCTCGGCAAATGGAGTCTTCGCGATTGTCGGACGCGACAGAAAAACAAAAATCGGACCAACGGCTTTCGAGTAGTCATTTTTGATATACTTGCCCTGGCTGCTCAGAATCGTGACCGCGCCATCATTGAGTGCGTCATCCGTCGGACTGTGCGCAACGATGGCCGCAGATCCTGTCCCATAATACACACTGCCTCCCGATGTATTTCCGCCCGCAAGAAAGAGCCGAATATTCTCACCGCCGGGCCACGCCGCCTTGAAATCATTTCGCACAAACGACGTTCGCAATTGAAAGATGGATTCCCAGTCCTGGCTCCAGTGGAGAATCCATGCCTTGATGTCCGCAAGCACACTCCCGGCGTTTGGCGTGGACAGCATCACCACATCGCTCACCGGAGGCAGATTTCGGGACTGCGAAAGCAACTGCCTCACGATCAACCCGCCCATGCTGTGACAGACAAACCGGATCTTTTTTGGACTCACCCCTTGATGACTCAGCTTGTATCCAGCGACCTTTGACGCAAGATAAGTGTCGAGCGCGTTGGCGTTGTCGAAGATTCCTTTTTGACCATTCACCACGGGACTTGTGGAGTTCGGGCGGGTGTTTTGATTGGGAACCCAGACTTCGTTGAAGCCCTGCGCGGTCAGGTGATCGCGCAACGCCTTCCAGTAGCCGAATTCATCGTCGCCCGCCGTGCCCAATCCGCGCACGAGAACCACGGGCATGTTGTGGATATTCTCCGGATCACTCGGCAACAAGGGCAGTTGGAAACTGTAGTTTCCCGTGACACCCGCGCTCACCGTCACTGGATCACCGCCATAGCCGACGCTATAGTATCGGACGAGGTCTCCCGGTGCGGGTGTGATCGCAAGCAGATAGTTGCCCGCCGGGATTCCAGCCAAAGCATAGTTCCCATTCGAATCGGTCTCGGTCGAATGCCCCGCAGATCGATAAAGCCCATCGCTCCAAGACGTGGCCACATTCAAGGTCACCTTGGCGTTCTTGAGCGGAATATACCCCCCGTTCCCATCCGAGCCCTCAACGACCCCTTTGAGACCACCGGTATTCGCCACAACCGCACTGGATCGTCCGCTTACGGTCCTGCGCACACTCTGCCCGCCAATCTGAAACATGACGGCGCTCTCATTACTCCCAGCCGATGTCGGGCTGTAGCGGACCGTTACAGTCTGCTCCGCGCCGGGTGCGAGATCGTCCCACGGACCGTTGACCAGCGCAAACGGCCCGGACACATTCACCGACAGCGCTGCGGCGGATGCCAGGTTGTTGCGGACCACGAAAGATTTCTCCGCTGTCTCTCCCGGCGCGACGGTTCCGAAATCAATCCCGCCGTCCGGACGCACCGTGGGCGGGCTCACTTGGAAGGCCAAGGTTTGCGAGGCGATCCCGCCGGGATTCACCACTTCTGCCGTCCATTCCGCAGATTCCGTGGTCAGATTGACATACACCCGGATCTCGGTGGCATCGACGTAGTCCGTCCGTGCCGCTGGGATGGTGTAGGTCGAGCCGCCCACGCGCAGGATCACCACCGACCCGGAGGTGAATCCGCTCCCATGAATCGTGAGCCACTGGCGCGAGTCCGAGCCGGAGACCGGGCTGGGGCTGATGCTTTGGACCAGCGGAATTCCGTAGCTTCCGCCGGTGTCCAGTGCCGCGCTGCCCGATTCCGCCCAAGCGAGCAGCCCGTCCAAAGCCCGTGCGTCCACTTGGAAATTGCCGGAAGTCGCCTCGCTCTCGCGCGTCACCAGCCGGGTGTCCACGGTGAAGTTTCCGGAGACCGTATGCGGAGTTCCAAACGCCGAAGCCCCAAAAACCAAGCACGCCCAGCCACCAATCACCCATCGCAAAGCCTGGGTCAGCGTCCCACCGCGCCCTGTGTCCTGGAGGGTCAGACTCCTGTCCTGACCTGTGTCCTGCTCAAGCCGGTCAGGCGGGGACGCTGACCCTCCAGAGATGCGGAAAAGCACGGTCAGGGCGGGAGCCTGACCCTCCAGATGAGCGGGAGTGTTCATCGGTCGTGCCATGATAGAATATTCATTTCACCTTGGTGCGGCCATTCGTCGGGATCGTCCACCAACCCGTGCCGGACGGGGTTGGTCCGCACATAATCCCATTTCGCGCCGTAGCTTTCACCCTGGCGCAATTGGGTGTCCCATCCGTCCCGTTGCCAGAGCGGCTTTTCGACGGACGCGGGCCAGGATCGCGCCGCCAGATTTTTCCAACAACCAATCCAGCCGGTCAGCGATTCCGGCGGCCAGACTCCGGGGGCGCAAAACAGATGCACATGGTCCGGCAGAATCACATACCGCCCGACCATCCAGTGGCCGACCTGCCGCCATACGTCAAGCAGACAGGCATGGGCGGCGGCGTTGGCAAGCAGCGGACGCCGATGTTTCGTGCAGACGGTGACAAAAACAAGCATCGACCGGTTGCCATCCTCGCAGGGAACCGGATGCGCGGGATGACAGCGTGCATTCTGCGGATCTGGAGGGTCAGACTCCTGTCCTGACCGGCTTGAGCCTGGAGGGTCAGACTCCTGTCCCGACCTGCTTGAGCCTGGAGGGTCAGACTCCTGTCCTGACCTGCTTGAGCAAACAAGGTCAGGGCGGGAGCCTGACCCTCCAGGGATGCAGGGAAGCACGGTCAGGCGAGGACGCTGACCCTCCAAGGATTGCATCGGTTGCTGCATTGGACGCTTGGTAATCAAAGGTGTCAAAAGTTAAAAGAATAGAATCAAAGCCCCCTCACACACCGAAAACCGCCGCTGCTGTAGTAGTTGAACGGATTGACGAGGCCGCGATACGCGCAACGAACGTTGGACGTGTCGTAGTTCCACGACCCGCCGCGCGCAACCCGGTTGGTGCCCGAAGTCGGACCCTTGGGATTGTTGTCTCCCTCCACAGTGCCAAACCAATTCCAGCACCATTCCCAGACATTCCCAGCCATGTCGTAGAGACCATAGCCGTTGGCCATGTCGCCCCCAGAAGGCGTTTGGTCGCTATTGTAATAGCCGGCGGGAGTGGTCTGTGGACTTCCATTCTCCCATGAATCTCCTGATCCACTGTAATTCGCCTTGCTGCCGTCGATGCTGTCGCCCCACGGATACAACTTGCCGCTCAACCCGCCCCGCGCGGCCTTTTCCCACTCGCTCTCGGTGGGCAGGCGATAGCCATTGGCGGTCCATTTCACCATCGCGTTGGTGATGTTTGTGTTGCCGCTGCGATAGACCGCCGTCTGGGCGGTATCGGTGTAATAAACGGGCGTAAGCCCTTCCTTCTCGGAGCGGGCATTGCACCATTTCACGGCGTCATACCAGGAGATTGTTTGAATGGGATGGTCCGAAGCGCGGCTGCTTCCGCCGCTCATGCTGTAGCCGTGCGTGTCCGCCCAGCCCTTGGTCTGCCCCCACAGCACCCCCGTAACTTCATACCGATCCATGAACATTGGGCTGATATATACCGTGCGCGTGCCGCACGCCGAGCCATCGGACCACTCGCCCATCTGGAAATGCCCGCCGGGAATGAAGACCATCCCGACAGGCGGCACCGGCACGGTGCCCGCGCGGGTATTGATCCGCACCTTCATCTGCGAGGTGAGCAGCCCGTCGTAGTCCGCCTCCGCATTCCAAACTACGGCGCGGTTGTTTCCCGGTGCGACGCCCTGGCCGATATGGCCCGAGAAAGTCCGGGCAGGCACGATGTAGCTGCGCCCGCCGTCGTTGGACACGTCCACCCATACCGTGACCGTCCCGCCCGAGTAGGCCAAGTCGTAGGAGATATCGACGAGCTTCGTTCCGGTGCGCTGCGAGACCTGCACATCCGAGACGACCGGCGCATCCGCCGCCATGCCCGAGCCAGAAATGATGCCCAGCAAGACCGCCGTGCAACCGATGCGTTTGATCCAATGTTTCATGGTAAAATCCTCCAAAGAAAGAATGTGACACACCCCGTTTGTTTCCCGAAAGAGGGATGCACAATCCGCCAAGCCAAATCAAGAAAAAATCCGTATAAGATAACGAAATGCGGGAGGCGTGGGAATAGCGGGTGGACTTATCCCACTCAAGCACGGTCAGGGCGGGAGCCTGACCCTCCAGGCTGAACTTCGATAACCAAAACAATCGGGAAGGCGCATAGACAGTAGGTTTGCTG
>DYRR01000164.1 GCA_020718605.1 Chthoniobacter flavus | reverse complement strand
GGAGGATATACAGAAATGGGGGGATTTTTCGGCGGGCGATCCCGCTCCTCCCGGAGCGGGCTACAGCCTGCTTCGTGGCCCTGCGCGGGAGCGCAGGGACCTGCCAATGCCAATGATCGGGGTGATTCGGCCAGCCGCCCATTGGAAACCCGGAAGATTTTCCCGGACGGCAAATCCCGCAGCCACGAGAAATCGGTGCCGGTGACAAATTTCTGGCTGCGCGCCGGCAACACATCAAGCAGAGCGCGGCGGCGGGCGGGATCCAATTCCCCAAACACATCGTCGAGAAGCAGCACGGGCGCCAGGCCGGAGCATTCCTGTACCAGGGACATCTCCGCCAGGCGAAGAGCGAGCACGAGCGTGCGCTGTTGGCCCTCCGAGGCAAACGCCGCCGCCGGACGCCCGTCGAGCGTGAGCGCGAGATCGTCCCGATGCGGACCACTCCGCGTCTGTCCGGTGCGACGGTCCTCATCCAGGCCCCCGCGCAATTCCCCGGCCAGATCGGCGCCAGATCCCGGCTCGAATCCGATGCCGGAGCCCGCCCCCGAGTTTTCGGCAATCCTCCCGGCCATATCGACAAAAGTGGGGGCCAGCTTCCCGACGAGGGATACCCGGAATGCATGCAGCCTTGTGCCCTGCTCCACCAGCGGACCGTCGTAGGCTTCGATCTCGCGGCGGGACACCGCCGGATTTTTCAAAAGCCGGTTGCGGCTGCGCAGCGCGTACGTGTAGGCGCGCAATACCGCCCGGTAGCCCGGCTCTGTCTGAATCCCGAGATAATCCAGAAACTTCCTCCGGTCCTCCGCAGGGCCGCGCACCAGCCGGATGTCATCGGTGGCCACAAACACCGCGCGTCCCACCGACAAATAATCCCCGCTGGCACGCTGTTCGACACCATTGAGCGCGAGCTTTTTGCGGTGATGCCCGTAGTACAATTGCAGCCGCTGCACCCCCACGCATCCCTCCACAACCAGCCCGCGCGCCCCGATCCGGATCACGTCGGCCAGCCGGGATGTCCGGGGCGACTGGAGCCGCAACAAAACAGCAACGGCTTCCAGCAGGGAGGTTTTCCCTTGGGCATTGGGTCCGATCAGGAAGTTCCAATCCGGCCCGGGAGAGATTTCGTGCTCCGCAAGACTCCGGAAATCGCGGGTCCGGATCCGGGTGAGCACATCCTCCATGGGTTTCCTGCGGACGCGCCTCAGGGCTTGTGGTTTTCGGTGACCTGCTGCTTTGCCGCGTCACGTTTTGCGCCGATCTTCTTGTCATCCGGATTGAGGCCAAGGGATTTCTCCCAATAAACGACCGCCTGGGCGGTGTTGCCGAGTTTGAGATAGGTGTCGGCAATGTGGTCGAAGACCACCGCGTCGGGTTCTTCGAGCAGCCCGGCGGCGCGCAGGAGTTCCCCGAGCGCCTTGTCGTAGTGGCCTCGCCGGTAGTGGAGCCATCCGAGACTATCGATAAAGGCACCATTGTCCGGCTCCATCTCCAGTGCCCGGTCGAGAAACGCCCCGGCCTCATCGAGGCGGATGCCTTTGTCGATCCAGAAATACGCCAGAAAATTGAGGGCCTGCGCGGCGTTGGCCGGGTCGATCTCGATGGATTTTTTCATCAGAGCGACCGCCTTTTCCGGCAGCCCGGCCTGCTCGGCGGCGGCACCGTAGTTGAAGTAGAACTGTCCGTTGAGAATCTCCTCCTGGCTGACCCCGGCCTCCTGCTGCGTCTCCTCGAAAGCCTGCAGTGCTTCGTCATACCGTCCGGCCTGCTGGTAGGCGATCGCCAGCGAATAGGTGACAAGCGGGATGTCGCGGAACCGTGCCCGGGCATCCTCGAGCGTCTTCACCGCCCGATCCGACCGGTGCAGGCGCATGCAAAGATCGGAAACGCGCAGATAATTCGCGGGTTGGTTCGGGCTGAGCAACAGGCTTTGTTCGCACACGCCGAGCGCTTTCTCGAAGTCGCCCTTTTCCTGGTAAAGCTGCCCGAGCAATTCGTAGCTCTCGTATTGGAGGGGATTGTCCCGCACCATCTCCTCCAGCACCGTGATGGCCTCGTCACGTTTCCCGCCCGCGAGCAGACCGCGCGCAAGCTTTTCCCGGACATTGACCAGGAGCGGGGCGGACACCCCGGACTGATTTTCCAATATCTTCACATAGAGCGCCAGCGCTTCGGGGATGCGGTCGGAGGCCACGTAGAAATCCGCAACCCGGTTGAGCACAAGCGGATCCCCGGGACCGAACTGCAGCGCCTTGGCGAACACCCTGTCGATCTTTCCCCGGTTCTGCGGGGTGAGTTCGCCCCCTTCCTTCACCAGGGTGCGCGTGTAGAGATCGCCCAGCCGCATCCAGAACTCGGCATCGGTGCTCTCCAATCGCGCGGCGCGCTCGAGGATTTTTTCCGCATTGGAAATCTGTCCCGCCGCCAGATAAATCTCATGGAGCGTCTGGTAAACCAGAGGGTCCGAAGGCGCGATTTCGACCGCCTCCCGGGCATACCGGATCGCCAGGTCGAACTTGCGCAGATTGCGGGCGTAGATCGAAGCGAGGTTGAGCAGCAGCAGCGGTTCCCTGGGGGAGGCTTTCATCGCGTCCTTCAAAATCCCGATGCCGCGGGCAATATCCCCGGCCCGCACAAAATCGAACGCGACCTTGATCGCCAGATCCGACTGGCCCGGATCGAGTTCGATGACGCGCAGAAAATATTCGGTTGCCTGGTCGGTCTCGGCCAGATCCTCGGCGGCAAGACCCTGGGCAAAATGTGCGAGTGCCTCGGCCCGGTGCTCCCCCTCGCGGGAGAGCGCGGTGGCCGGATCGATCTCCTCAGCCGCAAAATCGTTCAGCAGAACCATTTCGACATGGACCGGCGGTTGCGGGACGGCGGTACCGGGCGATGCGGCGGGTTCCTGCGCGAAGGCACAAAGGGGCAACCAGAGCGCCCCGATGAGGAGCAGCCCATTTGCACAGGACGACAATCCCCCGGATCCTGTGCGATCTCGGGGGCCCTGCCGAAACTGGAAACCCATGGGGGTAAGGTACCGCTTAAGACTTGTAGCGCAACCGTTTCTTGTGACGGTTGAGTTTCATGCGCTTGCGGCGCTTGTGCTTGGCGATTTTCGCTTTTCTCGTTTTTTTAAGGGAACCCATAGGTTGGTTGCAGGATCAATAGACAACTTTGTTGAGGGGATATTCGATGATCCCCTCGGCCCCGAGGCTTTTGAGGGATGGGATAATTTCCCGGACGATTTTTTCGTCGATCACCGTTTCCACCGCAACCCAGCCGGGCTGGGAAAGTTGCGAAATGGTCGGATTGCGCAGTGACGGTAGGGAATCGAGCAGATTTTGCAAACTCTTTTCTTCGATATTCATTTTGAGCGCCACTTTGTCCCGCGCCTGCAGCGCACCGCGGAGCAACAGAACCAAACGCTCCATTTTTGCGCGCTTGGCGGGATCGGCAAAGGCCTTGCGATTGGCAATGAACTGCGGATAGGACTCCATGAGCACCTCGACAATGCGCAGCTTGTTGGCCCGCAGCGAGGATCCGGTCTCGGTGATGTCCACGATGGCGTCCACAAGGTCGGGCACTTTCACTTCGGTGGCGCCCCAACTGAACTCAATTTCGGCCTTCACGCCGTGCTTTTCAAAAAACCGGCGCGTGAGCCCCACCGCCTCGGTCGCCACGACCCTGCTCTCAAGATCCTGCACGGTCCGGATGGGCGAATCCTCCGGCACGACCAGTACCCACTTGGTGGGATTCGAACTCGCGCGACTGTAGGGCAGGTCGGCGAGAACCTCCACATCCGATCCGTTTTCCACGACCCAATCCTTGCCGGTGATCCCGCAATCGAGATACCCGTGCTCCACGTACCGGCTCATTTCCTGGGCCCGAAGCAGCCGGACCCGCAACTCCGGATCGTCAATGGAAGGACGGTAGGAACGGCTTGCCCCGCCCACGGTGTAGCCCGCTTTGGCAAACAGGGAAATCGTGGCTTCCTGCAAACTGCCGGAGGGCAGGCCTATGGTGAGCTGAAAATCGGGTGCGGACATGGGTGCTTTGGAAAAAGGGCGCGAAGTGTGCGCCGGGATGCCACCCGATGGCCAGAAAAATCGAAAGAAAAATATGGATGTGCATCCCGGGGGGCGCATCTCTGATGCAAAGCGGATTCAGGAGCACCAACGGTGCGAGATTCTACAGCCCAGCCCGCCAGGGCCGGGTAAAATACCAACCAGAGAACCGGCCTGATGGGACGGGATAATTGGGGCGCATCTCCGATAGTTGCAAAGACGCTTCGTGATGGGAGCGTGGGCGTCTCGCCCGCTTTCTCCACCAAGCGGGCAGGATGCCCGCGCTCCTTTGGTTTGCAACTTTCGGAGATGCGCCCGGATAATGGTCAGAACTCAGTGTTCGACCTCAGAGGAGCCAATGAGTCGAGCAAGTTGAGTTCC
>DYRR01000163.1 GCA_020718605.1 Chthoniobacter flavus | reverse complement strand
TGGCGCGAAGGATCTCGGGCGCAACCTCACTCCGTTCCCCAGTCCGTCTGCGGGGGCCGAACTCATCGTTAGCGGAATTTACGCCCACATCCGGCATCCCCTCTATGCCAGCGTCGCCATTCTCGCCGTGGGCTGGACCGTTCTTTGGCAAAGCCTCCCGGCGGCGGTCGTGACGGTCGCGCTCATGGTCTTTTTGCGCGCCAAGGCCGCGCATGAAGAAGCCCTGCTGCGGAATCTTTTTCTGGAATACGCGGACTACGCCCGCCGCCTGCCGCGCTTTTTCCCCAGGCTTTTCGGCATGAGCGGCAAATGAAACATGCGCCCGTCTTCATGAACAAACGCAACGCTCCATTGCTCGGAATTCCATGAAATCTCCCGCTTCACTGCGCCGCCTCCTGCCGTGACTCATCGCCGCCGCGCTGGCCGTGCTCGTGGATCATTGGCATGAGCAGCAAATGAAAGCCGCCGCCATCTTGAAACGGGCGCAGGAGGAACTCGCGAGACACGAGGCGAGCATCCGCGCCCATGAGGCGGAGATCAGCACTCATGAAACGGATCTCGCCGAGCACGAGAAGGCAGGCAATACTCCCAACACCACGCACCAGCACGCCGAACCTAACCACACAAAACACAAAAAGCAGCACAAGGCCACCCAAGCGCATCACGAGCGAATTATGCAGGCGCTGCGCACCCTGGACGCCGCGCTGAAGTGACCGGGTTCGCCGAAACAGACCCGGTCTGATCCACCCCAGGCATCCCACTTCAACCACCCACCCATTCGCGTCATGGCCAAAACCGTCATTCTAGGAGCTGGCATCGTCGGCCACACCGCCGCGACATTGCTGCGGAACTCGAAATCCTCGACTCCTACGGCACTACGATGAAGGCGGGCAAAGCGCCCGAGCCGCATGTCCGCCGGAACGCCGATGGCAGCGAGACGTTCTTCGCGCCCATCGTGCTCGCCAATACCACCTGCCTGAAATGCCACGGCACCCCCGGCACCGACATCGACGCCGACACGCTCGCCGCACTTGTCAAACGCTACCCGCGGGACGAGGCGACTGGTTTCCAAATGGGCGAACTGCGCGGCATGTGGCGCATCACCTTTCCAGCTTCGAAACCATAACTTACTGAGCAGACTCTGGGATAGGCTACACTTCGTTGAGTTTGGGAAGGCCGCAGGCAAGGCGCGACGAAGGAGCATGCCCGCTTGGGCCATTCTGGGCATAAATCTTTTTCGGCCCGCCTCCGATCGCCGGGGATGTGTTCAAAAAAACGCCCGCCGCACGAACGGAGTCGCGGGCGGGCGTTCTTCATTTTATCGGCCTGCGATCTCAGGCGCCGGTCAGTGCGGCCTGTGCGGCGGCGAGGCGGGCGACAGGCACCCGGAAGGGCGAGCAGCTCACGTAGTTGAGTCCGATCTTGTGGCAGAAACGCACGGAGTCGGGATCGCCGCCGTGTTCGCCGCAGATGCCGAGCTTGATGTCCGGCTTGGTCTTGCGGCCTTTGGCGATGGCGATTTCCATGAGCTGACCGACGCCGGTGGTGTCGAGGCTCGCGAACGGGTTCTTCTTGAAGATCTCATTCTCGGTGTAGGCATTGAGGAAGGCCCCCATGTCGTCGCGGCTGATGCCCAGCGCGGTCTGGGTGAGATCGTTCGTGCCGAAGCTGAAAAACTGCGCGGAGTTGGCGATCTCGTCGGCCGTGAGAGCACCGCGCGGCACTTCGATCATGGTTCCCACGAGGTAGTCGAATTTGACCTTCTTCGCGGCCATCACTTCCTTGGCGACACGATGGACGATTTCCACCTGCAACTCGAGTTCGCGGGCAAATCCGACCAGCGGAACCATGACCTCGGGTTTGACCTTGATCTTCTTCTTCGCCACGTCGGCGGCGGCCTCAAAGATGGCGCGCACCTGCATCTCGGTGATTTCCGGATAGGCGATGCCGAGGCGGCATCCACGGTGTCCGAGCATGGGGTTGAATTCATGGAGCTGGGCCACGCGCTGCATGATCACCTCGACCGTGACGCCCAGGGTGCGGGCGAGATCGAGCTGGCGTTCCTTGGTGTGGGGAAGGAACTCATGGAGTGGCGGGTCGAGCAGGCGGATGGTGGCGGGCAGACCTTTGAGGGCCTTGAAGATTCCGGTGAAATCCGCGCGCTGGTAAGGCATGAGCTTCGCCAGGGCGGTTTCCCGGTCGGCCGTGTTGTCCGCCAGAATCATCTCGCGCATCGCGGAGATGCGGTCGCCTTCGAAGAACATGTGTTCCGTGCGGCAGAGCCCGATGCCGGTGGCACCGAAGGCGATGGCGTTGGCGGTCTGCTCCGGCGTGTCGGCGTTGGTGCGGATCTCAAGGCGGGCGAGTTTGGCGCACCAGTCCATGAGCTGCTTGAAGTGTTTGAATTTCTCGGTTTTCTGCGCGGCTTTGTTGCCATGCAGGAGCGCGGAGACAATCTCCGACGGGGCCGTGGGAATCTGCCCCCCATAGACCGTGCCGGCAGTGCCGTCGATGGAGAGAAACTCGCCTTCCTTGAAAACCCTGCCCGCGACGGACACGGTCTTTTTGTCATAATCGATCTGGAGTGCCGAAGCACCGCAGATGCAGACCTTGCCCATCTGGCGGGCCACCAGCGCCGCGTGGGAGGACACGCCGCCCTTGGCGGTGAGAATGCCCTCGGCGGCGATCATGCCGCGGAGATCTTCCGGGGAAGTTTCGTTGCGAACGAGCAGCACTTTCTCGCCCTGGCTGGCCGCGGTGGCGGCGCGATCGGCGTTGAGGTAGATCTTGCCGGAAGCCGCGCCCGGGCCGGCCGGAAGCCCGGAGGCGAGGAGCTTGGCTTTTTTTACTTCGGCATTGTCGAACACGGGAGCCAGCAGTTGATCGAGTTGCTCGGATGGATTGCGCAACACCGCAGTTTTCCAGTCGATGAGCTTTTCCCGGACCATGTCCATCGAGAACTTGAGCGCGGCCATCGCGGTGCGCTTGCCATTGCGGGTCTGGAGCATGAACAACTTGCCCTCCTGGATCGTGAACTCAAAGTCCTGCACGTCCTTGAAGTGTTTCTCAAGAATCTGGCGGACCTTGTCGAGTTCCGCATAGGGCTTGGGCATCGCCTTTTTGAGTTCGCAAACCGCTTCGGGTGTGCGCACGCCGGCCACGACGTCCTCTCCCTGGGCGTTGATGAGAAATTCGCCGTAGAACTCCTTGTTGCCGTTCGCCGGGTTGCGGGTGAACGCCACGCCGGAACCCGAAGTCTCGCCGGTGTTGCCGAAAACCATGGCCTGCACGTTCACGGCAGTGCCCCATTCGGCGGGGATATTGTATTTGCGGCGATAGACGATCGCCCGGTCGTTCATCCACGATCCGAAGACCGCGCCCACGGCACCCTGAAGCTGCTGCCAGGGATCGGCGGGAAAGGATTTTCCGGTGCGCTTTTTCACGAGCGCCTTGAAGCGTTTCACCAGCTCCTGCTGGTCTTCCGCCGTGAGATCGCTGTCGATGATGTCGGCGTTGTATTTCTCGTGTTTGAAGCCGTGAATGACCGTCTCGAACGGGTCATGGTCCTCCCCTTCGCGCTTCTGAACGCCCAGCACCACGTCGCCGTACATCTGCACGAAGCGGCGGTAGCAATCCCACGCAAAACGCGCATTGCCCGTGGCCTTGGCCAGCGCCAGCACGCTCTGATCATTGAGTCCGAGATTGAGGATGGTATCCATCATGCCCGGCATCGAGTCCCGGGCACCGGAGCGGACGGCGACCAGCAGGGGGAATCCGGCGGCATCGCCGAACTTCGTGCCCATGATCGTTTCCATGTTGCGCACGCCTTTTTCCATCTGCTCGCGGAGCACGGCGGGATAGGTGCGTTTGTTGGCGTAGAAATAGGTGCACACCTCCGTGGTGATCGTGAATCCCGGGGGCACGGGCAATCCGATGCGGGTCATCTCGGCGAGGTTGGCGCCCTTGCCGCCGAGGAGGGCTTTCATGGACCCGTTGCCGTCGGCCTTGCTGTCACCGAAGACATACACATACTTGCCGGGCTTGGTTGGTTTGGTGGATTGGATGGATTTTTTGGAGGATGTTTTTGGCATGGGAAATAGGGTGGATTTTTTGGAAAGGTGCAGACGCTATCAAACAAGGGCGACATGTCAACGAAGACGTGGCATTATTTTTTGTGCCCCGCCCGCATCCGCCCGCAGCCATGGAATCCGCCTGCGGTCAAGTAAGGAGCAGTTCCTGCAGCACCCCGTAAATGTGCATTTTGAGCAGGACAAACTTGTGCGAACCCGGCGGGTGGGGCTGATCGTCTTCCCATTCCAGCAGAAGGGGTCCGCGCACTGCACAATGTTTTGGCAGATAGCGCGAGTCGGACCATGGCTCAAAGATACTCTGCCCCGGCAACCGTTGTCGAAGGTGCGTCAGACCAGTCTGCCAGGATAAGGGGACGACTCTCTGCTCACGTGGGGAACC
>DYRR01000032.1:12570-18762 GCA_020718605.1 Chthoniobacter flavus | reverse complement strand
ATACCGACGGACGGCTAGCTGCAGCCCTGGCTGGTGCCGCACTCGGTGCAGCATCCGCAGGCGCCGGCCCGGATCACCTTGGTGCTGCCGCAATTGGAGCAGGGGGTGTCCATGTACATATTGCCCAAAGCCTCCTTCACCCGCTCCGCGTGGGTGGACCCGGTGGATTCACTGATGTGCGGGGAGCCTTCGGAACCGTTTTTGCGGGCGACCACGTCGATGATTTCCTTCTCTGCGGTGCGGGGCAGATCGGATACGGGACGATTCACCGCTTTGCGTTCCATCTCGGCGATGCCTTTGAGGGGAAGCTCGGGTTGGTTGGACTTGGGGGAGGTGGCTTCCTTGTAGCCTTTGAGGAATTGGCATCCGAGCCAGCGGAACACGTAGTCGGTGATCGAGGTGGCGTTGCGGATGTCGGGATTTTTGGTGAACCCGCTCGGTTCGAACCTCTGGAAGGCAAATTTTTTCACCAGGCTTTCCAGTGGCACACCGTATTGCAGCGAGAGGGAGGTGAGCGTCGCGACGGTGTCCATGAGACCGCCGATCGTGCTGCCTTCCTTGGCCATCTGGATGAAGAGTTCGCCGGGTTGGCCGTCCTCGTAAGTGCCCACGGTGATGTAGCCTTCGTGTCCGGCAATATCGAACTTGTGGGTGATCGAGAGGCGGGTCTCGGGCATGCGGTGCCGCACGGGTTCGTCCACCCGCTTGCTCAGGGTGGAGATCTCCGATTCCAGTTCGAGGATACGGGCCTCCAGGTCTTCCCTGCTCTGGAGGGTTGCCTCCACGCCGGTCGCGCCCATATCGCGGGTCTTTTTCGTGTTGAGCGGCGCCGAGCGTTTGGATCCATCGCGGTAGATCGCGATGGCCTTGAGCCCGAGCCTCCAGCCCTCGATGTACGTGTTCATGATGTCCTCGACCGAGGCGTCCGGGGGCATGTTCACCGTCTTGGAAATGGCGCCGCTCAGGAAGGGCTGGGCGGCGGCCATCATGCGGATGTGGCCGCGATAATGCAGGCTGCGCCGTCCGCGGGCGGGCTTGAAAGCGCAGTCAAACACCGGCAGATGCTCCGACTTGAGACCCGAAGCCACCGCCGCGCCGGTTTCGTCGTCGAGCACGTCTTCGATGGTGTCGTATTTGTCGATGTGGGCGATGATTTTCTCGATCTCCCCGGCATCGTAGCCCAGGTCGTGAAGGGCGGGCCGCACCGTTTGATTGACGATTTTGAGCATGCCGCCGCCTGCGAGCAGTTTGTATTTCACCAGCGCGATGTCGGGTTCGATGCCCGTGGTGTCGCAGTCCATCAGGAATCCGATGGTGCCGGTGGGTGCGAGCACAGTGACCTGGGCGTTGCGGTAGCCGTGGGCGCGTCCGTTGTCCAGCGCGGCATCCCAGGTTTTGCGGGCCTCCTCCTTGAGATAACCGAAGCGCTGTGAGTTCTGGATTTTGGCCACATTTTCGCGGTGCAGTTGGATCACTTCGAGCATGTAGGGTTCGTTGGTGGAATCCACGGTCTTTTCGACACCGGTGGCGCGGGTGTCGTGATAGCCCGGGAACGGCCCCATGGCGCGGGCCATGACGGCGCTTTGCTCGTAGGCGTGTCCGGTCATGATGGAAGTGATGGAGCCGGCGAGTGCGCGACCTTCATCGCTGTCGTAGCCCAGTCCGTAGCTCATGATGAGCGCGCCGAGGTTGGCAAAACCCAGGCCCAGCGTGCGGAAAATGTGGCTGTTTTCGGCGATCTCCTTCACGGGATAGCTCGCATTGTCCACCAGGATCTCCTGGGCGGTGATGAACAGACGGACCGCAGCCTTGAATCGGGCGACATCGAAGGATTCATCCTCGTTTTTGAAACGCAGGAGATTCAGCGAGGCGAGATTGCAGGCGGTGTTGTCCAGAAACAGATACTCCGAGCAGGGATTGGTGGAGTTCTGGCGGGCCGTGCCCTTGCAGGTGTGCCATTTGTGAATGGTCGTGTCGAACTGCATGCCGGGATCGCCGCAGACGTGCGTGCCTTCCGCAATTTTGCGCAGAAGTGCCCGGGCGCTTTTTTTCTCGCAGGGTTTGCCGTCCGTCACCCGGCGTGTCCACCATTCGAGATCCCCCACTGCGGCATTCATGAACTCATCGCTCACCCGCACGGAGAGATTCTCGTTCTGGTACATGATCGAGCCGTAGGCCTCGCCGTTGTAGCTGCCGTCGAAGCCCTGCTCGATCAGTGCCCAGGCTTTCTGCTCTTCCTTGGTCTTGGCTTCGATGAATTCCTCGACGTCCGGATGCCAGTCCTTGAGCGTGTTCATCTTCGCGGCGCGCCGGGTTTTGCCCCCGCTTTTCACGACATTGGCGACTTGATCATAGACCTTGAGGAATGAGAGGGGACCGCTGGGTTTGCCGCCGCCACTGAGCTTTTCGCGGGTGCTGCGGAGGGTCGAGAGATCCGATCCCGTGCCGGATCCGTATTTGAAGAGCATCGCCTCGGAACCCGCCAGACGCATGATGTCCTCCATGGAATCCTTCACCGACTGGATGAAACAGGCACTGCCCTGCGGATACTCATACTGGGTGGGAGCCCGCTCGGCCTGGTCCGTTGCCCGGTTGAAGAAGAAATTGCCGCGTCCCCCCGCTTTGCCGATGCCGTACTGATGCCACAGCCCCACATTGAACCACACCGGGCTGTTGAAAGCACCATACTGATTCACACACAGCCAGGTGAGGTCCTCGTAAAACACTTCCGCATCGGCCTTGGTCGCAAAATAGCCATCCGCAATGCCCCAGTCGGTGATCGTGCGGGTGACCCGGTGGACGAGCTGCCGGATGGAGGATTCGCGCCCGTTCTTGTGCGGATCGGTGCCATTGGCGATGTCCCCGTAGAAATATTTCGACACCGCGATTTTTGTCGCCAGGGGTGTCCAGCTTGTCGGGACTTCCACGTTTTCCTGTTTGAAAATGGATTTGCCCCCGTCGTCGGTGATTTCCGCAGTGCGCAAATCCCACTCGATCTCGTCGAATGCCGACACGCCGGGTTTGCTGAAAGTCCGCTCGAAACGAATGCCCCGGGCGGGGGCGGATTTTTTTGCGGGCTTGGAACGTTCTTTCCCGGGGGTGCGGGCGGCGGATGGTTGTGGACGGGAACGACGGGCTTTTTTGATCTGGGGCATATGTGGTCTCCGGTGGCTGATTTTGAATGAATTACGGGCAAAAAAAGCTGTCAACAACGTGTGAATCCACTGGGAACAATACACTCTATGTTGGACAGCGGAGAGCAGTAAGCCACAATATGTAGTGGATTGGCAAGGAATTTTATTTTCCACTGGCAAGGCCAAAACAGGGGTGTCGGTGCAAGCACTTCAATATCCAAAACTTAGAGGGTTAAAATATTTTTGGGACTTTCTCGGAAGTTCGTGCGGCAGGGCGGGATGTCTCCCTGGATCGTCTTCGCCGATTGAGAAAATGTCCGCTGGTCGCAGGAGCAATTTCAGAGTATTCTCCCGGCAACGCCATGTTAGCAGCCCGCGCCAACCGATCTTTTCCTTCCTCCCTGGTTCCCAATCGCAAGTGGGTGTTTCGGGCAATTATCCTGTCGCTGTGTGTGCATCTGGGTTTGATGATTTTCTTCCAGCACACGAGTCTCACGCGGTACGGTGATCCTTATTTCGAACGGTTGGTGCCGCGTTCTTTCAAGGTGGAGCGGGTGGAGATTGATCCCGCGCTTCTTGATGCGCCCGATGTTTCCGAGACGCCTCCGGAGAAAAAGGCCGAGATGGCGAGGATCGAGATTCCCAAGGAACAGGAGAGTTTCAAGGAGCTTCTTCAGGATGTGAGGGTGACACCCGTCGCGCCCCCCAAGGATGCCGTGAAACCGTTGTTGGAGGAGAAACCTCCGGTTGTCTCCGGCGGGTTGCAGGAGGCCATGAACAAGGCGGATGCGGACGCCCGTCTCGCCCGCGATCTGGACACGGGTAAAATCGCCGAACGCCTGGTCAAGAGCGACGTGGTCACCCCGGGCCGTCCCCTGCTGGAACTGAACCCCTCCACGGGAGGGAACGTGGGTGACACCGCCGCCGACCGGGTCGCAGCGGGATTCACCAACCTCGACGCACTGATCTCCAGCGGCACCCCGGTGGAGAATCGCCCCATTCTCATGGATGCGGGTCTTCTTTTTGGCTACAACGAAGCCAGGCTCCGTCCGGAAGCCATGGAGGGCTTGGGCAAGCTCGCACAGTTGATTGCCCGCACGCCCAGGGCTTTTCTCATCATCGAAGGTCATACCGACACGTTCGGCCCCGAGAAATACAATCTGGTCCTGAGCCGCCAGCGGGCCGAGTCGGTGCGGCAATGGCTCGTGGAGAATCTCGGGCTGCTCCCCGAACACATCCGCACCGTGGGTTTCGGCGAGACAAGCCCCATCGTTCCCACGGGCACGATCGAGGAACAGCAGATCAATCGACGCGTCGAGATTGTGATCAAACGCCGGAATTTCTGATCCATGGTTCAGCCCAACCCAAGAACCATCGGCTCCACCGGTGATCCGGACATGGACGCCCGCATCGGGCAACTCGTGGAGGACTGGGGCTGCGATTACCACCCGGAACTGATCCGGGAAATGGTGGTCACCGCGCTCAAGCTCGCCAAAGACCAAATGCCGGTCGCCGATTTGAAGCTGTTCAATCGGACTCTCAAGGAGCTGCGCCGGGCGGCCAATGTCTTCGAGCCGTATTCCAAGATTCCCAAGATCGCCGTGTTCGGGTCCGCGCGCACGAAACCCGATGAGCCCGAGTTCCAGGCCGCAGAGGCGTTTTCCAGAAAAATGAAGGACCATGGTTTCATGATCATCACCGGCGGGGGGGATGGAATCATGGGGGCCGCACAGCGCGGTGCCGGGCGAAAGAACAGCTTCGGACTCAATATCCGCCTGCCTTTCGAGCAGGCGGCCAATGAAACGATCGAGGGCGATCACAAGCTGGTCACGTTCAATTATTTTTTCACCCGCAAACTGAATTTTCTCAAGGAAACCCATGCCATCGCCCTGTTTCCCGGCGGGTTTGGAACAATGGACGAGGGCTTTGAGGCGATCACGCTCATGCAGACCGGCAAGGCGCGCATCATGCCTCTGGTGATGGTGGATAAGCCGGGTGGAATGTATTGGGAAACCTGGCACCGCTTTCTTGTCGAGCATCTCCTGCGTCTTCGCCTCATCTCGGAGGAGGATTTCTCTTTTTTCAAAGTCTTCGACGATGTGGATGCCGCCGTGGAGGAGGTGCTGCGGTTTTATCGGATTTACCATTCCAGCCGCTGGGTGGGCGACCAGTTTGTGGTCCGCCTCAAGCGCCCGATCACTGCGGATTCCGTGGAGGCGCTCAATGAAAAGTTTTCCGGTCTCCTTGCATCGGGCCACATCGGGCAGACGTCCGCTCTGCCCGAGGAAAAAAACGAGGAGAACCTGCTCACTCTCAAGCGTCTTGTGCTGCGGCCGCACCGGATCAACTTCGGCCGCATGCGCCGTTTCATCGACGCGGTGAACGACGCGGAAACCGCGTAGGCATTAACGGGTCAGGATGGCGTCAGGAGCCGCCGAATCTCTTCGAGAAATGCCGAGGCCGAGAACGGTTTGCGGAGAAACCTCACCGGGGGACCCAGCGTGGAACCGGGGTTGCCTGTCTCCCCGAGGGAACCGGAGATGATCAAAATTTTCATTTGCGGACAGGGTCCGGTCAGGCGGCGCACCAGTTCCAATCCTCCCATGTCGGGCATGGCAAGGTCGGTGACGAGCAGGTCGGGAACCCGGGCTCCGCGTTCCACCAATTCAAGGGCCTGCCGCCCGGAGGCAGCTTCCAGAATTTCGTAGTTCATGCCGGAGAGCAGTTCCCGAAGGAGCACCCGCAGCATCTCCTCGTTATCGACCACCAGGGCCAGCTTTCGGAATTCTGCCACCGGAACGGGTGCGGAAGGGACATCTCTATCAAGAGTTGCGGGAGCGTCATGGGGAGGGGATGCCTGCGGAAGGTAGAGGTGGAAGGAAGCGCCGGTTCCGGGAGAGGATTCCACCTCGACCGCACCTCCGGCATCCCGCACTGCCGCAAAGACGGTCGATAGTCCGATTCCGGTCCCTTTTCCATCGGGTTTGGTGGTGAAAAACGGATCGAAGATCCGATCCATGATTTCTGGGGGAATTCCGGTTCCGCGATCGGAGACGGT
>DYRR01000032.1:0-12470 GCA_020718605.1 Chthoniobacter flavus | reverse complement strand
CGGTTGAGCCGGACCATTTCAGTATAGCCGCCGATCACCGTAAGGTAGTTGTTGAAATCGTGCGCAACGCCCCCCGCGAGCCGTCCCACCATTTCCAAACGGCGGACCTGTTCCAGACGCCTTTCGATTTGCTCGCGGACGGCGGTTTCCCGGCGGCGGTCTCCCACCGCCGCGCACAGAAACAGTGTCATCAGCAGGAGGGTGAGAAGGAAAAACTGCAGCGCCATTACCCGCGTTTCCAGGGGAAATGCCCCGGATCCGAAGGGGCCCAACCCTTTGCAGGTGAGCCACGATGTCGCGACAGCCGTGCCCGCACACAGCAGTGCCACCGAAGAGAAGGACGCCCGCAGTGCCGCCCACACCAGAAATGGAAACAACACAAAGGGAAAATCGAGCAGTGTCCGACTGAGCGGGGTCGGACTTCCAAAAATGCCGTACACGCAGGCCACCACGGAGATGAAGACGAGCAGGACCTCGGATTCTCTTGCGGGAAAAAGACGCGGAAGAGCGCCCCGCATTTCGCCGAACATGGCAACCACCACGGGGGTGATGATGATCACCCCCATCGCTCCCGAGAACCACCAGATCTGCCAGTCGGTCCAGTAGTGATTGCCCGGATGCATCCCGGCCATTCCCCAGGCACCCGCAGCGGCTCCCAATCCGGTGGCGAACACTCCCGCACTAAAGATCAGCACCACCATTTTGCGGATGGTGCTGCCTGAGGACAGGTCCGGATGGAAATGCCGGATCAGAGACGCACCAAGTAGCGCTTCCCCGGCATTGGCGGCCAATAGAACCGGGCTCCAGGGGGCTTGATCCGAACCCAACACTCCCGAAATGAGAGACTCGGACAGCACGGCGAGCAGGATCAGGACAGGCCAGAAGACTGTGCGGGTGATGAGGAGAAAACCCAGCACCAGACCGCTGGTCGGCCAGAAGACCGCCACCGCTCCATGTGCCGGGGTGAGCGAGGCACCGACCACCACCGTCAACATGTGGAGCCCGAAGAACAAACCCAGGAATGCCGCCGTCTTTTCAATGCCGCAATCCGGCAACAGCGGGAGAGTTTGCTTCTGATCGGGGATCATGGACGGGTGCATGGAGACTGACCGCAAGTTCAGCCCATGGCAAGTCCGCAGTAGTTCCTCCGCGCAATTTCCGGGACGGAGTTCGGGTCAGCGGGCTCTTTTGAGGATGCCCGCGATTTCCTTGCGGAAGAGATCTTCGGCATCAGCGGCTGGATCGGGGTCGAGAAGGGCGAGGGACAAAACCTGGCCACCCTGATGCCGGTGGCCGTGCCAGGCGAGTGCCAGCCGGGTCGTCAACGCCCATGGATCACGTCCCGCGATTTCGTCGGGCAGTGCCTGTTGATCGAAAGCATGAAACACATGCACCAGCACCGGGCCGTCCCGGTAGATCTGATGTGTGAACCGCTGCGTGATTCCGTCGGTTGTCACCCCGACGATCCGGGACGGGGTATCGACCGGAACCAGTCCTGCGGAGGGAAGGCACACCTCGGGACGGTGCGCCCGGGAAAGAAGCGCCTGGCTTTGCCCGGCTTCCCAGCGGAAGTAAAAGGCGCGCCACTCCCAGCCATCCCCGCCACGCCAGCGCATGGAGAGACCTTCGTTGAAGCGCAACTGTCGCCGCACGTCGTCCGGAATATTCATTTCTTCAAAACCCTCCGCACGTTCGGGCGGCACAATGGTCCATCTCGCATTTCGGGCCTGATCGGGAGATCGATCCCGCCAAAACCATAGCGTTGAAAGGAGGAAGGAGGCCGCGATACCCGTCATTACCAGGATCGCACCGGCCCGGCCTGCGGCAGGATGAACCGGTGCAGAGCGGGGGAGAGCAGGGGGTGCCTGACTCCAGGCGATGCCGAACAGTGCCACGGATAGAAGCGCGAAAATCGTCCACCCGGCGGGATCATGCCAGCGGGTCGCGGCGTCGAGTCCTCCGCGATGCACGACGGACACAAGCCAGGTTGCCCGGGCGACGTTGAGCAAAAAGGCCAGAGTCAGGCCCGAAACCACCAGCAGACTTCGGTGCCGGAAGGTGAGCCGGAAAAATTCTCCGAGAAACAACGCGGCCATCAGGGAGGATTGCAGACTGCGGACACCGCTGCATGCTTCGTCCACGCCCAGCACTCCATGGGAAATCAGGATCAGATTGCCCTTTGCCAGCGCCGGAATGCCGATCCATTGCGCCAACTCGACCGTGACCGCCGTGACCCAATGCATGAGAGCACTCACCAGAGGTTCCTCCACGAAACCGGGCCAGGGCGTCGCCACGAGCGGGAACAAACAGGGAAACAGGAAGAAGCGCATCCAGGAATTGCCCCCAGTGCCCACGAGCAGGCACAACCCGAGTGTCGAAGCGACCCCGCCAAGCAACCACCCGCAAGTCCGCCAATCCGGGTTGGCACTGGAGAGAATGCCGATGGGGACCAGGATCGCAAGCAGCACCACGTGAAAAGGCCATGCGCTTCGGGGAGTGGGAGCCGGGCGCGAGGGCCATCGGGCCGTCCAGAGGTGGAGTGTCAGCAGCGGCACCGCCCATCCGTATCCGTATTGAGGATTCACAGCCCATTCCAAACGAACATGGAGCAGCCAGGGCAGCCATGCCGTCGCGATGGCAAAGGCAAAGCATATGGTGTCAGCCCGGGAGGGGAATCGGGAATGGGGGACAACAGGCGACATCGGGAAGACCTTGCGCCGACTCTGCCAGGAATCAAGCAGCTTCCGCAATCTTCCCGGGAAACTTGAGCACGTTCCGAAACAACCGCACTTTGGGGATCCCCGATCATTAGCATTGGCAGATCCCTACGCTCCCGCGCAGGGCTACGAAGCAGCCTGTAGCCCGCTCCGGGAGGAGCGGGATCGCGCACCGCACAATCCCCCATTTTTTTATATCCTCCAGAGAATCGTAATGATTCGGGAGAATCCAAATTCATCCTCCCCGATGCGCACCCGATTATTTGGCCCGATCGGACCAAATAATCGGTGGGTTGCACTTTCGCTTGGGTGGGGTGGATGGGGTGGTAACGCGAGGGGCAGATTTGCGGACTCGACAAAAGAATGCGGACGCGGAACTCTTTGCGAAATGCACGACGGTTATCTCAGCTTGGTTCTCCATGCGCATCTGCCCTATGTGAGACATCCGGAGTATCCGCATTTCCTCGAGGAGGACTGGCTCTACGAGGCGATCACCGAAACCTATCTGCCTCTTTTGTGGATGCTGGAGGAGCAGGCTCGCGACGGGGTGCCCGCCCGGTTTGCGATGTCGCTCACTCCGCCGCTCTGTCACATGCTCCGCGATCCGCTGCTGCAGGCCCGGTACCGGAAGCATCTCGACAATTTGTTGGCTCTCACCGAAAAGGAAATCGTCCGGACGGAAGGCGATTCGCGGCTTCACCCGATTGTGAGTCTGTATTTTGACCGCTTCACCCGGGCCAAGGCCAGCTACGAGGCGTGTCAGGGTGACCTGGTGGGGAGATTCGCGGCTTTTCAGGAGGAGGGGCGCATCGAGATCATCACCTGTGCCGCCACGCACGGATTTTTGCCCCTCTTGAATCAGCATCCCCAGGCGGTGCGCGCACAGATCATGATCGCCCGCGATGATTACAGGGCGTGTTTTGGGCGTGATCCGGTCGGGATCTGGCTGCCGGAATGCGCCTATGTGTCCGGCCTTGATTCCATCCTGCAGGAGGCCAATCTGCGCTGGTTCATTCTCGATTCGCACGGCCTGATGTTTGGCAACCCCAGGCCGCGTTATGCCATTTATGCGCCGGGATTCACTCCGTCCGGTCCCGCTGTGTTCGCCCGCGACCGCGAATCCAGCCGCCAGGTCTGGAGTGCCGAAGAAGGCTATCCCGGCGATGCCGCCTATCGCGATTTCTACCGCGACATTGGATTCGATCTGGGGATGAAATATCTCGCGCCTCATCTCCCCGGCGGGCAGCGCAAGTTTACCGGGCTCAAGTATCATCGCATCACGGGCCGCAACGCGCCCAAGGACATCTACAACCGGGCCTGGGCGGAGGCGGCGGTCGATGCGCATGCCGCGGATTTCATGTGGAGCCGGGCGAGGCAGATCGGGGATTTGCGCAAAGCAATGGATCGGCCGCCCCTGGTGCTGAGTCCGTTCGACGCCGAACTCTTCGGGCACTGGTGGTTTGAGGGTCCCGAGTTTCTGGATCTATTTCTGCGAAAATCGGCCTACGATCAGAATGTGTTCCGCCTCATCACCCCGGGGGAATATCTGCGCGGAAACCCGACGCAACAGATCCTCTCCCCCTCGGCTTCGAGCTGGGGCAACATGGGATATTGGGAAGTCTGGCTGGACGAATCCAACTCCTGGATCTATCCCCATCTGCATCAGGCCGGACGCCGCATGTCCGAACTGGCCCGCCACCACGCGGACAATGCCTCCCCCGAAACGGATCGGGTACTCCGCCAACTCGCCCGCGAGTTGCTGCTCGCACAGTCCAGTGATTGGGCGTTTCTCATGAAAACCGGAACCGCACGGCCTTACGCTGAGAAACGCACCCGCGACCACCTGCTGCGGTTTCATCATCTTCAGGGACAGTTTGAGAAGGGGGCCGTGGATGCCGCATTCTTGGAAAACTGCGAGTGGCGGGATAATATTTTTCCCGAGCTGAACTGGCACCATTTCATCTGAGGTCGGGCATTGGAGATCGCGGATAAAAAACCGCTCAGGGAAGCCGGAGGGCTTGTCATCACGGGGTATATTGTGGTTGATTGTCCTCCGTTTCCATGTCTTCCGAAGTTCCCGCCAACAATGTCCGTCTCCATCTCACCGGGGACCGGAGTTTTGATGCGTATGTGGATTTCCCTGTGGGGGCGGGTAATGACTGCATCCTTGAAGCCGAGGCCAAACCCATGGTGCGGATTGTGGAAAAGGACGGGCTTTTGGATGTCGAACCCATGGTGGGAGGCGGGGTGTTCCGCAATAATCTCCCGCTCCGCTCCAGCACGCGCCTTTTCTCGGGCGATGTGATCCGGATCGACGCCTCCCGATACGAGGTGAAAATTATGCGGGGGGAAGTCGTGCATCCCGTTCCGGGTCCGCGTCCGCCCGAAGTTGTCGTGCCGCAGCCTTCCCCGGAATCAGCACTCCAACAAGGAGGACTTCCCGAAGAAACCACACCGCACCGCGCCGGGCCGGTGACCCCGCCCCCTGAGAGTTCCCCTGTGCGTGCCATTGCCGGGGTGTTGATCATACTGCTCCTCTGTATGGGCGTTTACATGGTTGCGGCCCCGAAAAAATTTCCAGCTTTTTCTCCCTCCCCCATTCCCTCAGAATTAATCCCAACTCCCACTGCCGAACCCGTCCCAACTCCGACGCCGACTCCGGAGTTCACTCCCACGCCGACTCCGAAGCCCACGCCCACGCCGGTCGATCAAGTCAGTCTTTTCCGCGGAACCGTGGATCCCGTTGCCATTGCGGATAAGCATTTGAATAAACCGGAGGATCGTTCCGAGGCGTCCTCGCCCTCCCAATTGCTTCGGCGGGATCTCGGTGTTGAACTTGGTTCGGTGGCCGTATCTCCGGGGGGGCGCATGGTCGCCGTGGGTTCCGGACGGGGCGTGTTGCTGCTCCTCGATGCGTTGAGCGGCCAGGAACTGAAACGGTTTGAGGGTCACACGTCCAGTATTTCCTCAGTGGCATTCACGCCCGATGGTGGCCGGATTCTCAGTGCCTCCTACGACGGCACGCTGCGGGTGTGGGATGCCGAATCGGGTGCGGTGATTCATCTTCTGAAGGGCCATACAGCTCCGGTGCGCTGTCTGGCGGTGTCTCCGGACGGCACGAGGGCGGCTTCGGGTGACATGAAAGGCGGGGTGTTGATCTGGGATCTGGCACTCGGACAGGAGAGTGATTGGTTGCTGGGGCACACGGGCATGGTCAATTCCGTGACGTTCTCGCCGGATTCGCGCCGCCTCTTCAGTGCCGGGCTCGACGGATATTTGCGGGCCTGGGATGCGAAATCCGGCAAGGAACTTCCACGAATCACGGGCGATGGTCCGGGCATCAATGCGTTGGCGGTCTCCCCCGACGGACGTCTTCTGCTTTCCGGAGGAGATAATTTCCGCCCCACAGTCCCCGAGGTTGCTTTTTTGGAAAGCGACACGCTGCGCGGGTGGGATTCCGCGCGGGGAGTTGAGAAGAAAATACCGGTTTCCGTGCGTGATTGGGTGACGTCGCTGAGTTTTTCGCCCGATGGCCGGCGTGTTGTGATCGGCACCGGTGGCGATCCTTCCCGCAACCGCATTCGTTCCGAGATGACTCCGGTGCTGCGGGTTTTCAGTCTGCCGGACTGGAAAGAACTTGGCAGTTATGAGGGCCATACCAACATCATTACGGGCACCGCATTTTTTCCCGATGGGTTGCGGATCGCATCGGTGGGGTTGGATTACACCTTGCGTATCTGGACTGTCCCGACCCGCTGAGCGGCTCAGTCGGGGGTGTGTTTGGTGATTTCGATGCTGACAACTTGGTAGGGTGAAAACGGGATGTTCCGTCCCCGCATTTTTTTCTCCGAGGGTTGTCCCCGGAGGTCCACCCGTTTTGCCGACCACCCGGGGGCCAGATGGATTTTGGCGGTGCCGGAGCGGCCCAGAGTCTCGTGCAGACGCAGAATCCACCGGCCTTTGGTCACGGGAACCGCCCAGGCCGGTTGAAGCGAATCGCCGCCTTCCAAACCAAGAAGTCCACATCCGCGAACAGCACCGCAGTATTCCACGGTCGGGGTGTAGAGAATGTCGGACAGCGCGGCGGGATGTTCCTCGCGGGGTGCGTCCGGGACGAATCGTCCGATCGCGATTTCGATGTGATGAGGCCCGATATCGCTCAGGATATGCGGAGCAAGCGTACGGCGGATGGGTTCCGGGTGGCTTCCGCGCGTGTGTCCGCGTTCCTCCATGGTGATCTTGGCGCTGCGAACCAGCGAGAGCCCGAGGAATCCGTCCCGGCAGGAGACGCCGTACTTGGCTTCGGTGACGAGGAACAGGCCGTCGGATTCGCAGTCGTCGGCCACCACCGCCCAGCGGCTTGCCGGCACTTCCCACATCGCTTCGGCCGAGAGGGTGCCTCCGAGCTGGGGTCGCCGGACGCTGCCAAACGGAGCGCCATACCGGGCATCGCGGCCCATGAATGCGGTTGGGAACACCGCCTTGAGCAGGGCGTTTTCCTCCTGCCAATCGAGATCGTAGGCGATACGCAGAACCGGGCTGCCCGGATCGAGAAAGTACCGGACCGTCACGGTGCTGTTATCGCCCAGCGGACGCCGGAAGGTGATATCTTCGGCACCCACGGTGACTTCTGCTCTGCGGACATCGGGCTTGCCCAGCGAGAGTGCCTGGCGGTCGATGTCCCACGCCTCGAACAAGTGCGGTTGATCCGGGTAAATCACCAATTCATTCGCGGGTTCCGTAAAGGGAATGGGCACTCCGTCCACCCGCAGCGAGCGGATGCGTCCAGTTTTGTCAAACCGGGCCGTCACACGTCCGTTGGAGAGAGAGTCCGGAGTGGTTTTGATCGCCGGAAACTCGGCCTCGGGAAGTTCATCCAGTGGAGCCCCCGACAGAGGAAGCAGCACGAGAGTGCGTTTTCCGGCCCTGTGAACACGGGGATGGGGCAGGGGATTGAAGGCGGCACGGGGCGCGGATTTTGTCGCACCCAACCCGGTCCGTGCATCTTCGAGCGATTGGGTGGTGATATTCGCAAGCTCGATCTTGGCTTCGGCATAGACCTCGTGCGAGGAACTGCCCGGGATGTAGTCGTGAAATTGGGCGAACACCACCCGTTTCCATGCCCGTGTGTCGAGTGCGCCCTGACCGCAGGCGCATCGGGCGGCTTCCTGAATTTGAAGTGCTCGTTCGGCACCGCGCATGGCGGCCTTGATTTCTCCGTGCGTGGTGTAGGTGCCGCGGTGATACTCGAAATACAACTCGCCCCGATAGACAGGCAGCCGGTCCCGAATCGCTCCAAGGCGGTCGAAAAATCCATCGAGACGGCCCCATGCCGAGGGGGGCAGCCCTGCCAGATCCGCACAGCGGCGGGCGCGTTCGCACATTTCCTCGGTAACGCCGCCGCCGCCGTCTCCAAATCCGGTCGGTGCGAGAAATTCCCCATGAACATCGCATTGCCGGTGTGCGGAGGCACCGCGGCGGAGTTCCATGGCGGAAACGGACTGGTTATAGCCGTTGTTCTGGCAGAGGTGCGCAACCACTTCGCTGCCATCCGCCCCCGCCCAGACAAAGCTGGAGTGGGGGAAAGCCGTGATGGCATTCCATGTGAGCTTGGTGGTGAAAAAGAAATTCACCCCGCTCTCCTGCATGAGCTGTGGCAGGCATCCGCTGTAGCCGAAGACATCCGGAAGCCAGAGGATTGGGGAGGGTTTGCCTGTGATGTCTTTGAAGCCTTCCTGTCCGATGAGAAAACTGCGGGCCAGCGCCTCGCCGCAGGCAATCAGCGTGTCGCTCTCCACCTGGGTGCCCCCGTGGGCTTCCCAGCGGCCTTCGCGGATGCGCCGGCGCACCACCCGGTCCATTGCCGGGGAAATCCGCCGGACCGCCTCGTAACTGGCGGGTTGGGAATAGGCAAACCGGAATTCCGGATAGTGATCCATGAGGCGGTTGGCTGTGGCAAAGGTGTGGACTGCCTTGAATTCGCCCACCCGTTCGGGCCACATCCATACCAGATCGATGTGGGCATGCCCGGTGAGCAGCGCCGAAGGAATCTGTCCGCGATCCTGAATATCCAGAAATGCCTGATGCAGCCGCTTTTTCGCCGCTGTCAGACCGCCGATATCCAGTGCGTTGACGGCATCGTCCAAATGCCGGAGCAGGCGGCGCAGAAGAGGGGGGGCCAGGTCCATGGCGGGCTTGTTGCCGATGGCACCAAACTCGCCCTCCCGTCCGGGGAACGCGGCGCGCAACTCCTCCCGCATAAGGTCGTCGAGGACCAGCAGGTCATGCAGCACATCCCACGCGGGATCGTTCCGGCAAAGCAGTTCAGTGCCTTCAAGCAGGCTGCCTTCGGGATCGAGTCCCGTGCCGTCCGGATGCAAGATGCCTGTCTGTGAAACGACGGACTCGATCCAGACTTCCTTCGTGTTCGGGGGAAGGGGGGCATAGTGATGCGCCGGATCAAATCCATAGTGGGGGGTCCCGTTCACGTAAAGCGTCGCTTCGGCCTGGTCTTTTCAGCGCAGATACAATCTGTCGGTCCCCGTGACCTTGGGCAGGCGCAACCGGAACCAGCACTGATCCCAAAGCATGCCATAGTGAAGCGGAAGACGCCCGACCGGCTTCATCGGAAGCCGGGTGGCTTCGGAGAAGCCAATATGCGAATCCGAAGCGGCACTCGCCGTGATGTCGGAAACATTCCCGACGCAGGTCCACACCATCTCCCTCACGCGCGCAATGGCCTGGGGAAGGCGGGCTGGAACGAGTTGGAGGAGTGGATTGGCTGGAAAAATCATGGGACCCATGCAATCATTTTTGGGATGAAATGCAAGATTTGCATCGGGAAAAAGAATCAGGTTGAGGTGGTGGTTGAGGCGGGGCGGATTTGCTGATAGTATCCCGGTCATGCGTTTTTCTCATGCCGCCGTGTCTGCCTTTGGATGGGTGTTTTTTACCCTGCCGCTTCCTGACGGCGTTCGGGCGGAGACCGGGAATGCCCCGGGAACCCAGGCTCTGCGCCTGCTCAACGAGGGCCTGGTCGGGGTGTATGAAAAAGTCGCGCCTTCGGTCGTGGTCATCGAAGTGGGACGGAAACAAGCTGTCCCCGAGGGAATCCCCGAGGGGTTTGAGTTCTTCTTTCGCGACCCGGGGGCGGGGGATTCCAAAACGCCGTTGCCCCGGCCCGCTCCGGAAAGCGAGGGGTCGGGATTTATCATTCGGGAGGACGGTTATATCCTTACCAATCATCATGTGGTGGCCAATGCGGAAAGCCTCACGGTGAAACTCAAGTCCGGCAGTGTGTTCCCGGCCACTCTGGTGGGATCGGACGACAAGACCGATCTGGCGGTGATCAAAATCGAGGCCAAAGAATTGCCTGCGGCGGAGCTTGGAGACAGCGACAATCTCCGGGTCGGGCAGATCGTTTGCGCCATCGGCACCCCCTACAATCTCGATTATACCCTCACCATGGGCGTCGTGAGCGCCCTGAGCCGCAGCAATCTCCAGCAGGCGCTCTACGAGGAATACATCCAGACCGACACCTCCATCAACCCCGGCAACAGCGGCGGTCCGCTCTGTGACATCGAGGGACGCGTGATTGGCGTCAACACCCTCATCAACGGCATCAACCGCGGCCTGGCTTTTGCCATCCCCATCAACATGGCGCGTGGCATCGGAGACCAGCTTATTTCCACCGGTCATATCGTCCGGCCCTGGCTCGGCATTCGCATTCGCAGCCTCACGGAGCGCCTGGTCGAAGAGCCCAGCCTGAAAAATCATTTCGTGGGCATCGATCGCGGGGTCGTGGTGGAGACCATTGAACCCGACACGCCGGCCTACAAAAGCCGCCTGCGTCCGGCGGATGTCATCACCAAAGTGGACGGCACTTTTGTCGCCACGGCCCGGGATCTTCAGAAGGAAATATTGAAAAAGAAAATCGGCCAGGAAGTGGAACTCTCGGTCTGGCGCAACGGCAAGACCGAGCGCGTCACCATCAAGACCGGCGAGCTGCCCACCGAGTTGTCCCGCACGGCCCGTCCCCGGGACCCCGAACCCCGGGACCCCTCAGAACCGGAAGCTCCAGAGTCGGCTCTGTTCGGATTGCAGTTGCAGGATCTTACCGCCGGCATCGCGGAGAATCTTGGTCTGGCCGTCAAATCCGGCGTTCTGGTCACCGATGTCACCACCGAGAGCCCCGCGCAGGTGGCCGGACTCGAACCCCGCGACGTGATTACGGAAGCCGATGCCAAACCCGTCCGCTCGGTGGATGAGTTCCGGCAGATCCTCAAGAAATCCGATCCGGCCCGCGGCCTGCTGCTTTTTGTGGATCGCCAGGGCGACAAAACCTACGCAGTGCTCAAAGCAAAATGACAGGCCCCATTCTCAGGGCCGCCAAATCGCCGCGTCTCGAAATACTCGATGCCATCAAGCGCAGCAACGGGCTCTCGGCGCAGGATCTGGCGGATCGCCTGAAGCTGAGCTATTCCAGTGTGAAATCCCAGTGCGAGGCGCTGGTTTCGGAGGGATTTCTGGACACATGGCGGCGATCCAAGGAGCAGGGACGTCCCGAGAAAACCTACCGCCTTACCCCGGCATCCCGGGACCTGCATTGTGGGGGGGCGGGCGCTCTCGCGCGGGATTTGCTCTCACATGCAGGCTCACTGTATGGTCCCACGGCCTCCGGCAAACTCCTGTTTGCATGGTTTGAGCAGCGCCGCGGGGAGTATGTTCGCAGGGTCCGGGGCGACAACTTGGAGATGCGCCTGCGTTCCCTGATCCGTTTGCGCGAAGAGGAGGGTCGGTTGCCGCTCTTGGAAAAAGATCCGTGGCACATGGTGGAATATCACGATCCACTGCACGATCTGCGCGTGCAGCACCCTTTCATTGTCCGCATGGAGACCGAGCTTGTCGCCGCCGCGCTTGGGTGTTCCGTGCGCCGCAACGAGGAATCTTTTTCGGGTCTGTATCGGTGCGAATGGATGCCCGGTTGAGCGGGACTACGACGACGGGATCACTTTCCGTATCGCTCCGCCCCATGCCCGCAGAGTCAATTTTGGCCCGGGGTGACTTTTGATTCCAGTAACCCGATTCGATGCACTGCTTCTCTCAAGTTGGATTCGAGCATTTCCATCCGGTCTCTCAACTGGACAGTTCTTCGCAGTTCAGAAGCGGCGAAATCGGTTCGTGCGCGCATGAGCGCCTCGGCCCCCGCCATTTCGGGAGTTCGGGCCGCTGGCAACAAATCAGAGGCCACAACTTTGTTCAGTCGCGCTTCAAAAACTTCTGGATGATGGTGAAACCGGTCCCATCCCACACCTTCCGCCGCAGGCTGTCAGCAGAGTTCCCTCCCGTCGGAACCCGTTCCTTCTTGGCCCTGGATCGGGAAGTGTTATGGGAACCAAATGGGAATGCACACCCTGGGCCTGATTGATGGCATGGGGAAACGTGGAGAGGTTGATGACGCAGACTCCGGGATGAAACAACCCCAGCGTCAAAAACCCGTCGGAGTGGTGCACCAGAATGGGGCGTTTGATCCGGCTCATGGCGGCGACCGCCACGACATCATCGGGAAAGTGAAACAGAAAAACATTTTTCGGGCGAAGGACGGCCAATGTTTCCAAAAGCCACTTCAGTTTGGCCGCCAGATCTCCAGGGGGCGCTGTTTTGACATCGGATCTTGGGTCCAAACGGTCACGAATGAATTGGGTGCAGGAAAATGCCGTATTGAATCGATCCGTCAAGAGCACGACCGGCGGG
>DYRR01000162.1 GCA_020718605.1 Chthoniobacter flavus | reverse complement strand
GTGTGTCGTCGAGGAGGTCCGCCGCCAAAGACTCCGCCGGAGCGGGATCCGGGTCTTTGATCTGCAATTTGAGATCATCCAAAAGCAGGCGGGCCTCCAGATACGTGAGAGAGACATCCAGATCCTGTTTGAGCCGGGTTTGCAACTCGGAAAGACCGGCACCGTTTTCAATCCATCCGCGCACTAGGGTGCGCTGGTCGTCGCTGAGTGTGGACATGTCTGAATTTATGTTGGGAAGTGGAAAAGTTCCGGGAGATCAGGGCTGCGATCCGGCTCCCGCGCTGGCGCGGATGGTGGAGGCCGGTTTTGGAGCGGCGTCCGCTTTGATGGCGGAAGACTGGCCGCCCCGATTGTCCTCCAGTCTTGGGCGTTCCACGTATCCCAGATCGGCCAGGGATTCCAGAAACAGCAGAATATTTTCCGGCCCGAAGATCCGCTCGGCACTGGCGATCCACTCGATCCCCTCCGCTTTCCGGCCCGCCTTGAAGTCCAGGGCGGCATGCGCAAAATAATAGGCGGGAGAATCGCTGGGGAACTTGATCTTGTCGCACCATTCCGTCGCCGCAGCGACATTGTCCTCGACCAGATAGGAGAGGGAAACCTTGTATTCCAGAAGTTCATTGCCCTTGAAGGTCTCCAGCATTTTGATGAAATGATCCCGCGCCTCGGGATATTTCTTCTGCAGGAAAAGGACCTCGCCGCGGTTGAACTGCGCGGCGAAATAGGTCGGAGCACTTGCCAGCGCCCTTTTGAAAAGTTCGTCGGCCTGTGAATAGTCTTTTTTCTCGGTATAAACCGCCCCGCGGAAATTGAGCGCAACCGGGGTGTCCAGAGTGATGGCGTCGGCCTGATCGAGGATTTTGAGCGTGGCGTCGAAGTTGCGTCTCTGAAATTCCCGACCGGCATCGCGCAGCAGTTTCATATACTCGGGGCTCAATGTCTGGGACGCGGGATCTTCGACGGGCTTCTCGCCGGGTTGTGCCGCAGCGGGTGCCACCGGCTTGTTTTCGGCTTGAAGAGGGTTTGCAGCCACGAGGAGCGCGGCCAGCAGCAGGGAAAAAGGAGAGCGTTGCATGATGGGATAAACTGCCAGATCTTGGCCGGTCTGACAACCCCTTGTTTCGTCATGCCAGCACCCGGTCGTAGTGCGTTTCGAGCCGGGACACTTGGGCCGCGTGCTCGAAACGGGCACGGACCGCTTCCGAGGCGGCCCGCCCCATGGCGAGGAAGTGGGTCCGGTCGCTCGACAGGCGCAGCATCGCTTTTGCCAGAGCCTCCGCGTCATTCTCATCCACAAGAAAACCGCCCATCATGTCGTCCACGGCTTCCGGAATGCCTCCATGGCGCGTGGCCAGCACCGGCAATCCGCCGGCCATGGCTTCGAGCATGGAGTTGGGAACACCCTCCTGGTTGCCCTGGCTGTCCACCCGGCTCGGATGCACAAACGCGTGTGCCGAATCATAAAGCGCCCGCAGGGCTTCCTGGGAAAGAAAACCCGCAAGTTTCACGGCCTTCCCGATTTTCAATTCCCGCGCCAGCCCGGGAATCTCGGACCCCAGCGGCCCTTCTCCGGCAATCGTGAAACGCGACCCGGGATAGTGCGCATGGAACTGCGCGAAGGCGCGCAATGCGGTGTCGATGCCCTTTTTTGGGATGAGTCGGCACGCCTGCACGAAATGCCAGCCCCCGTCCGCCGGGAAATCTCGGGCATGATACGGGTAGGCATCCAGAGGAATCCCGGTGTGTTGCACGGCGACGCACTCCCGGATCGCCCCGATCTGAATGAGGGCGTCGGCAAGCGATTGGGAGCGGACAAGCAACAGATCCGCCCTTTCGAACACTTCGCGCAACGCCTCAAGATGTGCCGGTTTATCAAGATCCACTCCGGCATCGGCCCCGTGGAAACTCACGATCACAGGCCACGGCGCCCGCCTTAGCAGGGGCAGCAAATACATGCCAATATGTCCGAAATAAACATGCAACAGCCCGATGTTCGCCGAACGCATGCGGACAATCATGTCCGCCGCCTCGCCCTCCGAGATCTGGAGCGGGCGATGGAGGATTTTTTTTTGGATGAACTTTCTGAAAAAACGCCCGGGATGCTTGGGCATGATCTCGACGGACTCGAACGGGAACGCATCCGCATTCTCCCGGCTCAGCGTGAAGACCACGGTGCGATACCGCCGCAGCCCGTTGATCTGCCGATAGATGTGCAGCATCTCCGGTTTAAGAAATGTGGCGCAAAAACTTCCCACCACCGGACGCGCGGGAGCCGCATCGGTCGGAGGCGGAGCGGTCGGAGGCGGATTCATGGATGGGAGGGCGGCGAACCTTGTTCTACATTGTCTATTTGCCCGCGAGCGCCTTGTCGATCTCGTCAGGGCTGAACCCGCGGATCTTCCGACCCTTGATCACCAGCAATGGAACGCCATTTCCGCCGTGGGCCTCAAATTCCTTGCGGAATGCCGGTGATTTTTCCACGTCCCTGTCTTCGAACGGGATGCCTTTGCTTTTCAAATATGCCTTGGCCGACTTGCAGGGGCCGCACCAGGAGGTCGAGTAGATCACCACACCGCCCGCACCTGAATTCGCGGCGGTGGCGGCCAATCCGATTTGTTTGGCGAAGAGCGTTTCCTGTCGCTGGTTCATTTCCTCGAGTTGATGCTTTCGCGCGGTCAGGGCGGTATTGCGCTCTTTGTAGGCGGCGGCCTCTTTGTTGTATTCACGCACCGCCTCCTGATCACCGGGAACAAGGGCTTTCCGCCGGGCCGTAAGCGTGTTGTAGGACTTGGCCAGCTCCTCCGTTTCCGATTTCACACTTTGCTCAAGGGTGATCATTTCCATCTGCAACAACTCCAGATCGCGCGCCACGTCGTCGGAAGGTTTTGCGGCGGGTGCGGAATTTGCCGACCCGAGATCCAGGCGCATCGTCTCTCCAAAACCGGGAAGCATCATTTCCGAGAGCGCCCTGTTCTGCCAGGTTCCCTTCGAGCCGGCTGTCATGGCCGTCCCCATCAACAGGAGTCCGCCGACCAGCGTGCAAAGGAAGGGGGCTTTTGCCCTGTCCCATTTCATAAAGGTGAAAAAAAGCGTGGCAAAGGGAACCAGCAGGTTGAGGAATCCCCACAGCAAACTCTCCTGAAATCCGCGAACCACATACCAGATGGCACCGACGATGCTCGCGAGAATCCCCACACAAAGAATGGCGAGCAGCAGAATCAGTGGCGCACTCATGGATGGGTATTTTTTCCGAAAGAAACTCAGGTGGGTCGCGTCGGATGCTGCCCGGTTGCGCAGGATCTTGCAAGATCAGTAACGCAAAATTCTCGCCAGAAAATCCCGAACCACGTCCGACTCCGGCCGCCCGAACACGGCTTCCGCACTGCCGTTCTCGACCACCCGGCCCCCGGCGAGAAACACCACCTCGTCCGCCACCAACCGGGCGAATCCCATTTCATGGGTCACGAGCACCAGATCCCGGCCTTCCTCCCGCAGTTCCCGGATAACCTCCAATACTTCGGCGGTCATTTCGGGGTCGAGCGCGGACGTGGGTTCGTCAAAAAGCAGAAGCTTCGGGCGGGCGGCGATGGCCCGGGCAATGGCCGCGCGCTGACGCTGTCCGCCCGAGAGTTGGCCGGGCTTTTTCCCCGCATGAGCGCCGAGTTGGAAGCGCTCCAGCACTTCCATGGCCCGCCGGTCCGCATCCGCGCGGGTGAATCCATGCACCTCGACCAGTGGAAGACTGATGTTGCACTGCGCCGTGAGATGCGGAAACAAATTGAAAGCCTGGAACACCACGCCCAGCGTGCGCCGATGCGCACGCAGCGATGTCTCGTCGGTCCGCAGCACCACGCCGCCCACCGCCACACGACCCGCATCCGGACGCTCCAATCCGGCGAGGATCCGCAGCAGGGTCGATTTGCCGCCACCCGAGGGCCCGATCAACACCACACTGCCCGCTCCCTCGCAACGGTAACTCACGCCATCCAGCGCCCGGTGTTCACCAAACGCCCGCGACACCCCCGAAAGCTCAAGTTTCATAGCGCATTTTTCCCTCCAGCCAGCGGCTTGCCGCAAAGATCGGCACGGTGAGCAGCAGATATCCCGCCGCCAGCGGCAGGTAACTCTCAAAGGCCGTGTACGTGAGCGAACTCACATCGCGCGCGGCCAGTGTGAACTCATTGATCGCGATCACCGACAACAGCGAGGAATCCTTCACCAGCGACGCAAACTGACCCGCCAGCGGGGGCAGGGTCTGACGCAGTGCCTGCGGGAAAATGACGAACCGATGGGTCTGCCACGGCGTGAATCCCACGGCCATCGCGGACTCGCGCTGCGAGCACCCCACCGCCTCGATGCCGGCGCGGATTATCTCGCTGATGTAGGCGCCGGCAAAAAGCGAGAGAATGAGCACGCCCGCCACAAAGGGATGCCGCAGCCCCGCCGCCTCAAAAATTCCGTAGTAGAGAATGAGGATTT
>DYRR01000284.1 GCA_020718605.1 Chthoniobacter flavus | reverse complement strand
ATCGTTCGCGGGAGGCGGCGCCGGCGGGCGGCGACGATCTGGAAACATTGCAGCGCCACAACGCGCAGCTCGAAGCCACGGTGGCGGAACTCCGGGAGCACCTCGATGCCCTGGCGTCCGATCACGAGGAACGCGCCGCGATCCTCGCCCAGGAAGGCGATCCACTCACCCAGTTCAAATCCCTGCTGGGCGTGAAGTTGCGCGAGTGTCATGCCGCCAACCTGTTGCTCCGTGCCGAGTCCATGAGCGAGGTTGTCCGCCAGAGCTATCGCGACGTGATCGAGGAGGTCTTTGCGGTTCTCATCGCCGAAGGTGTTCCGCTGAAAGGCTGAAGCCTTTGGAGGATCACGTGTGGGCTGGTCCGATCATGAGCAATGAACCCATAGAGAGTCCGGGCGATTGGTATGCGGTGGGCTGGTATCGCACCCGGGCCGCCACCGAGGAACGGATGCTTGTCGTGCTTGCCATGGGCCGGGCCGCCCGAATGGAGCGTGTGGGAAGCGGATACGGACTTTTTGTGGAGGGAGCGGAGACCGCCTCCGCCCGCGCCCAACTCACCGCGTATGAGAGAGAGCGAAGGAGCCACCCGGACGCTCGCTGGTGGCGGGGCCTGGACACGGTGGGGGTCTGCACCTTGTTTGTCTTTGGATGGGGGCTGCCGTTTTTGTTTTTGCTGCAGTCCGGGGCGGGAGAGGCCTGGGTGGAACGATTTGCCATGGATGTGACGGCGTTCCACACACGCGGGGAATGGGGGCGCGCCGTGACCGCGTTGTTTTTGCACGGCGATCTTGCGCATTTGTTTTCCAACATCGCCTTCGGGGCCGTCTTTTTCTCGCTGGTGCTGGTCCGCTTCGGGACCGGCCTCGGATGGGCTCTGGTGCTGGCTTCCGGAGCACTGGGCAACTCGCTCAACGCCTGGATGTACCGGGGTGCGGAACATGTCTCCCTCGGCGCCTCGACCGCGGTGTTCGGCGCGATGGGATTGTTGGCGGGGCTGGACGCCTC
>DYRR01000161.1 GCA_020718605.1 Chthoniobacter flavus | reverse complement strand
CGGCATGTTCGTGGGAGTGGGTGGGGTCGGCGGTGTGCATGGGAGGAATGTCGGAAAACCGAAGGCACCGCCCGGCATCCGGGCCGCACCATTCGCGGAAACTATGCGCACGATGAAATAAATCAATACACAAGTTGTCGGAAGATAAGTTTGGATGCTTGGTGTGAATCTTTCGACGGCGGACAATCCGCCCCAAACTCCTCTCCCGCAGAGTATCCGGAAATGGGAACCGCCCCATGGTCAATTTGCCGCGAAAGGATTTAAGAATGGGATTGCCCGTCGGCTTGGGCTGTGAGATGGTGGCGGCGATGTTATTCCCACGTTTCACCCGGATGATGCGGCCGACTCTTCTGGCCTGCCTGCTTCTTGCTCCATGCGCTGGTGCGGCGGACGGCGGGTCGTTCACTCTTTATTGGCCGACGGATGCGGGGCGGGAGATGCCGTCCTGGCTGGGGGCGCCGGAAATCACGGAATCCTCCCTGGGAACACTGGGCATTCCCATCCAGCCCGAATCGGACGCGGCCCTGGCGGTGACGGTTTATTTTGTGGAGCCCGCAGATGGATTTCTGCGGGTGCTCTGGGTGACTCCGGAGCAGGAAACCATGGTCTCCGCCAATCTCTGCGAGGGAGTGGGCGGGGCACATCAGCGGACCGTTTATCTCTCGCAAGCCCTGTTGAAGTCGGCGGGCAGTCTTGTGTTGCAGGCTTCGGCGGATGCAGTGCCGGTGTTTGCGGTGCGTTTTGAATGGATGAAATCCCAGACGCTGTTGGTCGCCGAAGGAGGCGATGAGCCGTCGGTGTCTCTCTCCGGAGGACGGCTCTTCGACAACCGTGAGATCGCGGGCACGGCGTATTTGCCACCCTCCGGTGGATGGAACGAGGATGTGGTGACCACGGCATTGTCCGATCGGGTGGAGTCCATCGTCGAAGGGGCGGAATTCATCGTGGCGCTGGATGCCGTGCCGGATCAGGCTCGGCTGGAGATGCGGATTGCCGGGGCGGATCTTCAGCAGCCCGTGTTGGTCTGGGTCAATGGAACGTATGCCGGCTACCTGCAAATCGAAGTGCCGGACCTTTCGGACGAGGGTTATTACTTGGATGGCTCCGGCTCGGACCGCTTCGCCGGATGGCGCAAAGCCGGCGTCTTTCTTGTGCGCGGACTGTGGCGGATCGGTGACAACAGCGTGCAGCTCGGTCATCTTGTCGCGCCGGCCGCCGCGCCTTCCGCAAAGGATATGCTGTTGCAGCTCCGGTATTCCGGCGCGAACGACGCCACTGCGCTCTGGAAGCAGGATGGCGAGACGCTCGGGGATGCCCCCGACTTCATGGTTCCCGAGACCGGCTCCGCCGTGCCGCAGTTCCGTTTTGAATAAATTGACATTACCGCCATGAAAAATCCCGTCTCCTCCGTCCGCCACGCGGCATTCACGCTCATCGAAATCATGCTGGTCGTCACGATCATCGTGGTGCTCATGGGTGCGGCGATCACCCTCCTGCGCGGGAACCTCGAGTTCGCCAAGGAACAGCGCGTCATGGGCGACATCCAGTCGATCTCGACCCAGCTCAAACTTTACGAAACGATGAACTACTTCCTGCCCTCGACCGAGCAGGGCATCAAGGCGCTCGTGAGCAAGCCCTCCACCGAGCCCGTCCCGCAGCGCTGGCGCAATCTGCTCAAGGAGGAACCCGTCGATCCCTGGGGCATGACCTACGTGTTCCGCAATCCGGGCAAGAAAAACGCCGATTCCTTCGATCTCTACTCCCTCGGACCCGACCGCAAGGAGAGCGAAGACGATATTGGAAACTGGTGACTCATGCGGTCTCCCACAAATCCGTTCGGAACGGTGAGGTGCGCAGGATTTACACTGCTGGAGGTCGTTCTGTTTGTCCTCATCATGATGATCATGATGGGGTTTCTGATCCCCGCTTTTTCGGGATCGGGTTCCGGAGAGGAGTTGCGCCGCACATCGGTCGATCTCGAAAAGCTCGTCCGCACCCTGCGCAGGGAAGCCGTTGCCACCGGCACATCCCACCGGGTGCTCATCACACCCTCGGGCATCGCGGAGGAGGCGGCGCTCCGGGACGGGGACGCCGAAGAGCCCGTGGAAACAATCACACTGTCATGGCCCGCCGGATCGAAGGTTCGCATTCGTTCGTGGCCCTCGGAGGAATGGTTCGAGCCGGAGGAGTGGTCGTGGGTTTTCCAGCCTTCGGGTCTGGTGCTGCCGATTGAATTCCGGTTGGACAGCGGGGAGGCCTGGATCGAGGTGGCGTTCAGTCCTGTCACGGGCGAGATCGTTGACGAAAAATTTTACCTGCCATGATCGCCGACATCGCCCCCACCGTGCGCATACTGAGCAGACTCTGCTCAGTAAGGCGGAGTGCCGCAGGATTCATGCTGTTGGAAGTCATGATCGCGGTGGGCGTGTTCGCGTTTGCCGTGGTGGGTTTGTCGATGGCACTGAATCGCATCCTGGATATCGAGATTCTTTCCGGGCGGGATCAGCGCATCCGGCTGGAACTCGAGTCCCGGCTGGCCGAGACCCGGGCCGAACCGCTCACACCCGGAAAAGAATCGCTGGGCAAAGACGCCATGGGGGTCGAATACATGCGAATCGTGGAGGAACTGGAACTTAAAAACATGGACGATGTCCGGCTCAACGGCATGTATCTGCTGCGCCTCGAGGCGAAAACGCCCAATCCCGATGACAACCCGCCCACCGTGGAGATCTATGTGTACCAGCGCTAAGCCATCGGCCATGCGGAAGCGGGGCGGATTTCTGCTCATCGAGCTGGTGCTCGCATTGGCCGTGCTCGTGCTGGTGTCGCTGGGCGTTTATAAAATCATCCAGGCCACCCTGGAATCCGCCTCGGAGATTCGGCGCAACCACCGGACCACGCAGGAAATCCAGGGCATGATCGAGCTCACCCGCCGGGCAATGCGCAACCTGCCCGGCAACGCCGAGATCACCAACCGCACCACGGCCGACGGGGGGCGTTATTTTCCCGAACTGGTGCTGGACAAGGCGCCGGCGGCCTTTGCGCTCGGACCCGCCGCGCTGCATTACGGACCCCAGGTGCTGGCCATCCGTCCGCAGATCGGGGGTTTGTTCCAATTCGTCCTCATTTTTGAGCCGGAACTTTCGGCCACCGGCGAGCCGGTGGACGACACCCCGTCGCGTTCTCTGCGGCTCTTGGGGGATGTCCGCAGTCTGGAGTGGCGTTTCTTTGATCCCCGCACCTCGCGTTGGGTGGAAAAATGGGAGGAAACCACGGCCCGTCCCCGCCTGGTGCGCATGTTGCTCGGCATCGCGGGGCACGAAAATCCGTTTGTGGCGACATTCGCACTGCCCGACCGCGGCGACATGCCCTCCCTCACCGGGCGGAGACAGGGTGCCCGAAGCACCCAGGACAGTGATGGAGACAATAACGGAAGCCCCCCCCCGGCCACCACTCCGGGCGCCACCCCGCCCCCGGTGAGCGTCACCCAATGAAAGCCCCATTCATCCCCTTCGGATTTGATACCCCGAAGCTTGCTTCGGCTTTATGCATTTCTGGAGGGTCAGCGTCCTCGCCTGACCTGTTTTTCTCAAGCCGGTCAGGGCGGGAGCCTGACCCTATAACAAATGCCGTCGCCCCGGAGTTTGCTCCGAGGTTCTTTATTTCTCCCGGTCGCATACGCTGCGGCGGCTCGGCTCTCATGATCATGCTGTGGGCGGTGGCCCTGATCTCGGCCGCCGTGATGGCACTCGCACTCTACCTGCGGGTGTCGCTCGACGAGGACACGGCGCGGTCCAAGGGATTTCGTGCCGCCCAGATTGCCGAGTCGGGCATCGCGATCGCCCTCAATCCCCAGGTCAAAAAAAACGACCCATTGCTCCGGCGCGATTTCGGCCCCGGCCAGAGCGTTGAGGTGAAGCTGCGCGGCGAGGGCGGTCGGATCAATCCCAACGCGGTCGCCGCCGACGAGGATCCCGAACTCCTCCTGGATCTCTTCATCCGGTGGGGGCTCGAATTGGAGGAAGCCAGCGTGGTCACCGATTGCATCCTCGATTGGGTGGACGGCAACAACGTTAAAAGATTGCAGGGAGCCGAGGAAGCGGATTACACCAAGGACGGCCAGCCCCAATATCCCCGCGACAAGGAATTTGATTCCGTCGAGGAAATGGCGGCGGTGCGGGGCATGGACCTCGTCGATAAACTCAAACCCGATTGGAGAGACTATTTTACCGTGTGGAGCCAGGGAAAAGTGGATGTGAACGAAGCCTCGGCGGAAATCCTCGAGGTGGTGACCCGCGCCTCGCCCGACGCGGTGGCCAACCTCGTGGAGATGCGTCCCGGTCCCGACGGGGAAGAGGGCACGGAGGATGACGTGAAGTTCGCCAATCTCGAAGCCGTCCGCCGCACACTGGGCATGCCGGAGCAGGAATTCAAGCGCGTCTCCCCGCGCCTGGCGACTTCCGATCCGACCACCCGCATCGAAAGCGCGGCGCGGGTCGGCGATTACAC
>DYRR01000160.1 GCA_020718605.1 Chthoniobacter flavus | reverse complement strand
TGCCCGAGCGAGAGCATGGTGAAATGCGAGCCCGGTTCGCGGGTGCGGCCTGTGTCGATCAGGAGTTCGATCACATCGCGAAGCCAGATCCCCTTGGTTTGATCCGGTGGAACATGGTGGTCGTCGCGCACTTCGAAGCGGGCGTGGAGGTTCTGCTCATTCCACCGGAAACCGGCTTTTGCGGAGAGGTCCGCCGGTCCCTTCCATGCCTTCGCATCCGGTGCCGCTTGGTCGGCGCGGTTCGCAACCTGGGTCAATTCGGCATCCGCCCATGTGCCTGGCGTTGCGTCCGTAGTTTGGGGCATGACGACTTTGCGGGCTTCATGGAAGTTCAGATTGGCGACTGAATCGTAGGTTTTTCCATCGACCGTGAAGCGCGAGCGAATGCCAACACGGCGGTCCGCCATCACAGCCACCGGTTCGGCAGGGAAGCTGAGGGTGCGGGTTTCTCCCGGGTTCAAATTCGCGAGGTCCCGCTTGCGATCCGCGATCCGAAGCGGGCCGAGCGCGATGAGTTCGAGCGTGCCCGAGACCGGGATGGCGCGGTCGTTGGTGATGGATACGGCGATTTCCCTGCGGCCGGCGGCAGTTCCAGAATGATCAATGACAACGCCAAACCCGGCGGCCGGACGGATGAATCCCCCGCCGGTCACATAAACAGGATCTTCGCCAACCGGGACCGTCACACGCCCCGCGGCGGCAGCGATCGAAGTGCGATTGCCCCAGAGATCGACGACTGTTGCGGTGGCCCCTTCGATTTCCAACTCAAAGGGGAGCGGATGGCCCTTCGACCAGAGCACGGCCACCGGGGTGTCCCTCAGGGGACGCTGGCGCACATACATGGCCACGCCGGGAACATCAAGCGGTTTGCCAAATGTGCCGGCGCCGAGTTGTGCTGTCATGTTGGCGAACGCGAGATAGGGTGCCCTAATTTCGCGCTTGTAGGTCAGGCTCCTCTCGTCATCAGCCAGGATGAGCCCCCACATCTCGAGTTGAAAAATAGTTGGAAATGATGAAAGCACATCCACCCATTGGCGGACCATTTTCCGGCTGGCGGCGTGTTCGAGGGTGGGGCTGTTCTCCGCCCGCGGGTCAGACTCGTTGCCCCCCGCGTATTCTGACGCGAAAACCGGAATTTGGCCGAGGCCCTGTTTTTCAAATTCCCGGAAATTCGGCCCCCAGAGGCTGTGGGCGGAAATGTAAGTGTTCATACCGAAGATATCGATTTGGTCTGGGCGGCCGACTTGAAAGAAGAGGCGCAAAACGTTGCCCCCGATATCCGAGGCAACCTGCGGGCCGAAGAGGCAGTCCGGGTTGGCGCCCTTCGCGGCGGCGTGGGCCTCGAAGTATTCCTGCCAGTATTGGCGGACCGTGCCTTTGCGGCCCCAGTAAAGGTAGTCGGCACGGCCCTGCCCGCCAACCTGCCCGGTTTCGTGACGCGCACGGTCCAACTCCCGGACCCCTCCGTGCATGAATTCGGTGCCATGCCGCCAGATGCGAATCCCATCCCGCCCCAGGCCGGAAACAAACCGTCCGATCACTTCCCGCAGAAGCGGGTATTTTTCGGGCGGGACAACCTCGTGCGGAGGCTGGAAAAATCCCATCGGAGTGACGCCGTATTTGCGCCATGTCTCCGCGATCCGGCGGGATTCCGTGAGTTGCTCTTCAATCTGGCTCTCCCGCTTGGCGGGATCATCGGTCTTCAGGAAATTCCCGAACCAGATGTCACCCGCCCCGAACCAAGTTTTTCCCATGCCGGCCGCTTCAGCCAGTCGGCCGATGATTTCCTCGTCCGGCGTTCCGATCTGGTGGCGGAACGAATGCGCCCAGAGGCTGAAAGGGTAATCCATCCGGGCGCGCTCCCGGGCTGTGGAGGTTGCTGCGGGAAGCAGCCCCATGCGGGACGAGCCTTCAACCGCCAGAGCTTCACCGTCGATCTTGATATGATAGCGCAACTTGTAAGGGCCGAAGGGGAGATCCGAAGGCAGGCTGGCCGGGACGCGTACCGATCCATAGGAGCCGAGCGAGAATGGCGCTTCACCGCTCGCGACTTCGCGCCCATCCAGTGAGAGTGCGGCGTAATTCACCTTGCCCGAGCGCGGATCGCCCAGATGGTTTTGAAGGAGCAAACCGGCGTCGAGGGACATTCCTTGTCTCTGGTCGGCCGGGACCAGGATGAGTCCGGCGGGTCCCGGGGTTTGGATTTCGACCCGCAAGCTGTCGGGACGGTGGGAGGGACTGCTCGGTACATGGGGCACAAGGCTGGCTGCGGCTGCGGCGCGGAAGGTCGTCCGGGATTTGTCGGTGCCACGCCCGGGAACCGCCTCCACGGGCACCTCATACGCGGCGATATTATCAACCAAAACGTATTCCCACGTTCCCGGGATGTTTTTCACGGCCCTTTTGAGGTCGCCTTGGTGGAACGCATGCACCATGCCGACGACGACGCGAAGTCGGCTGGTTCCCTCCGGCGCTTGAACCGGTTGGCCGGGGACAAAGACCCAGCCCGGCAGGAGCGCTGCGTCGGTGTTGACAAACCAGTCATACCAAAGATCACGCTCCGGCGTGAGGACGCGGCCTTCTCCATCGAGAAATTGCAGCCGCACCGGGTTCACCAAATTCGGCGGATTGAGCCCCCGCCCCGCAAACCAATAAAAGGCGGTCGTCTGGTAGAACTTTCCCGCCTTGGCGGGCACAGGGTCGGAGACCCAGCGGGCGGAGATTTCCTCCCGTGCGGAGGCGCGGTTGTCGGTGGGTTTGCCTCCCGGAAAGATCGGGTCACCCGGTTTGCGCTCCCAGCTCTTGATTGTGGGGCCGCGGTCATTGATGCGCAGGGCGCGGCGGCCCGAGTAGGCCCCCCCGAGGGTCCATGACGCTGAACCGTTGCGGTTGTCACCCTCCAACCCCCAGCCATCGGGCACCTTGCCACCCTGCTCGAATGTCGGGTTGGGCACGAGGTTCCGGGGCAGGCTGAGGCCCGGTGGAGTCGGTGCCACCGGACCCGCATCGTCCGGACCGGAGGCTGCGATCTCAATGCCCTTGCGTGGAAGTTCTCCGGCAGCAAAAGAGAAGTCCCGCACGGTCACAACAACAGTTTTTGGGGGCGTTTTGCCGACGCTGATTCTGAAACCGACCTCCGCCGCCACCGCACGCGCCGGGACGGTGAGTGTCTCGGCGACTTCCGCGGACTTTGCTGTAAAACTCCACTCGCGAGCGTCCAGCGGAAACCCGAGAGCGAGATTCTCCTCGTCCACATCCGCCCCTGCTGAGTCACGCCACCGGATCTTAAGTTGGAGCGGAAAATCCCGGCTCACACCCTCGCCTTGGAATGAAAATGAGAAACCCATTCGATCTCCAGGCCGCACGGGAGCTTGATGCGCGGCCTCGCCCGACTCCGTGGAATTCAGCACCCACGATTTTTTTTCGCTGACGGCACTGGGATCAGGGACTGCTTGCTTCTGCCTGTCATCCTTCGCCACCATTTCGCCCGTCACACCAGCCCCAAGTAGGACGGTCAAAGGGAGCCGGTCGATTCCCGTCGGGAGCCTCAAGCCAAGGGTTCTCATTTTATGAATGAAGAGGATTTTCGACAACCGCCTGCTCACGTTCACGGAAGTGTCGCACGGATTGTTCGACCAGATGATCGAGCAGGATGGAATCGGGGTTTCCGAACATCGCGGGATACGGGTCGCCGCCCGGGCCGAGCGGCTCGGGGGTGACGTAGCATCCCTCCCGCGTGAAGTCGATGAGGTGGAGGGCGCGAATAATGGTGTCGAAGTCCATTGACCCTTCGCCCAGGGCACAGCGGTTGCTGTCGGCCATGTGCAGGTTGGTCAAGCGTTCCCCCGCACCGAGAATCGCCTCGCCGATGTGGGCCTCGCCGCTTTGCATGTGATAAACATCCCCATTGATGTGCCCGATGGCCGGGTGGGCGACCGCTTCAAGGTATCGGAGCGCGTCGCCGATGGTGTGACAGAAGCTGACCTCGGCGGCACGGATCGGTTCGATGGCTGCACGGATTCCATGCCGGGCGAATTCATCGGCGACCGTCTGGAGCGATTCCACGCTGCGGTGGAATTCAACGGTGTCATACGGTCGCGGACGCCCCACAGCTCCGGGCACGACCAGCAGATAGGTGCCTCCCACCGCGGCGGCAAATTCGAGTTCCCGCCGGATATAATCGGTCGCAGCCTGCCTCTGGATGCCTCGGTTGCTTGAAAGGTCGTTGTCCAGCCGAAAACATGCCGCAAATTCCGGACACCGCGACTCCGTGATCGTCAAGAACCCGGCGCACCTCGTCGGCACGATAACCGAGATCCGGACCGTAATGGTTGCCGTGGAGTTCTATGAACCGGACCCCGTTCCGGGCCAGTCGCGCAACCGAGCGTTCGAGGGGTTCGATGCCAAACCCCCAGTTGCTCCATGAAAGTGTGAGGCGGCGGGAGGAGTCGAACGACGAAGCGCCGCGCAAATCTTCAACGGAACTTCCATTAAAAAGGGAGGAGGGAGGACGCGCTTAAAAGCTTGC
>DYRR01000283.1 GCA_020718605.1 Chthoniobacter flavus | reverse complement strand
TGCGACGTGTGCGACGTGTGGGGGGTAAAGACGTGGAATTTATACAGAAAACCCCTCTTTCTGTATAGATTCTTAGGTTTACCCCCCAACACGTCGCACACGTCGCAGAGTCGCACGGGCACCCTGTTTTCAGAGGAGGGCGAACCATGAACACAACCCAAAGCTGGGCAGGATTGCCCGACCATATCAAACGACAGGCCGCGCCGGATATGCTGGCCGGGGGCGGGTGGTATCATCACGGCAGATTGATCGAGCATCCCGGAGGCGACGAACTGCGCCGATGGGCTGGCATTGCTCCACAATCGCCACAGGCGGGCGCGGAAGTCGCCGGGAGTATCGAGGCAACGGAGGCGGGAGTTTTCGGACAAATACGCGCCCCCGCGCGAACTGCACCGCAGAACACCGCCATGATCGCCGGGGATGTCGTGCCCGCACCCGGCCAGCCGGAAGCCCGCCACGGGGCGCACAGCGCGAACCCTCGCCCCCGGAATTTCGATACAGATACGCGCCCCCGCGCGGGAAAGCCGATGACCCGGCAGGAAAAGCGGGATGCCGTTGATCTGTCCTTGTCGGAAAATGGATCCCCCCCCGACCGCGAACGTGCGCGGCTGCTGGGCGTCTCGCATACTTTCGTTGCCCTGAGACGGCGCGCTGCTGGCAACGTTGCCGGGGCGGATGTATAAAAATGATAAGGTGTTGGGGGAGCGGCTCGCCGTTCGCGTGGGCGATGGTCACGATTGATTCGCCAAATTTGGTGAATCAAAATCACCTCGTCCTGACTGACACCCCGGCGCGGATGGCAAGAAATGGCAAGGTTGCCAGCCGTGGCCGTTTGCAATATACCTTGATCTTGTCGGGAGGCCCCGGATCGCTCTGATGCGGCACCGGTCCGGGGTGTTCCCTTCCGGCAACTCTATTCCGACCGCTTCAACGGAATAGACTCTTTCACCCTGGCGCGGATCGTCGCCCCCCTTGTGGCGTCATTCCCCGCCAGTATCTGCTACTTGCTTT
>DYRR01000282.1 GCA_020718605.1 Chthoniobacter flavus | reverse complement strand
CAGTCTGCCCACGGATTCCATCTTCTGGGCCTGCTGCAACTGGTCTTCGAGCAGGGCCCGCGCCTGCTCGGCCTGCTTTCGCTCGGTGATGTCCTGGATAATCGAGTGCAGAACGATGCGCCTGGCAAACTGGATGCGGCTTATCGAGGCTTCCACGTCCCGCACCGCCTGATGGGCGTTGCGGTTTTCGCGGAAACCATAGCTGTGGTTACTGAACCCGCTCTCGAAAAGCGGTGTCAGCACCTGTGCCAACGCTTGCTGGATCACCCGATCCAGTACCGTCGGCACGCCCAACGGACGTTGTGTCCCGTCGGGCTTCGGGATGAACACCCGTCGCACGGGCGCCGGGCGATACGTCCCCTCCATGAGCGCGGAGCGTATCCGTGGCCAGTGCTCCCGGCAGAACGCCGGAAAGCCTTCGACGGTCATCCCGTCGATTCCCGGAGCCCCCGCGTTCGACTTGACTCGTCGCCAAGCCGCCAACAGGTTCTCCCTCGCCAAGACTTGCTCCATCATGGTCTGTTCCTGAACGCTCCCATGCTTCCCGTCGTGGTGGTACTTACCGCTTCCTCGCCGTCCGGCGTCGTCGGTCGCGGCATCCTCCACGCGGTCGGAACGTTCCCGTTCGGTTTGGCCCTTCCCGACATCGAGTCTTCCGGTGTTCGTGTTTATGCGGGCGTCTTTCAGCCCCCGGCTCGCTGCGCGGTACTACGGCCTCTGCTGACTCCCCGCCCGGTTGCCCAAGCGGGGTCTCCCCAGGTAAGAACGCGTTGCTTCCCGGCACGACCGCCGCATTTACCTCCACGACTGAACCCGCGATTTCGCTGTGTTGTGCCAGTTCGTCGCATCGTGGGCGGCCTTTGTATGCGGTTTCTGTTCGTCGGCCCGCCGGTTTCCTCTAGCCTTCCTCCCGCCGGTCGGTTACCCTTCCAGCGTTGGCTTCAAGTAGTAGTTCTTTCACACTTTCATGTGCGGTTCCTCCTACAGGGGACTTGCACCCCATTTACAACGCGCCCAT
>DYRR01000281.1 GCA_020718605.1 Chthoniobacter flavus | reverse complement strand
CATCATTTCGGAAATATCGGCCTCGGCGTTTCCAATCGTCTTGAGATCAAACGTCTCCACCAACAAACGGGCGACATTCGGCGAGAGGAACGCCGGGAGCGTGGGTCCGAGACGAATTCCTTTCACGCCAAGCGACAGCAGTGCCAGAAGAACGGCCACCGCCTTTTGCTCATACCATGCGATGTCGTATTCGATCGGCAGGTCATTGATGTCCGCCAACCCGAGTGCCTCCTTTAACTTTAAGGCGACCATCACAAGCGAGTAGGAGTTCCTCCGTGTTCATTTACGGAAAGACAGCGGCGAACGGAATTGCGGTCATGAGCTACCTGGCGGCGGATCCCTCCCGGCGTGCCGGTTCGGCAGAGATCGCCAAGGCGCGCAAGATCTCGCGGGTCCTCACGGCGAAGCTCCTCACGCAGCTTGCGGCGGCCGGGCTCGTGAGCGGGCAGCCCGGTCCCGGAGGGGGATATACCCTGGCGAAACCGGCAAACAAAATCCGCCTCCTGGATATTGTCCAACTCTTCGAGCAGACGAAAACTCCGGTGCGGTGCCCGTTTGGCAGCGGGTGGTGCGGCCACGGCGACCCCTGTCCCCTGCATGACAGCATTTCCGGACTCGCCGAAACGGCCCGGCGATTTTTGGAGACAACCACCCTTGGCGTTTTTGTTGGCGTGCCCCCTTCCCGTTCGCTGTCTGGACGGCGAACGGGCAGATAAATCTGCGGCCTTCGGATGGGCGGGCGCAATTCCTTTCAACCTTCTAAGGTCTCAACCTCCCAGCCGAGCAGGGCGCGGCGGATTTTGCTGAATTCGATGCCGATCAAGTGGACCGGCTTGCCGGTTCCCCGGAAGGGGGCGGCGTAGTCTTTTTCTTTGATCTGGCGCAGGGCGGAGCCATCGGCGGTGTCTCCCACCAGCTTGAACTCGAAAATATAGACCCTTCCCTGGAAGCGCATGACCATGTCGAGGCGGCCCGGGTTGCTCGAGGCCTCGACGGTCAGATCGAGCCCGAGCGAGGCG
>DYRR01000280.1 GCA_020718605.1 Chthoniobacter flavus | reverse complement strand
CCTGAATCCAGCCGCTCGACATCGCCGGGATCATCATCCCGAGGGCCATGATCCCTGTCCCTATCGCGTAGTGCACCGTTTTGTACTCACCTTCGCAGACGGAGATCATGAAAAGCGAATAGGCCGTAAAACCAAATCCGTAACCGAACTGTTCGATTGCGACCGCGGCGTTGATGATCCATAGGCTTTCGGGCAGCGTGACGGACAGGTAGATAAAAATCACGTCCGGCAGATGCATGGTAAAGACCATGATCCAGAGCCAGTATTTGAGGCCGTTGCGGGAGGCGGCCCAGCCGCCGAGAAGCCCACCCGCCATCAGTGCGATCGCCCCGACTGTCCCGTAAACGATTCCGACCTCCGCCGTCGAAAGCCCGAGGCCTCCCTGCGCCCGTCCGTCGAGCAGGAAGGGGGCGACCATCTTGACGAGTTGCGCCTCGGCAAAACGGTAAAAGAGAAAAAAGAGGATAACCGAAACGATATCCTTCCGCTTGAAGAAACTGACGAATCCCCGCAGGAAGAGCTCCAGCGAACCCCGCGACGGATCGCGCCGGACGGGACGATCCACGATTGGAAACGGCAGGACAATGACGTGGTAGATGAAGAGCGCCAGAATGATCGCCGCGAGCAGAAAAAAGGTTAAAGACCAGGCGGTTTGCACGGGAAAACCCCGCGTTTCCATACTTCCGGCAAAGACAACGAGGATGCCCTTGGCGGCAATCACCGCGATCCGGTAGAAGATCGTCCGCACCCCGATGAACGCGGACTGCTGGTTTTCTGCCAGCCCCAGCATGTAGAAGCCGTCGGCGGCGATGTCGTGCGTCGCCGAGCTGAAGGCCATGATCCAGAAAAAGGCGAGCGTGTACTGAAAGAAGGCAGGCGCCGGAATCGTGAGCGCAACGCCGGCGAAGGAGGCCCCCACAATAAGCTGCATTGCGACGATCCAGAAGCGTTTCGTCCGGAACATATCGACAAGCGGGCTCCAGAGCGGCTTGATCACCCAGGGGAGGTAGAGCCACGAGGTGTAGAG
>DYRR01000159.1 GCA_020718605.1 Chthoniobacter flavus | reverse complement strand
GCTGCCAAGGGCAGAAGCAACCCTGTCAAGTTTGCGATCGTCAGGATTGGGGCGCCACATTATTGCCGCAATCATTTCTTGATTTACGATGATATTGTTGTTTATCGTATCTCGGGAATAAGATATGCAACAATCTACTGAGCGCAAGGCTTTATTGGAAGCTCTCCGGGTGCGGCTGGCGGAATCGCCTGTGGTGGCACTGCTCGGCGCACGGCAGGTGGGAAAGACGACACTGGCCGAGCAGGTGGCGGCAGACTGGACGGGACCGACGGTGATTTTTGATCTGGAAAGGTCGAATGTCCTGAAAGCCCTACAGTCCACGCCGGAGAAGCTGCTGGCGGAGAGTGTGGGGCTGGTGATCGTGGATGAAGTGCAGCGATTGCCGGAGTTGTTCGCATTGCTGCGCCCATTGTGTGACGACCGGAAGCGCAAGGCGGTGTTTCTCCTGCTTGGCAGTGCGTCGTGGGACCTGGTGAAAGGTGTTTCGGAGACGCTCGCCGGGCGGATCCAGTTTGTGGATGTGTCGGGTTTTTCCCTCACTGAAGTCGGCGTCGAGCGGCAGGACCGGCTGTGGCTGCGCGGTGGGTTTCCCCGGGCGTTTCTGGCGGAGACCACGGCGGCTTGGGAGCGGTGGATGGAGAACTTTACGCGCACCTTTTTGGAGCGCGACATCCCGGGACTCGGGTCGAAGGTGGCACCGGCGTCGCTGGGCAGATTCTGGCGAATGCTCGCCCACTTCCATGGGCAGACGTGGAACGCGGCCGATCTGGCACGCTCAATGGATGTAAGCGTGACCGCAGTGAATCACTATCGGGATTTGCTCACGGGCACCTTCCTGCTGCGGGTACTGCCGCCGTGGTTTGAAAATCTCGGCAAACGCCTGGTGAAATCGCCCAAGGTCTATCTGCGGGACAGCGGCATCCTGCACCACTTGCTCGGACTCGGGGAGATGCTGGAACTGCGTACGCACCCGCGCTACGGCGCGAGCTGGGAGGGCTTTGCGCTGGAACAATGCCTCATCGCCCACGGGGAGCGGGAGGCGTATTTTTACGGCACGCAACGGGGGGCTGAACTGGATCTCTTACTGCTGCGGCGCGGGCGGCGGTGGGGTTTCGAGTTCAAATGCACCGACGCACCAAAGACCACGAAATCCATGCATGTCGCTCTGGACGACTTGAAACTGGAGCATCTCTGGGTGGTCTATCCCGGCTCGCTGCGCTATGAGATGACGGAGAAAATCACCGCGTTGCCGCTGCGGGAAATTGGGCACCCTCGGGCTTGAGGCAATGCCGTTCGGGAATTAGACATAAGCATTTAGGATTTCGTATTGGATTTCTCCGGCGTCGTAGGAGTTTTCTGTCAGTCGGGGCCAGCTACTGCTACCCTTATCAGGCCCAAAGGGAAGGAAATGCGATAATCCATTTCCTGGCAATCCCACCTGACTCTCCGGCCCCCGCGACACGTGTCTGTGTCGCGAGAGGCGGATCGAAGCGGGATGGATCAGGTCAGGAGCGGCTCGATGTCCTGCGGGGGGACGTCGATCTCGGGAATGGGTTCGCCGAGTTCCAGTGCCTTGGTGTTGCGATAGAGCGGGAATCCTGTGCCGGCCGGGATGAGATGGCCCATGATGACGTTCTCTTTGAATCCGCGGAGGATGTCGGTTTTGCCGAGCGTGGCGGCTTCGGTGAGAACGCGCGTGGTGTCCTGGAACGAGGCGGCGGAGATGAAGCTGTCCGTCTCGAGCGAGGCCTTGGTGATGCCGAGCAGCACCGGGGTGGCTTCGGCGGGTTTGCCGCCTTTCTCGACCACCGTGCGGTTCTCGGTCTCGAACTGGAGTCGGTCGATCTGATCGCCCCAGAGCAGAGAGGTGTCGCCGGGATCGGTGACCTTCACCTTGCGGAGCATCTGTCGGACGATGATTTCGATGTGCTTGTCGTTGATCTCCACACCCTGCAGGCGATAGACCTCCTGCACCTCGTTTACGAGATGTTCCTGGAGTTCCTGGGGGCCGCAGACTTCGAGAATCTCGTGCGGGACCACCGGACCTTCGGTGAGCTGGGAGCCTTTCTTCACAAAATCGCCGTTAAAAACGATGATGTGTTTGCTGAGCGGAATGAGGTGTTCCTCTTCGGCAAGCGTCTGCGGATCGCGGACCAGGAGTTTGCGTTTGCCACGGACCGAACCGCCGATCTCGACCACGCCGTCGATCTTGGCGATCTCGGCGGCCTCCTTCGGGCGGCGGGCTTCGAAAAGCTCGGCCACACGGGGCAGACCACCGGTGATGTCCTTGGTCTTGGCGACCTTGCGCGGAGTCTTGGCGAGCAGCGTGCCGGCCTGGACTTTCTTGCCTTCCTTGACCGCCACGTGGGCGCCGGCCGGGATGGAGTAGCTGGAGAGCACGTCGCCGGCGTCATCGACAATGACGATCTGCGGATGGAGATCCTCCTTGTGCTCGATGACCACGACGCCGGCCATGCCGGTCTGTTCATCGACCTGCTTCTTGATCGTGACGCCCGGGATCATGTCGCGGAAATCCACCTTGCCGGTTTTCTCGGTGAGAATCGGCACGTTGTAGGGATCCCACTCGATAAACACGTCGCCTTTTTTGACCTGGGAACCATCCCCGACGGAGACGGTGGAGCCCACCACGACGTTGTAGCGTTCGAGTTCGCGCCCGTCCTTGCCATGCACGGAGACCGAGCCGTTCTTGTTGAGCACAATCCAGTTGCCATCCAGCGCCTGCACGACGCGGAGGTCGTTGAATCGCAGGTCGCCGTTGTTCTTGGCCTTGATGGCGGGCTGCTTGAAGGTCTGGCTGGCCGTGCCGCCGATGTGGAATGTCCGCATCGTGAGCTGGGTGCCGGGCTCGCCGATGGACTGGGCGGCAATGATGCCGACTGCCTCGCCGATTTTGACCGGCTTGCCGGTCGCGAGATTGCGCCCGTAGCAGGCAATACACACGCCGCGCTTGCTTTCGCAGGTGAGCACGGAGCGGATCTTGAGCTGCTCGATGCCGACCTTGGAGAGCTTGTCGGCGGAAACCTCGTCGATGAGCTGATTGGTTTTGATGACCGTGGTGTTGGTCACGGGATCCTTGATGGTCTCGCAGCTCACGCGTCCGATGATGCGGGTCGGCAGATCCACCACCTCTTCGTCGCCCTCATAAATCGGCCGGACCACGATGCCGTTGACCGTGCCGCAGTCGTCCTCGGTGATGATGACATCCTGGGACGCGTCCACGAGTTTGCGGGTGAGATAGCCGGAGTCGGCGGTCTTGAGCGCGGTGTCGGCCAGACCCTTGCGGGCGCCGTGAGTGGAGATGAAATACTCCATGACGGTGAGTCCCTCGCGGAAATTCGCGGTGATGGGACGCTCGATGATCTCGCCGGAGGGCTTGGCCATGAGGCCGCGCATCCCGCCGAGCTGCTTGACCTGGGCCCGGTTTCCACGGGCTCCGGAATCCACCATCAGGAAGACCGGATTGAATTCCTGACGATTGTCATTGTGCTCGATGGTGCGGTAGAGCGCGTTGGCGATTTCCTCGCCGGCGTGGGTCCAGATATCGATGATCTTGTTGTAGCGTTCGCCGGGCGTGATGATGCCCCGGCGGTATTGCTTGTCCACCTCGGCCACCTTGTCGTTGGCGAGCGTGAGCTGCTGCTTCTTCTCGGGCGGGATCATCATGTCCACGATCCCGATGGAAACACCGGCCTTGGTGGCTTCGCGAAACCCGAGCGCCTTCATGCTGTCGAGACACACGACGGTGCCCTGCTGTCCCACGGTCTGATAACAGCGCCAGATGATTTCCGAGAGCTGTTTCTTGCCGGCGGAACGGTTGATGAACCCCAGGCCTTCCGGCCAGATTTCATTGAACCGGACGCGCCCGACGGTGGTCACGAGAATGCGCGAGGCTTTGTCACCGAAGACCGTATCCTTCCCGAAATCGGGATTTTTGAAATAGATCCAATCGTGCGTCTTGCAGGCATTTTCAGAGACGGAAATTTCCACCTCGGAGGCCGAGGAGAAAAGGCGCACCAAGCTGTTCTTCTGCTGGGCCATCTCGTCGCCGTTTGAGAGCCTGCCGCGCTCGTCGTAGCGGGGAACCTGTGGCTTGGCCTGAAGCCTCGGGCTCTGCGTGAGGTAATAACAACCCAGGGTGATGTCCTGCGAAGGCGTCGTGATCGGGCGTCCGCTGGAGGGGCTGAAGATGTTGTTCGGCGCGAGCATGAGGAGGCGGGCCTCCATCTGGGCCTCGACCGAAAGCGGCACGTGGACCGCCATCTGGTCCCCGTCGAAGTCGGCGTTGTAGGCGGTACAAACCAACGGATGAACGCGGATGGCCTCACCCTCGATGAGGATGGGCTCGAATGCCTGGATCGAAAGGCGGTGCAGGGTGGGCGCACGATTGAGCAGCACCGGATGCCCTCTGGTCACTTCCTCAAGGATATCCCAAACCTCGGGCGTCTGGCGCTCGATGAGTTTCTTGGCACTGCGGACCGTATGGACGTAGCCCAGTTCCTTGAGGCGGCGGATGATGAACGGCTCGAAAAGCACGAGCGCCATCTTCTTGGGCAGACCGCACTGGTTGAGCTTGAGTTCCGGGCCGATGACAATGACC
>DYRR01000031.1 GCA_020718605.1 Chthoniobacter flavus | reverse complement strand
CCTTGAGCGTGGACCTCTGTGTGCGCTGGAACTGGCGCAACGCCAAGGGGCGGACTCTTGTCCCGGGCATGTTGGAAAAAGTCGGGCGGGGACGCGAACCCACCGTGGAATTGTGCGCCGGTGCCTATTGGAGATCCCTTTTCACTGCCCCCGGGGAGCCGCAGGCTCCGGATCGCGGAATCCGGCGTAGGCGAACAGGGCGGCGGCGATGCAGATGCAGGAGTCGGCCACGTTGAAGGCGGGCCAGTGCGCCGTGCCCACATAGAAATCCAGGAAATCCACCACGTGCCCATGCAGGAGCCGGTCGGTCAGGTTGCCCATCAGTCCCGCGCCGATGAGGCAGGCGGCCCAGGCATGGATCCGGCTCCGGAGGTGGCCGCGCCGCGCGAGCCAGACCAGTGCGCCCGCCACGAGCAGCGAGAGCCCCACAAAAAACCAGTTGTTACCACTGCCCATCCCAAACGCCGCCCCGGTGTTATAGACATGAACGATGTTGAAAAGTCCGGGAATCACCGGCACGCCCCCGCCAAACGGGATCCGCAGGAGCACCAGCCACTTCGTGATCTGGTCCAGCGCGAACAACGGCAGGATGACGGAGGCGGCGAATTTCATGCGCGTGCCACGACACCGGCGCAACGCGCACAGAGTTCCGGATGTTTTGTGTCGGTGCCCACGGTGTCCCGGTGCCGCCAGCAGCGCGCACATTTGCGGGCGGGGGTTTTCCCCAGGTGTGCGCGGGTTTCGGCTCCGGTCCGCAGTGTGATGTCGCTCAGGATGAGAAACTCCGAGAGTTCCTCCCCGCGGCCCCGCAGTTTTTCCAGAAGCGCGGCATCGCCGATATCGAGGGAGACCGCCGCTTCGAGCGCGTTGCCGATGAGTTTTTCCTGCCGGGCGGCCTCGATGGCCGTGGAGACGGTGGCGCGCAACTGGAGCAACGCCGCAACTTCCTCCAGCGCGGCCTCGTCGTCGCGGGCGGGATCCGGTTCGGGAAAGAGTTCCAGATGCACCGAGTCCGCCTTCTTGAAATTTTCCCAGGCTTCCTCGGCGGTGAAGGCTAGCACGGGCGCCACGAGCGGAATGAGCGCTTCCAGCACGGCGTGCATCGCGGTTTGCGTGGCCCGGCGTCGCGGGGAATCCGCCGCATCACAATACATGCGGTCCTTGGTGATATCGACGTAGAGACTGCTCAGGTCCACCGTGCAGAACTGGTTGATGGTCTGTTGAACCCGGTTGAATTCGTAGGCATCGTAAGCGGCCCGGCAGGTGCGGATCACTTCGTTGAGGCGCGCCAGAATCCAGCGGTCCACCAGCGGCATCTCCGACAGCGGGACCGATTGCGTGGCCGCGTCGAAGTCGTGGAGATTGCCCAGCAGAATGCGCACGGTGTTGCGGCTGCGCCGGTAGGTGTCCGCAAGGCGCGTGAAGATCTCCTCGGAAAAGGGCACCTCGTCGGTGTAGGTCACGCTGCTCACCCACAGACGCACCATGTCCGCCCCGTGTCGCCCGACAAAATGCGCGGCGTCCATCGGCTTTTCATAGCTGCCGGACTTGGAAATCTTTTTCCCGTCCTTGTCCACCACAAATCCGTGGGTGATGACCGTGCGGTAGGGCGCGGCGCCGGAGAGGGCGGCGGAGGTCATGAGCGAGCTCTGGAACCAGCCGCGGTGCTGGTCGGTGGCTTCGAGATAGATGTCGGCCGGCCACGCGAGCTCGGGATGTTTGCGCAGCACGGCTTCGTGCGACACGCCGGAGTCGATCCACACATCGAGGGTGTCGCCCCGGCGGGTGGTGCCTTCAGGCAGCCCCATCCGGGCGGCCCACCAGGCGTCGTCTTTTTCAAACCACAGGTCGGTGCCGTCTTTTCCGACCAGATCGGCCACTTTCCGGGCGAGTGCGGCGTCCAGAATGGGCGTTCCGTCGGGCTGATAAAACACGGGCAATGGCACGCCCCAGGTGCGCTGGCGCGAGATGCACCAGTCGGGGCGGGATTCCACGGTGCCCCGGATGCGGTTGCGGCCCCAGTGCGGGATCCAGTTCACCCTTTCGATCTCGTCCAGGGCAATGGATCGGATGGCATCGATCCGGATAAAAAACTGCTCCACCGCCCGGAACACCACGGGGGTCTTCGACCGCCAGCAATGCGGATACGAGTGGCGATGCACCTGTTCCCCGATCAATTTCCCGGACTCGCGCAGGTGCTCGATGACTTCCCGGTTTGCATCGAAGACATATTTCCCCGCCCACACCGGCACCCCGACCTCCTCGGTGAACCGTCCGTGCTCGTCCACCGGGGACAGAATGGGCAGTCCATTTTGGACTCCCGCGATGTAGTCGTCGGAGCCGTGTCCCGGTGCGATGTGGACCTGGCCGGTGCCGGATTCCGTGGTGACAAAGTCCGCCACGATCACCCGGGGCCTCCGATCGAGGAACGGGTGTTGCGCCTCCATGCCCTCCAGCTCGCGTCCGGTGAAGACGGTCTGTCCCAGCGTTTCCTCGGCGCCGCGACGGGGTGCGCATTGGGTGGCTTCCTGGAAGACTTCCAGCAGAGGCTCGGCGATCACAAAACAGTCTGTTGTTCCATCGGCCAGATCGAACGAACGCACCACGTAGCGGGTGAGGGGATGCACCGCGATGGCCACATTGGCCGGGAGCGTCCAGGGCGTGGTGGTCCAGATGACCATGGAGGCTTTGACCGCCGTCAACGGACCTGACACGAGCGGGAATTTTACAAAAATGGCGGGATCTTCGCGGTCGGCATATTCGACCTCGGCCTCTGCGAGCGCGGTCTGGGCACCGGTGCTCCAATAGACCGGTTTCTTGGACTGATAGACCAGGCCCTTTTCCACAAACCCGGCAAACGCCCTCAGGATATCGGCCTCGTAGGCGGGATCGAGGGTGAGATAGGGATGCTCCCAGTCGCCGAACACACCCAGCCGCTTGAATTGACCGCGCTGGATGTCGATGAATTTCCGGGCCAGCGCCCCGGAGCGCTTGCGGACTTCGAGCGGACTGAGCCCGCGCGATTCCTTGACCACCTTGAATTCGATGGGCAATCCGTGGCAGTCCCAGCCCGGCACAAAGGGTGCCCGATACCCCGACATCGTCCGGCTTTTCACGATGAAATCCTTGAGGATTTTGTTGAGTGCCGTGCCCATGTGAACGTCGCCGTTGGCAAAAGGAGGGCCGTCGTGGAGCACAAAAACGGGCGCGTCCCTGCGGGCTTCCTGAATGCGCCGGTAGAGATGCTGCGCCTCCCAATGCTCGAGGAAACCGGGTTCGCGCCGCACCAGATCCGCCTTCATGGCGAAGTCCGTGCGCGGCAGGTTCAGCGTGTCTTTGTAATTTGTGGCCATGGAATAAGGGGGCGCACCCTATCACCATTCCCGCTGCGGGGTCAATCGCGGTGCCGCATCCCGGATGGATTCCTCTCTTTTCAATTCCGTATCGAGTCGGCAGTATCCCGGCCAGCCATGAATATCATCATCATCGGAGCCGGAGAGGTGGGCCGACATCTTGCGCAACATCTCTCCACGGAGGGACACGCGGTTTGTGTCGTGGACGAGGACGCCGCGCTGGTCTCCGACCTCAATGACAAACTGGATCTGCGCGCGATCCAGGGAAGCTGCATTTCGGTGGGTCTGCTGGAGGAGGCCAATGTCGCCGATTGCGATTTGTTTCTGGCCGTGACGGGCCACGATGCCACCAACCTCAACAGCGCCTCCATCGCCCGCAAACTGGGGGCGAAAAAGGCCATCGCCCGCGTCCACGCCACCGTGCAGCGGGATGAGTGGCTCTTTGATTACCGGGAGCATTTTGGCATCGATTACCTTTTCAGCAGCGAACGACTCGCCGCAGTCGAATTGGCCAAACACATCCGCAACCCCGATACGCCGGTTGTCGAGGAATTCGCCCGGGGCCGCATCGAGCTGCAGCAGGTCACCGTTTCCTCCCATAGCGTGGCCTCCGGCAGGATGCTCAAGGAAATCTCCCTGCCGGTCCGCACCCGGATCGGCCAGATCCAGCGCCGGGACCGCTCCATTGTCCCTTCCGCCACCGAACGGATCGAGCCCGGCGATCTCGTCACGGTCTTCGGAGAGACAAAAAAGCTGGCCGCCGCCGTCACGATGCTGCAACCCGCTTTCACACCGGGCGGACGCCGCAATGTGATCATTGCGGGCGGCACGGAATCCGCTCTGGCACTGGCGCAGATGCTCGAATCCGACAATTTCCGGATTCGTATCATGGACACGGACCGGGCCCGTTGCGATTTGTCCAGCAGGCTGCTGGAAAAATCCACCGTGCTCTTCGGAGACCCGACCTCGCTGGACCAGCTCCGGGAGGAACAGGCGGGCGGGGCGGATTTTTTTGTCGCGGCGACGGCGGACGATGAGGACAACATCATGGCCTGCCTGCAGGCCAATCATCTCGGCACCCGGCACTGTCTGGCACTTGTCCACCGGTCCGATTACGCCGGCGCCATCTCGCGATCCGGACGCAAACTGGGCATCCTGGCCGCGGTGAGCCCGCGCGAAGCCGCCCGGCGCGATCTCATGCGCTTTGTCACCCTCACCGGCTTCCGTGTGGTCATGCGTCTCGACGGCGGAGCGGAGGTGATCGAGTTTGTCGTGAAAGCGGGGGGACGGATCGACGGCAGGCAGGTCTCGGAGGTGTCGTGGCCCGCGGGCAGCGGTCTTGTCGCCCTGCTGCATGAGGACTCCGCCCATGTGCCCGCAGCGGACGATGTTTTCAAGCCCGGGGACACGGTCTATGCCATCGTGGATGAGGCGGGCCGGGCGGAGATGATCCGGTTGCTGGGCTCGTAATTTTTCCACCCCCGCCAATGAATCTCAGGCTTCTATCCAGAATACTCGGCTGGCTGCTGCTGCTGCTTGCGGCGGCCATGGGCTTCTGCGTTGCGTTCGAGTGGCTGGATGAAATGTCCCATCCCAATGAATCCCACGCGGTCGGGGCGCTGCTGATGTCGATGGCGGTGACCGGATTTGCGGGGTTCTCGCTTGTGTTGGCCGGACGGGGGTCGGGCATGGACATCATGAAAAAGGAGGCGATCTCCATCGTGGGTCTGGGCTGGATCCTGAGCGCCGTCTTCGGGGCGCTGCCCTACATGCTTTGCAAACCCGCGCTTGGAATCGTGCCGGCCATCTTCGAGGCCATGTCGGGATTCACGACGACCGGATCGTCGGTGATCCCCGATCTCACCGAGTATTCGCGCGGCATCATCCTGTGGCGCGCCCTCACCCAATGGATGGGCGGTGTCGGGATACTGGTGTTGTTCGTCGCGGTGCTCTCCATCCTGGGAGTCGGCAGCAAGGCACTGTTCCGGTTTGAGTCGAGTGTGAATGTGGGCGGCGGATTCCAGAGCCGCATCCGCGAGATCGCGCTCTCCCTTTGGAAAGTCTATTCCGGCATCACCGCCGCGGGCATCCTCGGGCTCCGGCTGCTGGGCATGTCTTGGTTCGACGCTGTCATTCACACCTTTGCCGCCGTGTCCACCGGAGGATTCAGCAATCGCAACGAGAGCATCGCCTTCTATCACAGTGTTGGCATCGAGATGTGGCTGGTGGTGATCATGGTGCTCGGTGGCGCGAATTTCATTCTCTTCCTGTGGCTGCTCCGGGGCCGCTGGGACCGGTGGAAGGTCGAAGAGGAAGCCCGCCTGTATCTCGCCATCCTGGGCGTTTCCACCCTGGCCATCGCGGTCCAGCTCTGGAGTGAGGGCGTCGCCTCCGGGATATCCGATGCCCTGCGCCAGTCCGTTTTTCAGGTTTCATCCATCATGACCACCACCGGATTCGCGTCGGCGGATTTCGACCGGTGGCCCGGCTTTTCCAAGGCGCTTCTGGTGTTGCTCATGTTCATCGGAGGCTGCTCGGGATCGACCGGGGGTGGATTGAAGGTGAGCCGCGTGCTGCTGTTTTTCCGGATCATCCGCCAGGAACTGGTAAAAGCGTTCCGGCCCGGCCAGGTCGTTCCGCTGCGTCTCAACGGACGGATCGCGGAGGAGGGTGTGCGGGTGCAAACCCTTTTCATCCTCACTCTGGGCGGACTGAGCACTGCGGCGGGAACCCTGTTGCTGCTGATCTTTGATCCGCGGCTGGATTTGGAGAGTGCCTTCACGGGCGTCGTGGCGTGTCTGTTCAATATCGGGCCCGGACTCGGTGCCGTGGGACCCACGATGAATTTCGCCTTTCTCTCCGACCCAACACTGGCCGTCCTCACCCTGCTCATGGCCCTGGGGCGCCTGGAGTTTTACGCCATCCTCGTGCTCTTCCTGCCCCTCCTCTGGCGAAAATACTAACCGCAAAAACTGGCGGCAATATCGCGAAGAGCCGGGACGTGAGCGCATCAAACGCGAGAGGATTGTGCGGGCGTCTGGAAGGATTTGTTTGGTTGCTACCGGTCGGTTTTTCGCCAATAGTGTGCGGACTGTTATGAACTTTCGCTTCAATCTTGGCAAAGGCACGGAGGCCGCATGCTTGTTGCTGGAACGCGCGGGCGGGCAGATGAACATCATGAAGCTGCTCAAGCTGCTGTATCTGCTGGATCGTCTCTCGCTGGACCGGCGCGGTGCGCCGGTTGTCGGTGGTGACTATCTCTCCATGCGGAACGGTCCGGTGACGAGCGAAGTGCTGGATCTCATCAATGCTGGCCGATTGATGGGTGAAAAAGACCAGCGCTGGGAGCAGTGCATCAGCGACCGCACCAACCACGAGATAAGGTTGGAGCAAATGCCTGATCGCGAACATCTCTCCGATGCCGAAGTGATACTGCTGAACGAAATCTGGGCGGAGCACGGCGGCAAGAATCAATGGCAACTGGTCGAGTGGTGCCATGCGCACTGCACGGAGTGGATGCCCGTGACCAACGGTTGCGCCCCCATCGCCGTCGAGCAAGTGGGCATCGCGCTTGGCAAAAACGCTTCCCAAGCCCTAATTGCCTCGCGCCGGTGAGACGTGGCTGAGGTGAAAGTATGGCGGATGGGGAGGGATTCGAACCCTCGGAACCCTTGTGAGGTTCACACGCTTTCCAGGCGAGCACATTCGACCGCTCTGTCACCCATCCTCAAGTTTGCTGCCGCGCAAACGCGCGCGTTACACGGCAGATGTCGATTTGAGGAGGCAAGATGAACCGCATTTGACGCCAGGGCAAGCACGAAGCGCGGCGGAAACCAATTTTCCAGGACTCCGGGTTGTGCGCGACGTCAGTGGCTGCGAAGGCCATCCACTGTGCGGCGAATATCCTCCTCCGACACGTCTTCCGAGACGAAGGCTTCCCCGATGCGGGGGGCCAGCACGAAGCGAATTTTCCCGGACGCGAATTTTTTGTCGGTCCGCATCGCTTTCAGCACCGCCCCGGTCGGGATGGAAGCGGGCAGGTGGGCGGGAAGATGAAATTGTGCCAGTCTGGCGGCGATGGCGGTGGATTGGCCGGGGGCAAGCCCCGCCTTTTCGACGGACAGGTGGGTGGCGGCCAGGATGCCCAGAGCGATGGCCTCCCCATGCAGAAACGTGCCGTAGCCCGCCGCATTCTCGATGCCATGGCCGATCGTGTGGCCAAAATTGAGCAGGGCGCGCAGACCTTTGGTCTCGTGTTCGTCCCCAGACACGATGGCGGCTTTGATTTCCACATTGCGGGCAATGAGATCCGGGAGCGCCGCAGTGTCGGCGCGGTCAAACTGCTGCAAGCGTTCGAAAAGGGCGGGGTCGCGGATGATGGCGTGTTTGACCACTTCGGCCATGCCTTCGAAAAACTCACGGTCGGGCAGAGTCGCCAGGGTGCCGGTGTCGGCCAGCACCAGCGCGGGTTGGTGGAAGGCACCGATCAGATTTTTGCCGAGCCGTGAATTGACGCCGGTTTTGCCGCCCACCGAGCTGTCCACCTGCGCCACGACGGTGGTGGGAATCTGCACATACGGGATGCCGCGATAATAGATGGACGCGACAAACCCGGCCAGATCGCCGGTCACACCGCCCCCGAGGGCAATGAGGTAGGAGGAGCGGTCCAGACGGGCTTCGATGAGGCGGTCGCAAAGCGCTCCGGCCCGGGACATGGATTTCGAGGATTCGCCCGCCGGAAACTCGCACCGCACAAAATCAATGCCGGCCACCCGCAGCGAGGCTTCCAGGACGGGAGCATGCAGCCGGGCGACGTTGGAATCGGTGAGAATCGCCGCGCGCCGCTTCCCGAAGTGCCCGGCGAGAAAGCGCCCGGCCTCCGCGAGCAATCCGGTGCCGACATGGACATCGTAGGACCGCGCTCCAAGCGCGACAGGAACGCGGTGGGGCATGGGGGGCGACATTTACTGTGTGCCGTCAACCTTCCAATAAATCTTCAGAGTTCCCGAAGAGCGAGTGTATTCAATCCATTTGGCATTCTCGACGTGGAGGTCGGCAAAAAGCACTCCTACGCTGCTTCCGTTGGACATGGTTCCGAGTTTGGGAGTTGCCGCCGGCTTTGAAATCACCGCACTGCCCGACTGAAGTCCTGTAAATTGTAAGTTGCCGGTGGTACTGCCGGCTTGTGGGGCGGGAGCAACCAATACCAGCGACGATGTGTTTTTCCAAAGGCTTGATTGAGAACCTGGATCAGTGGCGCTGACCTTCGGCTTTGCAAGGTTTGCATTCATTGCGTAACTGACATCAAACAGAGGATTTTCCGCGTCGGTGACGTTGACTGTTTGGTTGGATGACCGTGGGTCAAATGGGGACATGAAAATTTTCGTCCCAAAATTATTGTCCTTTTTGTACAGATCGTTTGCCCAGTCCGCCCCGTCTGGAGCGGCGTCATCGTTGTCGTTGATATATGTCAGTAATGCCAACCCGATCTGTTTCACATTGTTAAGATCTCTGACTCCTTTGCCCCTTTCCATCACCTTCCCGAAGACGGGCAGGGCAATGCCGGCCAGGATGGCAATGATCGTGATGACGACCAGAAGTTCGATGAGGGTGAATGCGAGCCGGGGCGATTTTTTCATGGGAGGATGTGGTTTTTGAACCGGCCACAAAGTATCCCGCCGACCGGCGACCGTCAAAGACGAATTCCGGGTTTTTGCCGATTGACCTTCCTCCCGTGCTGCCGCATCGTTTTCACACCTATGAAAATCATCCCCCTTCATTTTCTCACGGCGTCTCTCCGTAAGTTGCCAACGCATCTTCGTCTGGAGGGTCAGCGTCCCCGCCCGACCTGTTTTCAAGGCGGTCAGGGCGGGAGCCTGACCCTCCAATTTATTGCGGCCTCCACGCTTGCGCTGATCATTTCATTGCCGTCCGCGGTTGCCGCCCCCGAGGTCTTCGGGGAGGACGCGGCGGCCAACTACGGCGACCAGTGGGACAACGAATCGAACAAGGGCGGCGGATTCGGCCCGTGGATTCTGCGCAACGAAGGTTCGGGCGATCCAAGCCATTCCGGATTTTACATCGCCACTCCCGCCACCAACCCGCTCTGCGAAGGGATCGACGGGGAGGGCAAGGCATTCGGGATGTTTGCCAACGGCGTGGTCTATGAACAGGCGGTCGCGTTCCGCGCTTTCGAGCGGACGCTTGTGGCCGGCGACACATTCTCGTTCCTGATCCGGCACCGGGAGATCAAAACAAAATTCGAAGGCGATGATTCCGCGGAGGGCTGCTATGGATTCGCGCTGCGCAGCGGCAATGCCAGCGGGCGCTGCGACGATTACAACGAGGGCGCCCGTCTCGAGTTCAACTTCACGGAGGGCGCGTCCACCTACCAGATCTTCGACGGATCCGAGGGGAACGAGACTCAGATCGAGTGGATTGATGCGCCGATATCCGTTTCCGTGACTCTGCTCGCGGACGAGGGTTATGTGCTCGAAGTGAAAAACCTCGTCACGAACGAGGTCAGGAAAGTCGAGGGCCGCAAGCTGGGCGGTGCTGCGGGTTCGCCGATTGACAGTTTTTCCATCTTCAACCGTGATGGCGAAACCAACGATGTGCATTTCAACAAATTCCAACTCGCCAAATAGCGATGCCCTTTATCCATAGACCATGATTTTTCTTGTCACTCTGGACTCCGCCAGTTTGTGCGAACCCGACCCCGCCCGGGCTGTGCTTTACTCGGAATCGCTCGCCCGCTTCTCCTCGCTCACCCGATCCCTGCACGGAAGCGGGTATTTATGAAACTTGTCGTGGCGGCCACGGGCGCCAGTGGGGCGCTTTATCTGAAACGTCTGCTGGATCATCTCGATCCTGCGGAGCATGAGATCCATCTTTTGTTCACCGGCTACGCCCGGCAGGTGTGGCGGGAGGAACTCGGTGACATGCCGTTCCCTCAGGGTTGTGTCGAGCACGGGGAGAAATGCATGAACGCCCCGTTTTGCAGCGGGTCGGCTCTGTTCGACGCCATGGTGGTGATCCCGTGCAGCATGGGCACGCTGGGGCGGGTGGCCGCCGGCACCTCCGACAATGCCCTGCTGCGCGGATGCGACGTCTTTTTGAAAGAGCGGCGCAAACTCGTGTTGGTGCCCCGCGAGACCCCGTGGAATCTCATTCAGGCCCGCAATATCGTGACGGTCATGGAAGCCGGCGCCCATGTGGTGCCCGCGTGCCCGGGTTTTTACAGCCGCCCGCAAACCGTCGAGGCGGTCGTCGATACTGTGGTCGCACGGGTGCTGGACTATCTGGGCATCGCCAATCCCGGCACCTTCCGATGGGGCTGTGAACCGGACGCATCGAAAGTTGCGGCCGCGAGATCGTCTGGAGGGTCAGCGTCCCCGCCTGACCTGCTTGAGGGAAGGTCAGGACAGGAGTCTGACCCTCCAAAAACAGTGCAAAATTCGAAAAACTGCCCACATGAACCCGGGAGCGGAGCCTCTTGAAGGCAGCCAACCCCACCCGCCGGAAAACTTCCGCCGGAGAGGAAACGCTCAAGCCGCACATGAAATTTCTTGCGGCGCTGGGAGTGCTGCTCATCCGGATTTGGAGCCGCACTCTGCGGCTTCGGATCGAGGATCGCGCGGGCATCGGACCGCAGGGCGATGCGGGCCCTGTGATCTGGGCGCTCTGGCACAATCGCATCCTGATCGTGCCCTATATCCGGCACCGATTTTTTCGCAACCGCCATGGCGCGGTGCTCACCAGCCCCAGTCGCGACGGGGCATGGCTGGCCCGGGTGGTGGGCGGGTTCGGGCTGGACTCGGTGCGCGGATCCAGTTCCCGCCGCGGTGCCGCCGCACTGGTGGGGCTTGTCGCACGGATGCGTCAGGGTCAGGATATCTGCATCACCCCCGACGGACCGCGCGGCCCCAAGTATGAACTCCAGCCCGGCATCGTGCAGCTCGCCCGGTCCGCCGGGGTTCCCGTGATGCCTATTTCCGTGCGCTTCCAGAGCTGCTGGAAACTGCCGACCTGGGACGGATTCCGCCTGCCCAAGCCATTTTCCCGCGTGACGGTGATATTCGGTCCCCTGCACCATGTGCCTGCGGACGGCGACGGGGTTGACTTTGAAAAAGTACGGGCGGACTTGGAAAATGTGATGAAAAGAACTGTTGCCGACGGGCCGGATAAGGCATCATGAGGCCCGCATGAACCCCGGGATCGACAGATCATTTCCAGCCAGGCTGTGTTTTGTCTGCCTGGTGTTTTGGTTTCCCAATGCCGGTCATGCGGTGGATGCGGCGGAGGTGACTCTGGGGCTCAAGGTCAGAGGGCGCGTCTTCACCGAGGGAGTGATCGAAGCCCGCGAATCCGGATGGAATGTGACCGCCCAACAGGCCGCCGAGATCGAAGCCGAGGCCGCAGTGCTTTCCTCCAGCGTCGTGCCGGCGGAGAAAGCGCAGGAGTTTGCCCGGAAGTTTGAGCGCGTCCTGCTGGACAATCTCGGACGGCCACGCCAAAGGGGCTGGGCTTATTTCTGCAATCCCGCCACAGCCAAGCTCATGGAAATTCCGCTCGTGCCGGGTGAGGATCCCGGCAAACCAATCCAATCCCCTTCGGAGGGAATCCGATGGACCGCGTATGCCGACGGAACCGTTGCGCGCTTTGACGAAGACCGCAAAACCATGGTGCTGTCATCGGGCAACTCGGATGCGGCATTTCCATTCCGACCCACCGCGATTGATCCCACCCTGCAGGAGTTCGCCCTCTACGACGCCCTCAAACGGGGGGATCGCGGCGTGATGTTGATTCCCGGTGGAGGCGACACCTTCCGCGGCTCACTGCGAAGCGAGGGCAACACGATCCAATTTTTCTTTGTCGGCACCGCCGGGGACCTGCGCATCGTGCGCCGGGAGGAATCCGACGCGGCCAACTTCGTGGTGGCCAGGGAATTTTTCGGCAGTTACGGCCATGTCAGCCCCGGGGGGGCGGCGGTGCCTTATTCGGCGTTGCGGGTGACCTACGAGAACCGAACGCGGGCTTCGCTGCGGCTGTTTACCGTGACACGCTGGATCGCCCGGACCGTCACGCCCCGCGAAGCCGAAATCAAAGTCCCCAAGGACACGCGCATTCTGCGCGAAGACGGACTGTCGAATTGATCGCCGTTGTCCTCTCCGGGGGAATAATCAAAACGTGCTTGCACGGGTTCCGCGGGCGGGGCAGTTTCTTCCCGCCATGACCCAGAACCCTTTGAGCGCCTTCTTCATCATCGCCGCGCTGGCGATCGGGCTGGCGATGCCGGGCCTGCTGTTTTACCGGCGGCGTCCGGTGCTGTGATCAAAGACCGGGCCGAAGCTGTTCGCGTTCCTCCCGCCGGGTGAGCGGGGCGAGCACCAGGCAGATCTCGCCCTTGGGCGGATGTTCGGTGTAATGGGCGAGAAGTTCCGCCGCAGTGCCCTGGCGGTATTCCTCAAATTGTTTGCTGAGTTCCCGGGCCACACACCATCGACGCTCCGCCGTGACCGGGACGGCGGCAGAGAGCGTTTTGCACAGGCGGTGGGGTGACTCAAAAAAAACACCCATCTCGGGGCGGACCGCCGCCTCGCGCAGTGCGCTCCCGCGACCGCCGGATTTGACGGGAAGGAATCCGCCGAAATAAAAGGCGCCCCCGCCAAATCCCGAGCCGGCCACAGCGGTGATCACAGCGGACGGGCCGGGCAGAACCGTGCAGGGCAGCCCGCGTTCGCGGCAGGAATGGACGAGACGATAGCCCGGATCGGAGATGAGCGGCATCCCGGCGTCACTCACCAGGGCGACATTTTTCCCCGAGGCCACCGCTTCCAACAGCTCGGGAGCGCGGCGTTCCTCGTTGTGCTCGTGATAGCTGACCAGGGGACGCCGGATTTCGTGCCGGGAAAGGAGCCGCTGCGTGTGTGTCGTGTCTTCCGCCGCGATGATGTCCGCCCCGCGCAGCACCTCCAGTGCGCGCAGGGTGATATCGGCAAGATTGCCGATGGGCGTGGGCACCACGGTGAGCATGGAAAACGCGGGAATGAGCCTTTGGAGGCGTGTCCGGGAAAAATGCGACTACCAACCTTCGCACACGAGGGTGGCGATTTTCGTCGCGGCGTTTTCGCCGGCGTTGATGACCGCCTGGCGCTCCTCATTTTGAAGGTCGGTCCCCACAAAGTAGGTCGATTCGCCGGTGACCTGCTGGGTGATGAGTTTCTCGCCGGTGACGCGGTCGATGACCTCGATGTTGAGACGCAGGCGGAGAATGAATTCCTTGGTTGCCAGCACGTTGCCGCGCACGCTGCGGGCCGGGCGGTGCTCGATGTCCTTAATGGTTCCCTGGAGAATCACATCGCTGTTCTTTTCAGAAACCACCTGATACGTGCCATCCGCCTGGAGGCTCTTGATGACGGAATCCGCAAGCACCACTTCGATCCTGGGGCTCAGGGTGTCGTTGGTGAATGAGGGCACCGCGATGGTCTTCGCCCCCTTCATGAAGGTGGGCTGGATGGGGCCGATGTGATAGCCGGCGCATCCCGCAAGCAGGAGGGCCGAGACGGTGGAGAGAAGTCTGAATTTCATATTATTGGGGAAGCTCGGGTTCGACGGCGGGCAGAGGGGTCACATCCGAGGGGGAGGTGCGCATCCGGGGACGATCCGGAGGCAGTTCGTCGGGCACAATCGGTGCGGGTGGGCCGGCATAATCGGGCCGGGCGGCGGTGTCCACAAGGGCCTGGAATCTGCGGCGGACACTGGCCATCTCGCCAGTCTCGGCCTTTTCCGAACCGACCTGAAGTGCTTCGACGCCCACCAAGTCCCGCAGTTGCTCAATGCGGGCAGTGGCCTCCTCGGCCTGTTCCGATCCAGGCTGCTGTTCGATCACCTGCTGGTAATAAATCACCGCAGCCTTGTACTTCTTTTGTTTGTCGTAAAACTTGGCGATCTCCATGCCCCCGGAAATCTGGCGGCCGGACAACATCCCCAGGTTTTCCTTTGCCTGCGGAACTTTCTCGCTGTCGGGATATCGGACCAGGAAATCCTCAAATGATTCCCGGGCTTTCTGGGCGGTTGTCTGGTCGTAGGAACCGCGCCTGGCCTGCGTGAAATAGACATAGGCCATCTGGTATTGGGCGTCGTCGGCCACATCGCTGGTGGGATATTGCTCAATGGTGCGCTGATACGCCTCGACCGCCGCAGTGGGATTGTCCTGGCGTTCGTGGGTAAGGCCCACATTGAACTGGGAGAGCGCCGCGTATTTCGAAAACGGGGCATTGGCGATCACCGCCTCGAAAATCGTCCGGGCGCGGTCCATGGAAGGCAGTGTGGGAATCCCCAGCAGGCGCTGACGCTCCCCCTCAAGATAGAGCGTGCCGATTTTGAACTGGCTTTCAATGGCCTTGTCGAACTGCTTTGAGTTGGGATAATCCTTCACCAGCTTCTGGTAGGCATCGAAGGCCCGGCGGAAATCCCCGGCTTTCTCCTGCAACTCGCCCACCTTCATCTGGGCGTTCTCGGCTTCGGCGGATTTGGGGAACCGTTTGACCACGGTCCGGTATCCCGCCAATGCGCGCCCCAGATTGCCGCCGCCCTCGGCCTGCGCGGCAATTTGAAATTGGTTGGCGGCATCGGCGGCATCCTCCACCGTGGCCTCCGGAGTGTCGGTGAAAACATCGGGTGCCGGACAACGGTGGGGCGAGGCGATCAGCACTGCGGCGGCGGCAACAAGAATTCGGGTCAAAAATCTCATGGACCCGCAAACTATGTAACCGAATCCATGTCGTCAAGCGCACTCGTGCCAAAGAATCAGTAAATCCTGCTTGCATTCTTTCGCGTCCGGGGTTTCACTCCCCGCCTGCAATGCTCACGTGGCGGAACTGGCAGACGCGTACGGCTCAGGACCGTATGGGGCGACCCGTGGAGGTTCGAGTCCTCTCGTGAGCAGTTTTTTACTCCGGTAGAATCCGGTGGCGCAGTTGGCGGGAGAGCAGCCAGCGTACTCCGAGCATGTCCACTGTGGCCTTGATCGCACGGTTGCCCAGGCCGTATTTGCTCACCCCGGCGGTGCGGGCCCGGTGGTTCACGGGGATCTCGGTGATGCGGAATCCGGCTCCCTTGACCAGTGCCGGAATGAAGCGGTGCATGCCGTAAAAAGGCACCAGGGCCGCGACGCATTCCCTGCGCATGGCTTTGAGGCTGCATCCGGTGTCCCTCACGCCGTCCCGCACAAACCGGCTCCGGACAAAGTTGGCGACGCGGCTGGTGATGCGTTTGACAACCGTGTCCCGGCGTTTGGCACGGTAGCCGCACACAAGGTCGGCCCCGCTCTTTTCCAGTTCTTCGAGCAATCGTCCGATGTCGGCGGGATCGTTCTGCAGATCGCCGTCCAGCAGCACGATGATCCGGCCCCGGGCGGCGGTCATGCCGGCATACATCGCCGCGCTCTGGCCCGCATTTTTTTCAAAACGCAGAACGCGCACTGCGGGATCGGGAGTCACGCCCGCGACGGTGCCGTCGCGCGATCCGTCGTCCACAAAGACAATCTCATAGGACCGGCCGACGAGGGCGTCCTGAATCTGGCGTTGCAGCGCGGCGACGTTTTCCTCCTCGTTGTAGAGCGGAATGACCGCAGAAATCTCGGGAGCACTCATAGGGACAGGGTTTGGTAGTCGTGGCAGGCGAACACGTGCAGGAAGCGGATGCCCGCGCGTCTGCGGAAGATTTCGATCTGTGCAATTTTCTCGCACGATCCGAAGGCACTGCGGATGTTCTGGGGCGGTCTGTCGGTGGAACTGGAGGTCACAAAGAGCGCGGTGCGGCCCATGAAAGGGTTCACGCCTTTCTGTTCGGTGAAGTAGGAAGTCTCCTGTCCCGCCGACAGTGCCCCGCTCACAAAGGCGTCGTAACGCGGCCAGTAGGCGAATTGTCCGTCGATGTTCTGCGATTCCGGAAGATATACGGCGGGGTGTCCGGAAAATTCCCTTCGGGGATCGGTCAGGTGACCCGACAATGCCGCCGCGAGATCGGTGCTGTCGGCGATGAGGAACACGTTTTCGCCCAGGACCGATTCGTATTGGCGGCGGACGGTTTCCACCGCCTCCGTCGTGGTGCGCCATCCCGCAGCCGCCACGCCCCCCGGCCATGGCCATCCGGTGGGCAGTGCGAGAAATCCGGCCACCGCCACCGCCAGCGCGGTGCCCGTGCCCCACACGCGATAGAGCTTTTCCCCCATGCGGTGTTCCCTCCATATGCCGGTGCAAAAGACGCAGGCCAGCACGGAAAATAATCCGGTCGAACTCAGCAGGGAATTCCGCAGAAGCGCACCGAAGATGCCGGCCCCGGCCGATCCGAGGATGAACACGAGCAGATACCGGGGGCGGGTGTGGCGTCCGGCCAGTTGCCACCCCAGCGGGAGAGTCGCGAGCACCAGCACCGCGCCGGGCCACGACAGCTCGAGTGCCTGGCGGCTCACCAGATTCCAGAATGTGCCCGGGTGAAAACCGACCCATGCATGCCAGTATCCCTGCGTTTGCAGCCGGGAGAGGGCCACCCATTCATGGTCGGAATACCAGCGCAGAACGGGATAGAGTCCGGCGGCAAAGACCAGGACGAACAGCCAGAACCCCGGCCTGATGAATTCCCGGCGGCACCCGCGCGTGACGGCCAGATACGCGGCCACCGGCAACAGGCTCCACCAAGCGGCCGGGTCGCACAGGAACATGCCCGCCGCACCCAGCCCCGCGCATAACCAACACAGAATGTTGGTCCATCCCCCGGAATGCACCGCCCGCCACACGCCCCACACCAGCAGGAGCCCAAACATCACGGCCAAAGAACCCGGATGAGTCCGCACGGCATGGGTCTGGAACACCGGCAGCGCGTTCACCATCAGCACCGTCCAAAACGCACTGGTCCGCCCGAAAAGCTCCGCCGCGAGCCGGAACACCAGCCACGAGGCCGCCAGCGCCGCCAGTGGGGCGAACCAGCGCACGGCCCAAGTCGTGCCTCCAAAAAGTTCGACGCCCACTCTGGTCGCCAGCACCGGAAGCGGACCGAATGTGTCGTAGGACCAGTCGGGGCGCTCCGCGCACATCACTTGCAATGCCTCGTCCGGCGACCATTCCACCAAGCCCGCCGCCACAAAGCGCAGGGCCGTGAGTACGATCAGGAAGACCGGCAGCAGGCGGGTTGGGGAGATGGACGTTTTGTTTGGCATCAGTGCGGGCGAGGACACCGGTTGACGGTGCGGCCCCCCCAAGCTAGAACGTGAGTGCATGTTCCGACAAGGAAAGATCGCGGCCCTTTTGGTTGTCCCCCTGCTGTGCACGGCTTCCGCCCAAGCACCGCCCGACGCCCGCGCCATCCTCGATGGAGTGCGGCTGAACCAGGCCGCCGCCGATCTTGCCGTCAACGGGCGGCTCCGGGTTGGTCCCGTTTCCCAACCCTTTCGAATGGAGGCGCACAACGGCACGGTCACCTATTCCTTTTCTGATCCCGCAGAGATGTTCCGCCTCCGATTCGGCGGGGAAGGTTCCTCCATCGAGATCGAGTCCACAGGCGGGAAAAGGGCGCCGGTTCCGCAGGAGTATGGCGAGGCGCTCCGCAGCACCGGGATCACGTTCCAGGATCTGTCGCTCGGTTTTCTTTACTGGCCCGATGCCACGCTCGATGGAGAGCAGATCGTCGGCCCCCGCCAGACTTGGAAGATCAGGCTGCGCGCCCCCGACCGCACCGGACCCTATGCGGCGGTCATTGCCTTTGTGGACAAATCCGGCGGAGCACTCCTGCAAATGGATGCCTACGATTGGGAGGGGAAAATCACCCGCCGGTTTCGTGTGACCTCGGGGCAGCGGGCCGGGGATGCGGGATGGATGCTCAAGCAGATGCGCGTGGAGACCATCGATCCCGCCTCCGGCAAGACCACATCGCGCACGTATATAGAACTGGACCCGCCCGAGTGAGCACTGGACAAACCCCAATCGTTGGGATTGGCAAGATCCCTGCACTCCCGCGCAGAGCTACGAAGCCGCCTGTCGCCCGCTCCGGGAGGAGCGGGATCGCGCACCGCACAATTTCCCCTATTTTTTCCATTTCCTCCAGAGGATCGTAATGATTCGGGTGGACATACCGCAGGACCCGGTGGGAGGGTGCGGCCATGAATTTCCAAGCCCGCCTTTCCGATCTTGCCGCCGCCTTGGCCCTGGTGTGCATGCTTGCGCTGGCCGGATGCGCCGGCACTCCTTCCTATGAATACCGTTTCGTCCGGGGACGCACTGCGGAGTTGTTTTCCGACGGCCATGCCCAAGCTCCCTGCAAGGCACCGGATGCGGTCCAGGCCGCCATCGGGGCGGGAAATCAAATCGTTGGATTGCCCTATGCGCGGGGCGGAGGTCATGGCCGTGGATTGGATCGGGCCTACGATTGTTCCGGAGCGGTTTCCCACATTCTGATGGCCGCCAACAGACTGGATTCCCCCACGACTTCCTCCGGTTTCCGCCACTACGGGGAGCGGGGCAAGGGGAAATGGATCTCGGTGTATGCGCGACGCGGACATGTGTTTGCCGTCGTGGCCGGACTGCGCATCGATACCGGATGGAACGGCGAGCGCGAAGGGCCGGATTGGTCCACCCGCAGCCGTCCCACGCGTGGATACGTGATCCGCCATCCGTCGGGTCTCTAACCTGAACTTCGATATTCAAAATTAGCGCAAAGCATTGACGACAAATTACTTACGTTTGTTTTTTCATTACAAAAACCGTGGATCTCAAAATCCGGCCCATCCACCATCGCAACGCCGACAGGGTCAGGAGTCCTGTTCTGCTGTGC
>DYRR01000158.1 GCA_020718605.1 Chthoniobacter flavus | reverse complement strand
GAAACCCTCCAGTCCGTTGTTCCGATTTTTTTGAAAGCGTTGGAATAAACCCTCTTTTTTTTGCTCTATTCTATACCACTTGGTTTATATGTCTGAGATTTTTGCTCTTTTATTTTTCGCAGCCGCACTGCTTTATTCGAGCGTGGGTCACGGTGGCGCATCGGCCTATTTGGCGGTCATGGCGCTAGCTTCCTTCCCACCGGAGGCGATGAGGCCCTGTGCCCTGGGGATGAATATGGCGGTTTCGCTGCTTGGCACAGTGCTGTTTTTCCGGGCAGGATATTTCCGCTGGAGCTTGCTTTGGCCCTTTGCGGTGGCTGCGATTCCATTGGCCTGGGTGGGTGGCGGGATGCGACTTCCTCTTGGCCTCTTCCATGCCTTGGTCGGAGCTGCTTTGCTGGTCGCGGCGGCGCGGTTTTTTGTCCCGACACAGGAGAGGGAACCTGTGCGTCCAGATTTTCCAGTGGCCCTGGGCACGGGGGCGGGGATTGGGTTGGTCTCGGGGCTGGTGGGCGTGGGAGGAGGAATTTTTCTCACGCCGCTGCTGCTCCTCGCCGGCTGGGCGAGGACCAAGGAGGCTGCCGCCATTTCAGCGCCATTCATCCTGGTCAACTCGCTTGCGGGCATCGGTGGCTTGGCGATGGCGGGAAACCCAATCACCTTGCCGTCCGCCTTTCCGTTATGGCTGGGCGCTGCAATTTGCGGTGGTCTAGTGGGAGCGGGCTGGGGGAGTCGCTTTGCCCACCCCGTGTGGTTGCGCCCCGCACTGGGAATCGTTCTCGTCGTAGCTGCGGCGAAATTCGGAATCCTGGCTTTCGTATGAATGACACCTTCGGCAGACGCATTGACTACCTGCGGATTTCGGTGACCGACCGATGCAACGAGCGGTGCCTCTACTGCATGCCGGAAGGCTACTGCGGCTGGGCTCAAAAAAAGGATCATCTTAGTGCCGATGAAATTCTCCGAGTGGTCGAATCAGCCACCGGCATAGGCTTCCGCAAGTTCCGCGTCACTGGCGGTGAACCGCTGATTCGCAAGGACATCATCGAAGTTCTCAGGCGCATCTGGGCACTGCCGGGAGTGGAGACACTGGGACTTTCCACCAACGGCACGCGGCTGGCGGCGTTCGCACCCGCCATCAAACAGGCCGGGGTGCGCTCGCTCAATGTTTCCCTCGATGCGCTCGATCCCGATCTCTATCGCCGCATCACCGGTGGTGAGGTGTGTGGCGTACTGGAAGGGATTGAAGCGGCGCGACGACAGAATTTTGAAATCATCAAACTCAACTGCGTGCTGATGCGCGGGATCAACGAATCGGAATACCTTCCGTTGATCCGCTTTGCGGCGGAGCGGGGATGGCCTCTGCGGTTTATCGAACTGATGCCGCTGTCCCATGCGGATGTGCTTGATGAATCGAATTTTCTCTCCGTTCAGGAATTGATGCGGCATCTGGAAAAAGAAGGCGGGCTTTTGCCGCTGCCTGATTATCGCGTCGGGCACGGGCCGGCCAGGTATTATGATTATGAGATGCCCGGGCTTGCGGCTCCGGCCAAACTGGGCTTCATCGGCGCGTTGACCACCCCGCACTTCTGCGAAACCTGCAACAAACTCCGCCTGACCGCCGATGGCAAGTTGCGTCCGTGTTTGGGCCATGCCGGAGAAATCGATCTGCTGGCACCGCTGCGGATGGGAGCGGATCCCGTCGGCTTGTTGCGTGCCGCCATCGCCAACAAACCCGAGAATCACGAATTTCTTGAAAACTACCAACCCGGTCGCCCCATGACCGCCATCGGAGGCTAACCCATGAAGGTGCTTTATTTCGCACAAACTGCCGAGATCACATCGTGTCGCATGGAAAACTGGGATACGGCAGAGCCGCTGTCCGAAACGGAATTTTGGGAGGAGGCAATCCGCCGGCATCCCGGATTGAAGCCCGTGCGTGCGCAGTGCCGCCTCGCCGTGGACCAGTCTTTTGCCGATGCAACCACAACCATCCACCGCGATAGTGAAGTCGCGGTGTTGCCGCCGGTGTCCGGAGGATGAATACGCAAATCCAACTATCGGAACGACCTGTTCGCGGCGGGATCAAGGTCACGCCCGGCTGCGGTGCCGTGGTCAGTTTCGACGGGATCGTGCGGGGCGAAGAAGACGGAGTTCCCATCGCCGGGCTGCATTACGAAGCCTACCAGCCCATGGCGGAACGGGTCATCGCCCGAATTCTCGAAGAGTTGGGCCGCGTCCATCCATTCGGGCTTGTCTGCATTCTTCACCGGATCGGATTCGTCCCGATCGGTGAGTCCGCCATGCGCGTTGACATTCATTCCAAACACCGCCGGGAAGCTTTCGCGTTGTTGTCTGCTTTCATGGACCGTTTCAAACAGGAGGTGCCCATATGGAAAAAAGTCGTGCATTGATGGAAATCGCCGAAGCTCGCCGCTGCATCGCCGGGCGGCTGGCTCCGCGCCCCGCCGTCATGCTTCCGCTCGCCGAGGCTTGCGGGCGGGTGACCAGCGAGCCGCTTCGGGCCGTGATGGACGCTCCTGCTTTTGACCAAAGCACGATGGATGGATACGCCATGGCATCGGCGGATGCGGGGCCGCATCCCTTGCCTGTGGATCAGTCCTTGTCCACGCGCATGGAGGGGATCCCACGAGGAACCCTGCGCGTCGCCACGGGCCAACCCGTTCCGGGCTGGGCTCACTGCGTGGTCCCGCAGGAGCAGTGCAGCATCGATGCGGACGGTCTGAGGATCTCCGACGACACCTCATTGGCAACGGGGCAGTTTATTCGCAGGCGGGGCAGTTCCTTTCGCGCCGGAAATGAAGTGCTGCCCGCCGGAACGATCCTGACGCCGGGAGCCGTCGCGCTGGCGGCTTCCTGTGGTTGCACAGAACTCCCGGTGCGCCGACCGGTCGATGCCCTTCACATCGCCACCGGCTCGGAGTTGATCGCGCCACCCGCCTTGCCTGTAGGTTGGCAGATTTACGACAGCAACGGTCCCATGATTGCCGCCCTGCTTCTGGAGCGGGACATTCCCTGCCGTGGGGAGAAGACCGGGGATTCTCCGTCCACCTTGCTCCATGTGATTTCGGAATTCATGGGGGATCTGATTCTCGTTTCCGGCGGTTCAGGGCCGGGAGAGCAAGATCACACGGCCACCGCCTTCGAAGATTCTGGATTTGAAATTCACATTTCCGGTGTAAATAGCCGTCCCGGCAAGCCGCTGATCTTCGCCACCCGTGGCCATCAGGCCGCCTTTGGTCTTCCCGGCAATCCGCTCTCTCAGTGGGTCTGTTTCCAGGTCTTCGTGCGCGTGGCTTTGGCTGCGTGGAACGGCCTGCCTGCTGCGGAACTCATCGCCGCGGACTGTGACCGAGGCGAGTCTTGGGAATGTTCCGGGGGAGATGGGCGCCCCACCTGGACACCGGCCAGGGCCGCCCACGACCAAGGACGGATCCACGTCCATCCGCTCCCGTGGCAGCACTCCGCAGACCTTTTGCCACTGGCCAGCGCCAACGCATTGGCTTTCGGCGCTCCCGACTCCCAAACAGGAAGGATCCCCGTCCTGATCACCCATCACAACCCAAGCCCTTTATGAAACTCAGCCATATCGACCCGCAAGGAAACGCTCGCATGGTGGATGTCGGCCCCAAGCCGATCCAAAAACGAACCGCCACCGCGACCGCAGAATTGCATGCTGCCGCAGCCACTCTTCAGTTGTTGCGCGAAGGCGGATTGCCCAAGGGCGATGCTCTCGCCGTGGCCCGCATTGCCGCCATTCAAGCCGCCAAGCGCACCGATGAATGGATTCCCCTTTGCCATACGATTCCACTGGGTCAAGTGGCGGTGGATTTTGACGTGGAAGAATACCGCATCGTCATCCGCGCCACCGTTCGCACCCAAGCCCGAACCGGAGTCGAAATGGAGGCTCTTACGGCGGTCACGGCAGCGGCTCTTACCCTCTACGACATGCTCAAAGCCGTGGACAAAACCATGCACATCGAGGCCGTGCGCGTAGTGGAGAAAACCAAAGAATGAAAATCGGACGTATCACACTCAGCGACCGCGCCGTTGCGGGCGTCTATGAAGATCTCTCCGGACCGGAAATCGAGCGCGTCGTCCGGGAATGTATCGACCCCGCCGCCGAGTTTATCGTCCGCCTCCTGCCCGACGAGCAGGATTTGATCGAACAATCCCTCCGCGAACTCACCGACGACCTCGACTGCGCTCTGGTCATCACCACGGGCGGCACGGGTCCCGCGCCCCGCGATGTCACTCCCGAAGCCACCCGTGCCGTGCTGCACAAAGAACTCCCCGGCTTCGGTGAAATCATGCGGGCACGGAGCTATGACCGCGTCCCCACCGCCATTCTCTCACGCTCCACTGCCGGCATTCGCGGACGATCCCTTATCCTCAATTTGCCCGGAAACCCCCGCTCGATCCGCGAATGCCTTCCTCCCCTGAGCCCGGCCACTCTCGAGTGCCTGCAACACATTCGAGCGTGACCCGGGCAAAGTTCCCCAAGAAAAATTAAAATATCAATCCATGCACGGAATAAACTCACCGCCTGCGACTCTTTTATAGACTGAACGGTTTATAAAAGATCGCCGGTTCAGAAAAAACAACCA
>DYRR01000279.1 GCA_020718605.1 Chthoniobacter flavus | reverse complement strand
CCCGGATCGTCTCGCGGGGCGGCTGCGGCGGGGCGATGACCGGCTTCGCCGCGAAATCAAACGGAATCCCCAGAACATCGGCATATTCTACATTGAAGAGGCCCTCTTCATTGAGCTCGTAGGACTGACGGCGCAGGGCGCGGCCGATGACCTGCTCGCAGAGAAGCTGCGTACCGAAGGCGCGCACCCCGAGGACATGGGTGACGTTGCGGGCATCCCACCCCTCGGTGAGCATCGAGACCGAGACAACGCAGCGGATGGAGTCGCCCAGACGCCCCGCCTTGCCGACGGTGTTCATGACCTCCCGGAGGATATCCTGATCGGTCAGGTTTTCTGCCTGGCGGCGGTCGCCCGTCCGCTCAACGATCTCGCGACGGAAACGTTCCAGCTCGTCGGCGGCCATCGTGCGGAAATTGTCGTCCAGCGCCTCCCCCGATTCGAGCTGTTCGCTATCGATCAGAAGCGTCCGGGGGCGGGAAATAGGGTTGTCGTACTCGTCGAAATTGCGGAACAACTCGAAGCGGCCGTTCTCAATTGCGCTGGAGCCGTCGTCGTTTTCCCGGCGGAAACCGGAGATGAAGTCATAAACCAGCTTGGAGGTGGCCGTGTTATTGCAGACAACGATGAAGCACGGCGGGACGCTGATCCGTGAATCCGCCCAGAGATCGTATGTCTTTTGGTAGTGGCCGTAGAGGGCCTCCAGCGCTGTCTGCAACTCCGTTGGAAGACTCAGGGGGTCAAGGTTTTTCGCCTTTCCGCGCCCTTTTTTCGGCATCTTCGGCCCGATGTGCTTCCACAGTTCCCGGAAGCGGGGCATCTCTCCGCCGGGGATGTTGTCGGCCACGGGAACGCGGGGAAGTTTGACAATGCCGCATTCGATCGCATCCATCAGCGAAAAGTCGCACATCGTCCAGGGAAAAAGCGTTCCTTCCGCATAGCCGGAACCACTCAGGAAAAACGGCGTGGCGGAAAGGTCGATCACCTGGTTCAGGCCGAGTTTCCGGTTGACCGTTTCCAGGCCGGTAATCCAGAGAC
>DYRR01000030.1:7888-19296 GCA_020718605.1 Chthoniobacter flavus | reverse complement strand
TCCGGGAGGAGCGGGATTGCGCACCGGAAGCAATCCATTGTGGATTTCCTTCAACAATCCCCGAAGTGCCTGATGCATTGAACCCTTAACCATTCAAGCGAACCCATGAAAAAGAAAATTGCCATTGTGACTGGAGGCGGCGACTGCCCCGGGCTGAATGCGGTGATCCGGGCCGTCGCGAAAGCCGCGGCCAAACGCGACTGGGAGTGTGTCGGCATCCTGGGTGGCTACGATGGACTGCTCGAACCCCGACAGACCTTGCCGCTCAATTATCAGACACTCAGCGGATTATTGACGCGCGGAGGAACGATTCTTGGCATCGCCAATCGAGGACAGTTCTCGGCCAAGACCGGCCACGGAGAAAGCCGTCAGTTGCCCAAGGATCTGCTGGATAGCGTCAGGTCCGGCATGGAAGTGCTGGGCATTTTCGCGCTCGTGACCATCAGCGGCGACGGTTCGCTGACCGGTCCTGTGCCGCAGGGCGGGGCGGTCAGGTCCGCCAGATGAGGCTGTCTTTGAGGAACCGGTTGTCGTCCATGTCGGGATAATCCAGCGTGTAATGCAGCCCCCGGCTTTCCTTGCGGCTTACTGCGGAATCCACGATGATCGCTGCGACCGTGACGAGGTTGCGCAACTCGAGCACGTCGGTTGTGACCCGGAAATTCCAGTAAAACTCCTGCACCTCGCGCTGGAGATTCATGAGCCGGGTGGCGGCGCGTTGCAGACGTTTGTCCGTGCGGACAATGCCGACGTAATCCCACATGAGCCGGCGAATTTCGTCCCAGTTGTGATAGATCACCACCATCTCATCGACATCCACCGCCCCGCCCCGTTTCCAATCGGGCAGCGCATGGGCAAACTCATCGGCTCTTCCCGGCGGACGATCCCTGAGCATGAAGCCCATGGCCCGGTCGGCCATCACGATGCCTTCCAACAATGAATTGCTGGCCAGACGGTTTGCGCCGTGGAGTCCGGTGCATGCCACTTCTCCGATGGCAAACAACCCCGCCAGGGAAGTCTTGCCGTCCACGGTCGCCTTGATCCCCCCGCACTGGTAATGGGCCGCGGGCACCACGGGAATAGGCTGTGTGGTGATGTCGATCCCAAAGCGCAGACAGTTTTCGTAGATATTAGGAAACCGGTCCCGGACGAAATCCGCGGGTTTATGACTAATGTCCAGGAACATGCAGCGCTCACCGGTGCGCTTCATCTCTGCATCGATGGCTCTCGCCACAAAATCGCGTGAGGCCAGGGCGCCCCGGGAGTGATATTTCTGGGCGAACTCGCGTCCCGCCCCATCCACAAGACGTCCGCCCTCGCCGCGCACGGCTTCGGAGATGAGGAAAGACCGGGCCTCGGGGTGATAGAGGCAGGTCGGATGAAACTGGATGAACTCCATGTTGGCGATCGTCGCCCCGGCCCGCCAGGCCATGGCAACTCCGTCGCCCGTGCTCACTGCGGGGTTGGTGGTGTAGAGATACACCTTCCCGCAGCCGCCCGTGGCCAGGACGATCCGGTCCGAACGCAGCGTGTGAACGTCGCCGGTCCGCTCCTCCAACGCGTAGAGCCCCACGCAGCGGTTGCCGGTCACGTAGCCCAGCTTGGCCGTGGTGATGAGATCCACCGCGGTGTGATTTTCCAGAAATGAAATATCCGGATTGGCCTTCACCGCACGGATGAGCGCCGACTCGATCTCGCGACCGGTCACGTCGCGCGCATGCAAAACCCGCCGCTTCGAGTGCCCGCCCTCCCGACCCAGATCCAGTTCGCGTCCGCCTGCGTCGCCGACGTCGCGCTCATCGAAGTGAACGCCGATCTCAACGAGTTCGCGAATGCGCGCCGGACCATCGGTGATGATGGTCCGCACTGCGGCTTCATCGCACAATCCCGCGCCGGATTCCAGCGTGTCCTTGATATGCAGTTCGAAGGAATCCTCGTCGCTCGTCACGCAGGCAATGCCGCCCTGGGCATAGTTGGTGTTGGATTCCTCCCCGGCCCGCTTGGTGACGATGGCCACGGTGCCGTGTTGGGAAGCTTTGAGCGCAAAGCTCAGACCCGCGATGCCGCTTCCCACAATGACAAAGTCGTAGGTTTTCATGGAATATGAATATTGTCGATAAGCCGTGTCTTCCCGAACCGCACGGCGACGGCCACGAGCACATTGTGCTCCGCGCACCGCAACGGGGCAAGCGTGTCCGCATCCACGACCTCCACATAATCCACGACCGCCAACGGCCTCCGTGAAATGTCGCGAATCACCGATTGAACCAGGCGGGAGGCGGGCAGGGAGCCACCGGAGAGCAGGCGCTCGCGGGCGGCCAGAAGTGCGCGGCGCAGCACCGGCGCCTGGGCGCGTTCCTCTGTTGCCAGGTAGGCGTTGCGCGAACTCATGGCCAGGCCGTCCGGTTCCCGGATCGTGGGGGCGGCGGCAATTCTCACCGGAAAATCCAGGTCGCGCACCATGCGCCGGATCACGGCAAGCTGCTGCCAGTCTTTCTCGCCGAATACCGCGATATCGGCGCGGGTAAGGTGAAACAGCTTGGCCACCACGGTGCAGACACCACGAAAATGACCGGACCGGGAAGCCCCGCACAGCCCGGCGGAGAGCCTGGACTCCTCCACAAACACCGAGTGGTCCGGCGCATACATTCCCGTCGGCTTGGGCGCAAAGAGCACGTCCGCCCCCGCTTCGCGGCAAAGACGGGCATCCCGTGCAAACGGACGCGGGTACCGCGAAAAATCCTCGCCCGGCCCGAACTGGACGGGGTTCACAAACACGCTCACCCAGACGCATCCTTTGCGTCCCGCCAGTATTTTCGCGTGGCAGATCAGCGACAGATGCCCCTCATGCAATGCGCCCATGGTGGGCACGAGCACGATGGGATGCGGGCCGCTGCCCGCGAGGCGGGCGGCTGCGACTGGAGAACGAACAGTTTTCACGAATGGACCCGCCTCAGAGTTGAAGCCTCGAAAAAAGGACGTGAACCGGGAGCTGGAGCCCGATGAGGAACTCCCCAAACTCCGCATACTCCGCGCTCACGGGGTCGAAGCGCATTTCGTAGATGATTTTTTTCACCTCCTCGGTATTGTGCGCAAACAGTGTGACGAACCACTCGTGATCATCGAGGCCCGCCGATCCGGTGATGAGTTGGATAATCTTGCCGGCCCACCGGCGTCCGACGGCGGCATGGCCTTTCATCAATTCCCTCCGCGTTTCGAAATCGAGCGCATACCAGTTCTGCCCGGGTGCGCGGCGTTTGCTCATGGGATAAAAGCAAAGCACGGGCCAGTCGGGCAGTCCCGGATACAGGCGGTGCTTGGAATACTTTGCCATGCGCCCGCGGAACTCCTCCAGTGCTGCGGCAAACCCGGGGCTGTCCGGGGCGAGCCCCTTTTCGCCCCGAAGTTCGGCGGCATACTCCTCGTCGGACGTGGTGTACTCGCTGCGCTCCGTCATGGAAAGATAGCTGTAAACCGGAGTGAGGATGTCCGGCCCAAGGGAAAGGGCGAGGCGTTTCTCGAAGCCGTGCAAAACCTGCAGGTCCGGCCCGGCCAGCATGATCCCGAGATCCGATTTCGGTGTGACCATTCCCAGCGTGACAATCTGCACATCCGGAGTGGCCCGGATTTCCTGGATGATCGACGCAAAGTCCGTTCGTGCGGCGAGCTGATCCTCCCTGCCCAGATCGCGCCAGGCGCCGTGTTCGATGCGGTAGAACAAATGCAGAACATGAAGTCCCTCGCTCGGGATCACGGGTTCGAAGGCTGTGTCCATGGAAGAGGGATTCACTCGCCGAGCAACTGCCGCAGCACGTAGGGAAGAATGCCCCCGTGCAGATAGTACTCCACCTCGATGGCGGTGTCGATGCGGCTGCGCAGGATGACATCCTGTGAAGCACCGTCGGCACGATACACGACGAGACGCACATCCTGCATGGGTTTGATTTCCTGTCCGAACTCTGGAAAATCAAACGTCTCCGAGCCATCGAGGCCGAGCGAGGCCGCACTGACGCCCTCCGAAAATTGCAGCGGAAGAATGCCCATGCCAACCAGATTGGAGCGATGGATGCGCTCGAAGCTCTGTGCCACCACGGCCTTCACGCCGAGAAGCCGCGTGCCTTTCGCGGCCCAATCGCGCGAGCTGCCGGTGCCGTACTCCTGTCCGGCAAAAATCACCAGCGGCACCCCGGCCTGCTGATATTTCATCGAGGCGTCGTAGATCGGCAGGATCTCCCCGCCCGGATACAACTTCGTGACGCCGCCTTCCACGCCCGGAACCATCAGGTTTTTTATGCGCACGTTGGCGAAAGTTCCACGGGTCATGATCCGGTCGTTGCCGCGACGCGATCCATAGCTGTTGAATTCCTCCTGTCCGACGCCTTTCTCCAAGAGAAACGCCCCGGCGGGCGAGGTCTTTTTGATGGCTCCGGCGGGCGAGATGTGATCGGTCGTCACGGAGTCGCCGAAGATGCCCAGCGGGCGGGCTCCGAGAATCGGGGGGACCGGCGCGGGCTGCATGGAGAATCCGTCGAAAAAGGGCGGTTCCTGAATGTAGGTGGAGTTCCGGTCCCAATCGAACACCTCGCCAACGGTGGATGGAATCTCGTTCCACTTGGGGTTTTGTCCGGCAAAATCGCGGTACAGTGACCTGAAAACCCCGGGCGAGAGCGCGCTCTCCATGGCGGCGCGGATTTCGGCCAGTGTCGGCCAGAGATCGCGCAGGAACACGGGGGCGCCGTCCGTGCCGGTGCCGATGGGATCGGAGGCGAGATCGATGTCCACCCGCCCGGCCAGCGCGAATGCGACGACCAGCGGGGGTGACATGAGGAAATTGGCCTTGATGTTTTGGTGGACCCGCGCCTCGAAGTTGCGGTTGCCGCTCAGCACGGAGGCGGCGATGAGATCGTTGCCCGTGACCGCTTCCTCGATGACCGGATGCAGGGGTCCGGAGTTGCCGATGCAGGTGGTGCAACCGTAGCCGACAGTCTGGAATCCGAGCCGGTCGAGATAAGGCTGGAGACCCGTCTTCCCGAGATAATCGGTGACCACGCGCGAACCGGGGGCCAGCGAGGTTTTCACGGCGGGATTCACCGTGAGCCCGCGTTCCACGGCCTTTTTCGCCAGCAACGCGGCGGCAAGCATCACGCTCGGATTGCTGGTGTTGGTGCAGCTCGTGATGGCGGCGATGAGGACGCTGCCATGGGCGAGAATGGCGTCGCCGTCGCGCTGTCCGATGCGGACCGGGACGGATTTTTTCAAATCCTGCGCGGGAATGCCGTAGCCGCCCTCGGTGACGGGTTTGCGCAGCAGGTCCAGAAAAGCCCCGCCGAGTTTTGGCAGGTCGATGCGGTCCTGCGGGCGCTTGGGACCCGCAACGCCGGGCACAACCGTCGCGAGATCCAGATCGAGGGAAACGCTGTAGTCGATGTCGCCCTTCTCCGGGATACCCCACAGGCCCTGCGCTTTGTAGTAGGATTCGAAGGTCCGGCAGAGACTCTCCTCCCGCCCGGTGCCGCGAAGATAGCGCACCGTCTCCTCGTCGATCGGGAAAAAGCCCATCGTGGCGCCATACTCGGGTGCCATGTTGGCGATGGTCGCCCGATCGGTCAGCGGCAGGGAACGTGCACCCGGACCGAAGAACTCCACAAACTTGCCGACCACTTTGGCCTTGCGCAGCATTTCCGTGACCTTGAGCACAAGATCCGTGGCGGTGACACCCTCTTTGAGCGTGCCCGTGAGATGCACGCCCACGACCTCCGGAGTAAGGAAATAAACGGGTTGCCCAAGCATGCCGGCTTCGGCTTCGATGCCGCCGACGCCCCATCCCACAACCCCGAGGCCATTGATCATCGTGGTGTGCGAATCCGTGCCCACCAGGGTGTCGGGGTAGTAAATTTGAGATTTGGAATTTGGGATTTGGGATTCTTTCGAGAGCACGCCCTTGGCGAGATATTCGAGATTCACCTGATGCACGATGCCGATCCCGGGCGGCACGACGCCGAAGGTTTTGAACGCCTGCTGGCCCCACTTGAGCAGCTCGTAGCGCTCGCGATTCCGCTTGAATTCCAGGTCGAGATTGCGGGAGAGGGCATCCGCCGATCCGGCAAAATCCACCTGCACCGAATGGTCCACCACGAGGTCCACCGGGACCAACGGCTCGATCATTTTCGGATCGCGCCCGAGGGCGGCCACCGTCGAGCGCATCGCGGCCAGATCCACCAGCAGCGGAACCCCCGTAAAATCCTGGAGAACAACCCGCGCGACCACAAACGGGATTTCCACCTGGGCGGGTGCGGCGGCATTCCAATTGGCGAGGGTGCGCACGTCCGATTCCGCGACCCGTTTGCCGTCGCAGTTCCGCAGGACGGATTCCAGCACGATCCGGAGGCTCACCGGCAGACGGGAGACCGGACCGACCCCGGAAGTTTCCAGCGCGGGAATGGAGTGAAAATAGCCGTCCGTGCCGTCACCGGTCCGGAACGTGGAAAGAGTCTTAAACGGGTCGTGCATAACCTGCGGGTCGATGGGAGGCTGGTCGGATTAGTGGAGCGCGGCCAGGCAGGCCTTGATCGCGCCGAAATTGGGAAGATCCTTGGGCGTGGGAGTCTGCTCGGCGTATTGGATCACGCCCTGCTTGTCCACGATGAACGCCGCGCGGGCCGAGGTGCTGCCGAACCCGGCCAGATCGTCCAGAAGCACGCCGTAGGCTTTGGCGGTGGTCTTGTTGAGATCGCTGGCGAGCTTGATGCCGATATTTTCCTTTTTTGACCAGGCTTCCTGCGCAAAGGGGCTGTCCACGCTGATCCCGATCACGTCGGCCCCGAGCTCGTTGTAGGCGTTGAGCCCCGCAGTGATGTCGCACATCTCCGTGGTGCAGACTCCGGTGAAAGCGAGCGGGAAGAAGAGCAGAAGCGTGTTTTTGGCGCCGACATTGGCGCCGAGGGTGATGTCGCCGACACCGGAGTCGGTTTTGGTTTTGAGGGTGAAGTCCGGAGCTTTATCGCCGATTTGAAGTGCCATGGTATTTGAAGCGTGGTTTGTGTTTGTTGGATTGTGGGAAGAAGAGAGACCAATGGGCCGACGGCACAGGCCGAAGACCGCATAATAGTAGGAAGCGAACCGCGCGGGTCAATAGAGGATTTTGATTTTGGGACTTTTCGATGGCGTCGCGGGTGCTCCACCCTATACAAAGCACCCGTGCGCGCCGAAAAAATGAATTCCCCTTGACGCCTGCAATTCGGCTTTTTATTGTCCGGCTCCCGTTCCGGTTTCACTTACAGCAAACCCTGCCGCCCACCTTTTTCCGCCGATGAATATCCACGAATATCAAGCCAAGGAACTCCTCGAAAAATTTGGGGTCTCCACCACCCCCGGCAGCGTCGCCACCACGCCCGAAGAAGCGGAACGCGTCGCCCGCGCACTCGGAACAAACAATCTGGTGGTCAAAGCCCAAATCCATGCGGGCGGCCGTGGCAAAGGAACCTTCAAAAGCGGGTTTCAGGGGGGTGTCCACCTTTGCAAGACCGCCGGACAGGCGCGCGACCTCGCCGAACAGATGCTGGGGCAGACCCTGGTCACCCATCAGACCGGACCGGACGGACGGAAGGTCAACAAAGTGCTTGTGTCCACCTCCGTCGAGATCTCCCGCGAACTGTACTTTGCCATCACGATCGACCGCGCCATTTCCGCTCCGGTCATCGTGGCCAGCACCGAGGGCGGCGTTGAAATCGAAAAAGTGGCGGCCGACATGCCCGAAAAAATTGTCCGGATGCCCATCGATCCGCTGCTCGGACTTCAGCCCTACCAGACACGCAAGCTCGCCCGGCAACTCGGATTCCCATCCGCCGAAATGCGGGCGGCCTGCAAACTCTTCGCCAGCCTCTACCGTCTCTTCATCGCCTGCGACTGTTCCATGGTCGAAGTGAATCCCCTGGTTGTCACCAAAGGCGGGGATGTGCTCGCACTGGACGCGAAATTCAATTTCGACGACAACGCGCTCTTCCGCCACCCGGAGATTCTCGACTACCGCGATCTCGCTGAGGAGGATCCCCGCGAGGTTCAGGCCTCCAAGAGCCACCTCAGCTACATCGGTCTCGACGGCAACATCGCCTGCCTGGTCAACGGCGCCGGCCTGGCCATGTCCACGATGGACATCATCAAATACTACGGGGGTGAACCGGCCAACTTCCTCGACGTGGGCGGCGGCGCCACCGAGCAGCAGGTCACCGAGGCGTTCAAAATCCTCGTGGCGGACTCCAGCGTGAAAGCCATTCTGGTGAACATCTTCGGCGGTATCATGAAATGTGACATCATCGCCCGCGGCATCGTGAATGCCGCCAAGATCGTCAATCTCAGCGTGCCCCTGGTCGTCCGCCTCGAAGGAACCAATGTCGAAGCCGGCCGAAAAATCCTGGCCGAATCCGGCATCCCGCTTATCAGCGGCATTGATATCGCCGATGCCGCGCGCAAAGTCGTGGCGGCCGCCGCCCCGAAAGCCGCCTGACCCCTTTGTTTTCACACTCAAAACGCAACCGCATCTATGTCCATTCTCGTTGATAAAAACACGCGCCTGCTCGTGCAGGGCATCACCGGCAAAGCCGGAGGATTCCACGCCCGCTCCTGCATGGAATACGGCACCAACGTCGTGGCCGGCGTCACTCCGGCGCGCGGCGGCGAGTTGTTCGAAGACAAGGTCCCGGTGTTCGACACGGTGCGCGAAGCGGTGAAGGAAACCGGTTGCAACGCCACCATGATTTTCGTGCCCGCCGAATTCGCGGCGGACTCCATCCTCGAAGCGGTCGATGCCGGCATCCCGCTCGTGGTGTGCATCACCGAAGGCATTCCCGTGCTCGACATGATGCGCGTGCGCGCCGGTATGCAGGGCAGCCACAGCCGCCTCATCGGCCCGAACTGTCCCGGGATCATCACTCCCGGCCAGTGCAAGATCGGCATCATGCCCGGCTACATCCACAAACCCGGCAACATCGGCGTCGTCTCCCGCTCGGGCACCCTCACCTACGAGGCCGTCTGGCAGCTTTCGGAACGCGGATACGGACAATCCACCTGCATCGGCATCGGCGGCGACCCGATCAACGGCACCTCCCACCTCGACGCAGTGAAGCTTTTCAACGAAGATCCGGACACCCATGCCATCGTGCTCATCGGTGAGATCGGCGGATCCGCCGAGGAGGAAGCCGCCGCATGGCTCGCGATGCACTGCAAAAAACCCGTGGCGGCTTTCATCGCCGGAACCACCGCGCCTCCCGGACGCCGCATGGGCCACGCGGGCGCGATCGTGTCCGGCGGGCGCGGCACGGCCGAGAGCAAACGCAAAGCGCTCGAAGCGGCCGGCATCGCCGTCGCGGAAACCCCCGCGGTGATGGCCGACACTCTCATCGGGTTGATGAAAAAATAGGCCCCCGCTCCGGCCTTCCCCGACATCTTCCGGACATGCACGGATTTCATTATCTCGACGGCTCGCTGCACTGCGAGGACATGCCGCTGGAAAATCTGGCGCGGGAACACGGCACTCCGCTCTATGTGTACTCGGCGGGCACGGTGCGCGATCACTTTCGGCGGCTGGACGCCGCCCTCGCGCCGCTGGACCATCTTGTCTGCTACGCGGTCAAGGCCAACTCCAACCTCTCGATCCTTTCCCTGCTCGCCGGAGAGGGCGCGGGATTTGATATCGTTTCCGCCGGAGAACTCTTCCGGGTCATCCAGGCGGGGGGCGATCCCGCGAAATGTACCTTTGCGGGCGTCGGCAAGACCGGGGAGGAAATCCGGTTCGCGCTGGAGCGCGGCATCCTGGCTTTCAACGTCGAAAGCGAACCGGAACTCGACCGCATCAGCCGCGTCGCGGTTTCCATGGGGTTGCAGGCACCGGTCTGCGTGCGCGTGAATCCCGATGTCGAGGCCGGAACGCACAAGTATATTTCCACCGGCAAAAGCGAAAACAAATTCGGCATTGCCTTCGACCAGATCCCCGAAGTCTATGCGCGCGCCGCCGCCCTGCCGGGCATCCGTCTGCGGGGCATCCAGACCCACATCGGCTCACAGATCACCAGCGCCAAACCCTTTGCCGAGGCGCTTGCAAAAATGCGTCCCCTTGTGGAAACCCTGCGCGACCGCCACGGCCTGGAAATTTTCAGTGTGGGCGGTGGCCTGGGCATCGTCTATCGCTCCAGCCTGGCCAGCGGCAACCCCGCGTGGTGGGCCGGCCCGGGGCGCGACGAACATCCGCTCACCGTGGCCGCCTACGCCCAAACCGTCACCTCCGCCCTCGACGGACTGGGAATGAAAATCCTCTTCGAACCAGGCCGATTTCTTGTCGGCAACGCCGGAGTGCTGCTCTCCCGTGTGGAATATGTGAAACGCAGCGCCACCAAAACCTTTGTCATCTGCAACGCGGGCATGAACGATCTTATCCGTCCCGCACTCTACGAAGGCTGGCACGAGATCGCCCCCCTGCGCGAACCCGCCTCCTCTGCGAACATCGCTCCGGCGGACGTGGTGGGTCCCGTGTGCGAGAGCGGCGATTTTTTTGCCCAGGACCGCCCGATGCCGCCGATGGAATCCGGAGATCATTTCGCCATTCTCAGCGCGGGCGCCTACGGCTTTGCCATGGCTTCCACCTACAATTCCCGCCCCCTGCCCGCGGAGATTCTCGTGGAAGGCGGCTCCGCAAAGGTCGTCCGCAACCGCCAGACCCTCGAAGATCTCATCGCAGGAGAATGCTGATTGCCTGATTGAGCCGATGCCAGCCAATTTGGCGATCCCATTGCAGAAAGGGCTCAACTTCACCCTTTCGCTTCTTGGAACAGCATAGGGGTCGCAATTTCTCAAGGAAGCGTATTGTCCACCGAAGTGCGGTAGATGTTCAAGTCGGAGTCACTGATTGCATCCTTGGGCACCAGCAAGTAGTGCCGTTCAGAAAGAAGCCGCAGACCTTCGTCTGTCTGGGTGAATTCCATAAGCGCGATCCCGCCATCCGATAGAAATTGAGCGCCGAGGGGGCGGCAAATCAGTCCGGGAAACTTTTCCCCGCAAAGAGCGACATCCTGCTCAATTTGAACTGTACTCATCCGATCCCGTCCTCCTTTTGCCTGTAGAGGAAATACAAAATGCGCGCCCCGCCGATCCAGCCCCACATAGAGTTCATCCACTTCAACTTGTCCGATTTTCTTAACGGTGGTGCGCAGGTGGTTTTGCAGCGAATACGATGCAACACCAGTGAAAATATCCACCAGACGATTGTAACGAACCAACGCAAGGAGGGACTGTTCATCATCCAGGGCGTACCGTCCAATGATCCCCGGCGTGGCGTCGGGGACTTTGATTTGAATGAGGCGGCAATTGGGCTCGATGGTCCATTGCCGCTCCAATGAGAACATATATGCCGCAGTGCC
>DYRR01000030.1:0-7788 GCA_020718605.1 Chthoniobacter flavus | reverse complement strand
ATTGCCGCTCCAATGAGAACATATATGCCGCAGTGCCGGCCAATTTGATAACCCACGTTCGGCCTTTGGTTGCAGTGGCTTTGATCGTTTCCGGCATTTCGGTGCGAAAGCGGAAAGAGTAAATCAAGTCTCCAAGATTCTTCGGGAGTTGGATTTGGAGTTTCAACGCCGCCGACTCGATCTCGTTCCGAAGAAACCGCACGGAAGTCATCCCCTTTTTCCAATGATTGAAAAAGATGTGCTCGAGAATTATTGAGTAACGATTGGATGTCATAATGGAGATTTATCCCGGCCAGCGAAGGACAACCACTTCCTCCCGCAGTTGCTCGCGAGTGGCCGTGGCAAGTCGTGTGCGAAAAAGGTCAATACGCTCCACGCTGTATCCAAGTTCGTCGGCGATGGATGCCAAAATCTGTCCCGTTCGGATCATGACTCTCAGATAGGATGCCTGGTCGCCAACGACATAGGCCAAAGATGCTCCGGGACGAAGCAGGGGGCGGAGATCAGCCAAATGCCGCATCATTCCACCGAAATATAGTTTGGTGACTCTTGCGTAAAGCCGCTCGAATCCGCTGGTTTTGTTCATTTCAATCCGGCGCGATTCGATATCCAAGGCAATCCGCTGGATTTCAGGATGATGGGCGACAAGGGTGTCATCGGTGTCGGTTTTGTAAACACCCCTGGTATTCGAGCGAAGCATCGTTCGTTTGAGGGCCTGAAGAGATTGCTTATCCTGAATAAAACCAAGCAAAACAGATTCGAGGCGGGTTGTACGGGTGTAATCCTTCTCGTTCGGATAGGGAGGCGAAGTGATAACGGCATCAATGCTTCCGGGACGAATCAATCGGGACAAATCCCGGGAATCTCCGTGATGGACAACCGCCGGGGTTTCGGGACGCGACTTCAAAATCCGAAGGTCGCGGGCCATTTGCACCACCAATCCCAGCCATGTCGAAACGACAGGCGCATCGTATTTGGGTTTGCCCACGCCAACTTCCGGGCCAAAATGCAAATTGCTGATACTGGACACCAATGCCTTCGCCAGAGCCAGCTTCATGTGATTGTTTCCATTGTGTGCCTGTTGAATAACTCCAAGAAGTGTGAGTGTTTTGTGCAAAGGCAGTTCGCTGATGGAATTTGCCAGCAAGAGCTTCATTTGCTCCGGGGGAAGACCGAGCAGACCGACCGGGGTCTGCACATCATGAATCAGATTTGGCTGAGGGTCATCGGTGATGCCCTGACTATCCAAAATGCCCAAAGATTTCTCCGCGACGGCAAGCGCCTCCCGCTCAAGTCGATCAGGGTCCGGACTCCAGTCCAGTTTTGTTTCACACGCAAAATGCGACAGTGGATGAGCCTCAATGCCAACACTTGGGATCCCCAATTTCTTGCATTCCACAGGTGTTGTCCCGGTTCCGCAGAACGGATCATGAACACGGGTTGTTCTATCCGCGCCAAAACGCAATAGGTATTCGCGCACCAAATGCGGTGGATAGGATAGAACGAAACGATACCAGTCATGAGCTGCCCGATCCTCCGGCTCAAGCCGGTTGGAATCAGAATTCCGAACGAGTCGCATTGATGCAGTGTTCTTGCAATCAATCACAGAGTCGCTGGCGGGCATATCCGTATGCAATCACCCCACAATCAGTACTGCGAGATGTTTCGGGCCATGGGCTCCGAGAACCAGGATGCGCTCGATGTCGCCCGTGCGGCTCGGCCCCGTAATGAATGAAATCATGCTGGGCATGCCCGCGCCGTAGGTTTGCTTCAGCAGCGCGAACGCGGCGGGCAGGTCGGCGATGAGCTGATCGCGGCGCGCGAGCACGATATGGTGCGGTGGCAGCACGGAAAGCGCACGTCCACCCGCGCTTCGGCTGGTGACAAGCACGCTGCCGGTCTGCGCCACGAGCGCGTCGCACTCGGTGATGCCGGCATCGCAGGTTTCCATTTCGTTCACATCGTAGCCATCGTCGGTTATCAGAATGTCCACCCCCAGGTCGGCGCAAATGCTCCGGGTCAGTTCGCCGGTGTGCGTCGCGACTTTCTTCCATCCCTTCGCCGTCGCAAGTTCGCGCAGGTGCGCGGCGGCGGCCTCGCGGCTGTCCACAAGGTGAAAGTCGGCTTTCAGTTCGGCGGCATTCGCCCGAAAAAGCTCCACCCGCTGCTCGAAGCTTTCGCCAACGACGGGCAGCCAGTCGGAGGCATGGGATTCATGCGGTGCGGAAGGGGAATTCTGCACAACGCCGTGGCCATGACGTTCCGCTGGCACGCGCAACGCTTCGCGGATTCTGCCCAGAATATTTTCGCGCTCGGTCATGGATTTCTCCCCTTCCAGTATTCTTTGAATGTCTGCGGTGCGACCTTGGGCAGTTCGCGCGATTGCGTCCAGACGTAGGCCGGGTCGAGCCGCGTCGCCTTCACGAGCGGGTGGAAAATCTGCCCGAACCGCGCCATCGGCTTTGCCAGCGCCCACAGCGCCGGGCTGTTCGCCAGCACCGCGAACAGCTTGAACGCGATTTTTTCCCACCAGAGCGGCTTCTGGCCGCGCGCGTTGCGGCGGCTCTGGAGCAAATGATGGTGCAGGTCGATCTTCACCGGGCACGCCGAGGTGCAGGCACCGCAGAGCGACGAGGCGAACGACAGATGCTTCCAGTCTTGCAAGCCGCGCAGGTGCGGCGTGATGACCGCGCCGATCGGTCCCTGGTACGTCGTACCGTAGGTGTGGCCACCGACGTTTTTGTAAATCGGGCAGACGTTCAGACACGCGCCGCAGCGGATGCACTGGAGCGCGTCGCGCTGCTCGGCGTCGGCGAGCAGGCGCGTGCGGTGGTTGTCGAGCAACACGACGTGAAACTCCTCCGGGCCGTCGGCCTCGCCGGGCTGGCGCGGGCCGCCATACATCGTGTTGTAGCCGGTGAGCACCTGCCCCGCGCCGGCGGTGGCGAGCATCGGAAGGAAAAGCGCGAGGTCCTCGAGCTTCGGCAGCAATTTCTCGATGCCCATGAGCGCGATGTGAACCTTCGGCAGCGCACAGGTAAGCCTCGCGTTGCCCTCGTTTTCCGTGATGGAAACCATGCCCGTCTCGGCGATGGCGAAGTTCGCGCCGCTGATGCCGATATCCGCCGTGATGTATTTCTTCCGCAAAGCGCGGCGCGCGATCATGGTCAGCTCCCCGGCATCATTCGTCGGCGCACTGCCGAGTTCGCGCTCGAAGAGGTCGCTGATCTCGCCGCGCGTGAGGTGCATCGCGGGAAAGACGAAGTGATACGGCGCCTCGTGCCGGAGCTGGACGATGTATTCGCCGAGGTCGCTCTCGACGACGCTCATGTCGGCCTTTTCCAGTGCCTCGTTGAGGTGGATCTCCTCGCCAGTCATCACCTTCGACTTGATGATCGAGCGCGCGTTTTTCTCCCGCACGATGCCGAGGATGATCTCGCGCGCCTGCCCGCCGGTGCTGGCCCAGTGGACTTTCGTGCCGTGCGCCTCGGCGTTGCGGGCGAACTCGGCGAGATGCGCGTCGAGATGGTTCACCGCGTCCCACTTGATGTCCGAAGCCTCCACGCGCGCAGATTCCCAGTCCTGGTAGCGGGCCTTCTTCGCGTCGCGGGCGACCTCGTATTTCTTCAGAGCCGACTGGATCAACTCACGATGCCGCAAGTCATGCGTCAGGCGTTTGGCGTCGTCCCTGAATTGCGCGGCGGAGTTCATCGTGTATTCAACACCTCCGCGAGGTGGATGGTCTTCAACGGCTGACCCTGACGGTCGAGCAATCCTTGGATATGCATGTTGCAGCTCGCGTCGTTCGACACGATGAACTCCGCTCCGGTCTCGCGGGCGGAAGCGCATTTCACCTCACCCATCGCGGTCGAAATCATCGGGAACTTCGCGGAGAACGTTCCGCCGAACCCGCAGCAACTTTCCGCCTCGGTCATTTCCACAAGTTCGAGTTCGCGGACGTGTGCCAGCAGTGTGCGTGGCTGTTTTTTGATGCCGAGTTCGCGCAGGCCATGGCAGCCATCGTGAAACGTCACTTTGTGCGGAAAACGAGCACCGAGATCGGTGACTCCGAGTTTTGTTACCAGGAAATCCGAGAACTCGAAGGTCTTTGACGCCAAATCGCATGCGGCCTGCGCGTGTTCCGTTTCCTTGAAAAGTTCCGGGTAGAAATTTTTGACCATCGCGCCGCAGGAACCGGACGCGATAACGACAACCTCGGCGTTGCGCAGACGCTGCAGAATCGGGAGTGCCACGGCTCGTGTCTCCGGCCAGTAGCCGGAGTTAAACGCCGGTTGCCCGCAGCAGGCGATTTCCTCCGGGCACTCGACGGTGTGGCCCAGGCGCTCGAGGATCTCCACCATGGCGATCCCCGCGCGCGGAAAGCACATGTCCACGAAGCATGGAATGAAAAGGGTGACCCTCATGGCGGTTCAAGTGAGGATGTCGAGGTCGCGGAAGCGGGCCCGGGCGGACTGCCAGATTTCCGGGGAAGCGGGGGTGAATTTCTGGACCGGTGTGGACGCGCGAACGACGCGGCGCAGATCCTCAAGCCCCGAGAGGTGGCCCATGGCGACGGCCTGGATGAGGAGGTTGCCCATGGCGGTGGCCTCGGCCGGACCCGCGATCACCTCGCGTCCGGTGGCGTTGGCGGCAAACTGGTCGAGCAACTGATTGCGACTGCCCCCCCCGACGATGTGGAGGCGGCGCAGGGTGCGTCCTGTGAGTTTCTCCATCACATCCATTGTTTCGCCGTACAGCAGCGCGAGACTTTCCAGAATGGCGCGCACATACTGCCCGGGAGATTCGGGCCCGGGCTGGCCGGTCTCGCGGCAGTACGCCAAGATTTTTTCCGGCATGTTGTCGGGACGCAGAAATCGCGCCGCATTGGGATTGATGAGCGAGCGCAGCGGCTCCGCCTCGCCCGCGAGCCGGGTGAGATCCTCGTAGGTAAAGCTCTCGCCCGCTTTTTCCCAAGAGCGGCGGCACTCCTGCAAAATCCACAGACCCACGATATTTTTCAAAAAGCGGATACTGCCGCCGAACCCGACTTCGTTGGTGAAGTTCTGGGCGAGAATCCCGGGACCGATGAGGGGTTTGTCGAGTTCCACGCCGATGAGCGACCATGTGCCACAACTCAGGTAAGCCCAATCCCCGCCGGGCTCCGCCGGGACAGCCGCGACCGCCGCGCCGGTGTCGTGCGAGCAGGTCGCCACCACCTCGACGCCGGGCAATTCCACCTCGGCGGCGACTGCGGAGAGCAGCGGACCGAGCCGGGTGCCCGAGGGAACGATCTCCGGGAAAAGACCGGGACGCAGCCCTAGCTTCTCCCGGAGCGGCACGGACCACTGGCCGGTGGCGGGATTGTAGATCTGCGTGGTGCTGGCGAGGCTCCTCTCGGCGCGCGGAACGCCGGAGAAGAGCCAGTTGAAGTAATCGCCGATGAGCAGGAACCGCTCCGCCGCCTCCAGCAGCGGGGCATTCTCGCTCTGGTCCGCCACGAGCTGATAGATCGTGTTGAACGGCATGAACTGGATGCCTGTCTCCGCAAAGATTTCTTCGCGTGTGAGGATGTCCAGCGTCAGCTCATAACCCCGGTCGCTGCGGAGATCGCGATAATGATAGGGAGCGCCAAGCATCGGCTGGTTCTCCCGCACGAACACGTAGTCCACCCCCCAGGAATCCACACTCACACTCTGGACCGGAATTTTTCGCTCCGCGATTTTACGCAGACCGGTTTTCAATTCCTCGAAAATCCGGAGCACATCCCAGCGCAGCGAATCCAGCGCCCGGGAGGCGTTGTTCGGAAAACGGTGGATTTCCTCCATGGTGAGGCGGCCGTCCCCGAGCATGCCGAGGATGACGCGCCCGCTCTCGGCGCCGAGGTCGCAGGCGATATGACAGGATTGGTTCATGGGAACGTGGAGCGCGTGGTGTGGCCTAGACAGTGCCGCAGATGGCGACTTCGAGTCCGAGTTCCCGCATCGCGGCGGCCTTGGCGAAAAGACCGCGGCGCGCCCCGCTCTTGTCGGGGGCATAGACCACCTGGATGTGGTTGGATTTGTGGCGGGCCATCATCTGGTCGCGGGAAATTCCCGGAAGCACGGCATGCATGATCGGCCACTGCGGCGTCGTAAGATTCCAGCGGTCCTGGGTCTCCTCGGCCGGCAGTTCGACGACCTCACCAAGTCCGGTATCGAACTTCAACACCCCATCGGCCACATAGACGCGGCTCCAGACGATATAGCCCGGTTTGCTGATGCCCTTCACCGTGCCACCGCCGAGACGGAAGTACATGGAGGGTTGGCGTTCGCTGGTGGTGCCTTCGTAACCCCCGATGAAATGCGCGGGAGGCGCGGCGCCGGAGATGAGGAACACCCACACATAATCATCCACGCCGTTGCCTTTGTAATGGCGTCCCCAGCGGAGATCATGCAGCGTGTTCTCGGGCGAGTACCCCAGCTCGCGCCAGAGGCGGTAGGTGACCAGTCCGTCCAGCCCGGCGCACTCGTCCACTTCGTTGAAGTGCGGCAGTGCCTCGCCTTTGAAAAGCTCCTTGCCGGTCTCCTCGTGGAACACCGGAGGCCGGTCCACGTTGTTCAGGAGGCCTTCGACCAGGTCGGATGCGGGGGCAAGATCCTTGAGACCCTGCTGATACTGGATGCCGATCGTGGCGCAGCCAAACTCGTCGGCAATGCGCACGGCGGCGATGTACATTTTGCACTGTCCGAGCACCTGGGCCTCGGTGAGGTCGGTTTCCTCGTTCGTGCCAATCTGGAACTTCATCCCCTTCTTTAAGAGCCAATCATAGACCGCACGGGCCTCCTCATCCTTCACGGTGAGCATCTTCGCATAGAGCGAACTCTGGCTCAGGCGTTCTTTGAACACGCCGGTGGGATGGAGCAGTTCGTCGGGAATGATGGCGTTGAACATGCCCATGCAACCCTCGTCGAACACGCCCATGATGGCTTTTTTGCGCAGAAACTCTTTGGCAAATTTTACGCCCGCCTTCTCGGCGGGGCCGGGAATTTTCACCTTCTTCAGCGGACGGGCATGGGAGGTGTCGTGTTTGACTTTGCCCTTTTCGATCCAGTTGCGGAGGCCTTTGAGGAAATATTCATCCGTGAAATCCTCGCTCCAGAGCGAGGTGTATTTCACGCCCGCTTTGGTGAGCGATCCGTTGAGGTTGAGCATGCCCACCAGGCCGGGCCAGGTGCCGCTCCAGTTGGCGATGGTGAGGATCGGACCCTTGTGCGTCGCCAGACCGTGCAGCACGTGATGACTGTACTGCCAGACCGCCTCCGCCACGATGAGCGGCGCGTCGGCGGGAATGGTCTCGAAGATTTTCATGCCGTATTTCTGGCTGTCGATGAAGCCGTGCCCCTTGGTTTTGTCGAAGGAGTGGGCGCGTTTGACGGAGACGCCCTGCTTTTTGAAAGCGGCGACGATTTGTTTCTCCATGGCGGCCTGTGCGGCCTCGCATTTCTGGTTTGCGGAGGTCCGAAGATCTCCATTGGCGATGAGGCAGGCGGTTTTCATGTGGGTTGGATTATGTGGGTGCGGGTTTGGTTGTGGTCGAGTTAAAAAATGGATTATTGGGACACCCTCACCCGGACAAAGCGTTTTGGCTGGCTGGCAAGCGAATCGGTGACTGTAACACGCTCCATTTTGGGGTCACTGAGCGGGATTGCCGTTTCAGTGGCGGATGGGTTCTCGGACCAGCCATCCAAAGCAACAAGGTCAGGGCGGGAGCCTGACCCTCCAGGGATGCGGTCCAACGAGCGAGACTTG
>DYRR01000029.1 GCA_020718605.1 Chthoniobacter flavus | reverse complement strand
GGGCGCGCCGGGCGAACTCCGAGCCGATGCGGCCCATGCCGAGGACGGCGAGGGTTTTTCCGAAAAGCTCGACTCCTTCAAAGCTTTTCCGGTCCCATTTGCCGGCTTTGATGCTGGCATGGGCCTGCGGGATGTTGCGGGCGATGGACATGAGCAGGGAGAATGCGTGCTCCGCCGTGGAGATCGTGTTGCCGCCGGGGGTGTTCATCACGATAATACCGCGCACCGTGGCGGCGGGCACATCAACATTGTCCACTCCGACCCCGGCGCGTCCGATGGCCTTGAGGGCGGTGGCCGCCGCGATCACCTTCGGGGTGACCTTGGTCTGGCTGCGAACGACGAGCGCCGCGAATTGCGGGATGATTTCGATGAGGGCGTCCTCTTTGAGACCGGTCTGAACCGTGACCTCGAGGCCGCCGCCCCGGGAGAGTTCCTCGACACAGCTCTGGGAAACGGGATCGGCGACAAGGACTTTTGGGACAGTGATTTTCATGAAGCGGAAAACTCTACCAGCCCCGCCGCCGGGGTGCGAACTTCTTTTTAATTCCAATAACCCTTCGCCGCGCGGTATTTTCGGCTCGCCTTCGACGTTCTGGCGTGAAAAGTACGCCGATATATGGCCAAAGAACCCGACGCATTTGTTCTCGAATCCCTCTTCGAAGCCGGCATCGGAGAGGTGGTGATCGTCCGATACAAGGGCGGCGGCCGCGCCGAGGCGGGGGTGTTTCTCGTGGATCCCTGTTGCCTTGGGGTGAAAGACGCCTTTTTCGTTTCCAAAACCGAGGAAGAACTACAAAAGTTGCTCGATAAAATGGGCCAACGCACTCCACTGGTCCGCCACCCGGCACCGTACGGACGCAAGCTGGTGGAGGAGGCCGTGAAGTATGCCCGGGAACTCGGGTTCGAACCACACCGCGATTTCAAGAAGGCCGCCCGTGTGTTCGGCGGCATCGACCCGGCCCGGTGCGGCGAGAAGTTTGTTTTCGGCAGGGACGGGAAACCGTTTTTTGTCAACGGCCCCCACATCTCCTATGACCAGTCTGTCAGGATCATCAAACATCTCGAAGTCCAGTGCGGGGCGAAAAATTTCGAATATTTGATCGGACGCTCCAAACTCGACGGGGACGATATGGATGAGGAAGATTGTCCGTTTGCTTACCTGTCCGACAGCGCAAACGAGGATGGCGAAGACACTCGGGGAATTGATGCGCTGGAGGATGAGATGGCCGACATGCCCGATTTTAAGGGATGGGAATTTGAAAACGGGGATAACGGGGATACCCGCGACTTCAACCTGGCCCGCCATGTGCTGACACTGGCGGAATCGCTGCAGGAGCATTTTCAGAGTGCCAATCCGGAAGCGACTCTGGAGAGCATGGTCCAGTTGGTTATTGCCATCGTTGCGATCTCCAAGATGGACGAGAACAAACAGAACATCTTCCGGAAAGAAAGCCCGGAATTGCATAAAATGATTTTCGACTCCATCAGCAAAGAGACACTCGCCGCCCTCAGAGATTCCTTTCCACCCGCCCGGATTGTGCACTTCAAATTTATCGATGCCCCCGAAAGCCGGGACGACCGCCCGGAGCTGCTTCTGGCCTATGTGGAGGGGGAATAAACACGGTGTTCCTCCCGAATCATTACGATCCTCTGGAGAATATAGAAAAAATGGGGGGATTGTGCGGTGCGCGATCCCGCTCCTCCCGGAGCGGGCTACAGGCTGCTTCGTAGCTCTGCGCACGCGGGAGCGCAGGGATCTGCCAATCCTGACGATGGGGGATGCTCCTGAATCCCCCGCGCCGGGCCACGAGGCTCTCGTAGCCCGCTCCGGGAGGAGCGGGATCGCGCACGCGGGATCGGGAAAATCACCGGAGCTTTTCCACCAGACGGTCCACTTCGACGTGGCGGTCGATCATGTCCTGGATCTTGTCGATTTTGGCCTTGTCGCCGGGGGTGGTTTTCACGGTGAGGGAGTTGATCTGGCTGGCCACGGTATAGCTGTCCTTGTTGGAGACGATCACGGGCAGCGAGGAGCTTTTCACCAGATCCAACACGGCACGGTGCGGCATCAGATCGCCGGAAAGCACCAATCCGGCCAGCTCGTGTCCGGTGGATTCGCCCAGAGAGCTGATGGAGACCGCAGCGAGGATCACATCCTCGCGGTCGCCGGGAGTAATGACCAGCGTGCCGTGGCTGAGATGGTTGATGACGTTGCTGGAACTCATCGCGCCGATGATCACCCGCTGGACGCGGCGGCGGGCGGAGCGTTCGGCGTTGATGAACTCGCCCCGGATGCCTTCGCAGACCTGGCCGAGCGTGGGGGAGGCGAGAATGGGTTCGACGGGCATCACTCCCAGAAGATCGATGCCCAGGCGGTCGAGTCCGCGCCGCGCGAAATCGCGGATGGTCTCCAGTTTCTCGGGAATGACCTTGTTGAGAATGACCCCCACGATTTCGACGCCTTCCTGGTCGAAGAGCGCCTTGTTGAGGACAACCTCGTCGATGGGGCGCCCGATGCCGCCGCCCGTGATGAGGAGCACTTTGCTCTTGAGGAGATGCGCCACATGGGCGTTGGAAAGATCGAATACCGACCCGACCCCGGCGTGGCCGGTGCCCTCGATGATGACAAAATCCTTTTCCCAACAGGCGCGGTCGAAGGAGTTGCGGATGCGGCGCTGCAGGAAATCGGCGTTGGCGTTGTCGATATAGCGGCGGGTGAAATCGGGCTCGACCGCGATGGGACTCATGTCCTCGAGCGGAGTATGCACGTCGAAGGTTTCATCAATGAGCAGCGTGTCCTCGTCGATGCGTTTGCCCTCCACTTCGATGAAGCGCTGTCCCACAGGTTTGATGAATCCGATGCGGCCCAGGCGTTTTTTCAATGCCGAGAAAAGTCCCAGTGCCGTGGTGGTTTTGCCGTCATTCTGCTGCGTGGCCGCAACGAAGAGCCTGGGAGTGACCAAGTTCACGGGATGAATCAGAACGCCTCGACGGGATAGAGCTTGCGGTATTCGACCGCTTGAAGCCCCACGATGGCGGCGGCGGATACAATATCCTCCACCGTGGAGGCCCGGGACAGGTCGGCTGCGGGCTTGGCGAGGCCGAGAAGAATCTGGCCGTAGGCATTGGCACCGGCGAGGTGTTGGACGAGTTTGCTCGCGATGTTGGCACTGTTGAGATCGGGAAAGACAAGAACATTGGCGCGTCCGGCGACGGTGCTGCCCTCGACCTTGAGCCGGGCGAGATTGGGGACCAGTGCCGTGTCGGCCTGCAGCTCGCCGTCGATGTCCATGTCGAGCATGGCCTGGTCGGCAAGTTTTTTGGCAAGGGCGGTGGCGGCGACAACCTTCTGGGTCTCGGGCGTGACGGCGCTGCCCTTGGTCGAAAAGGAGAGCATCGCAACCCGGGGGCGCTCACCGGTGAGTTGCAGCGCGAGGTGTCCGGTCATGAAAGCAATCTGGGCGAGCTGGTCCAGGGTGGGATGAGGGATCACCCCGCAGTCCGCCATGAACAACACCCCGTGCCCGCCGAAGAGCGGATGTTCTTTTTCCAGAATGAGACAGCTCGATATGGTCTTCACACCGGGCAGCGGTTTCACGAGCTGGATGAGGGGGCGCAACAGGCTGCCCGCATATCCGTTCGCGCCACCCACAAGCCCGTCCACCTGTCCGTATTGGAGCATCATCGCGGCGAAATAGTTGGGCTTCACCATGATGGCGCGCGCATCGGTGATGCCCATCCTGCGATAGCGGTCGAGCTTTTCCAGGTTGCGGCAGAAATTGGGCAGGTCGGAGGCGAGTTCCGGATCGAGGGTCATCACGCGCCGCAGGCTCACGCCCTCCTTCTCTGCGGCGGCGTGGATCGCGTCCCGGGAACCGAGCAGAACGGGAAGACCGGCTTTGCTGTCCGCGAAAATCGCCGCCGCCCGGAGGATGCGCGGGTCCAGCCCCTCGGGGAATACGATCCGTTTGGGATGACGCCGGAGTTTTTCCAGAATGGACTCAACAAATTTCATGACTGCGTGAGGCTACGTTGCGCGAGAGTGCGGGGAATGTCGATGGAGATTTCGCCCCGGCTCACTCCCAGCGGGAGTGTTTGCAGCCCATCCATGCCAGGAAAAGCCCAAGAATCACATGGCATCCCAGCACCCAGAAACACACCTCCACCGGGGAAAGCCCGGTCTGGGTGACCGTCTGGACCGCCTCGTAGAACCGTGTGTCTTTCATGGTTTGCAGCAACCCCGACCAGCTCCAGTAGGCCGCGATGAAGGGCCGGCTCGCGGCTCCCAGGAATTCCGGCAACGCCAGCACAGCACCCGAGAGCGGCAGTTGGAATCCCACAAGGTACACCGAGACCAGCGAAGCCTGCTCGGCGGAACGCATGAGACTGGAGATGCCAAGGCAGACCGATGTCATGGCCGCATTGACCATGAACAAAAGGCCGGCCTGCTGGAAAAGATCGCCGGGGAAACGGCAGATGAGCTTGACGAACAGGGCCATCCAAGCCGACTGCACGGCGACCAGTACGAAAAGAAAGGCCGCTTTGGAAAGGACGTAGCTGATGGGACGCAGCCCCCCGAGTTTTTCCTTTTCAAACACGAGCCGTTCGGAGGCGATTTCGCGGGCGCCGTTGTTGGCCCCCATCAACGTGAGCAGGATCACCTGGAACATCACCAGTCCGGAGACCAGGCTTCCCACGCTCGTGGATTGCACCAGATACCGGTTGGCTTCTACGAGCTGCTGGAGCGGATTGGCACCCGGCGCGGCGTCGAGATTCTGAATCGCCGGCAGGCCCTCCAATGCAAAAATCACCACCAGACAGGGAAACCCAAACACCAGGGCGGCATGGATCCAAAACTGCCCCTTGTCCCTTCGGAAAATCTTCCAGCGCCGACCCAGGAGCGTGAAAAACTGCGAGACCGCGCCGGGGGGGCGATGGTGCGGTGGGCGGTCCCGATCTTCCCGGAGCGGGCTACAGGCTGCTTCGTAGCTCTGCGCGGGAGCGCAGGGATCTGCCAATCCTGACGATGGGGGATGCTCGGGCAGGTCGCCGGTGTCGCCCACACGCTCAAGCGCCACGACCGGATTCGCGGCCCGGGCTGCGGCCAGAACCTTTTCGTGTCGTGCTGCGGCGGCTTCCAGTTCCGCATTGGCGGGGGCATCGTAGGCGGCGCGGTGCTTGACCCAGGACCGGTGCCAGCTCCCGGGGCTTTTGCGGGCGAGCCGGGGAAAGACCTCTTCGGGGCGGGCGACATCGAAATAATGAATCAGATACCGGGTCGGTCCATGGTAGGCAATGTGCCCCTCATGCAGCACCACGATGCTGTCGTAGAGATCGAGATGGGAAAGACTGTGAGTGACATTGAGCACGATGCAGTTCTCGTCCCGCGAGATTTTGTGCATGAGCGCGGTGATTTCCTTCTCCGCCTTGGGATCCAGCCCGCTGGTGACCTCGTCCGCCAGCATCAGCGCAGGGGAGGTGACCATCTCCAAAGCCAGCGAAAGACGCCGCTTTTGACCGCCCGAAAGCACGCCGACTGGCCGGTCCATGATGCCGTCCAAACCCACCTCGTGGAGAATATGCTCGGTGCGTTCCGAGCGCTGTTCCGCGTCCAGGCCGCGCACACGCAGGCGCATGGCCGTCTCGACATTTTCCCACACGTCCAGATGATCGAAAGCTATGCTGAACTGCGGCACATACCCGATCTCCGAAGGCGCCAGATCACCCTCGGTCGAGAGATCGCGGTCTTCCCAGTGAACAGAACCGGTGGTGGGTTCATGCAGCCCGGCGATGATTTTCAGAAGCGTGCTTTTTCCGCAGCCGGAGGGACCCACGATGGCGCAAAAATGCGGTCCGGAAAAGCGCAGGGTTGCTTCATGCAGCAGGGCTTTTTGATCGGCCTCGTCGCCGATCAGCAGTGTGACATCCTTGAGTTCGAGCACGCGGACATCCTGAACCCGCACCCCCGTTCGGGTCAATGCGGAAATCCCGACATGTGGAAATCCCGCCGGTGATCATGTGCTTTATGGACAGGTGCGAATCGGATGGACCGGGAGAAAGCCACCGCCCGCCAAAGGGCCCCGCAAAAATTTTTATTCGTCACGGCGAAGACAACCCTCTCAGCCATCATTTTAATCTCCACGTCATGAAACGTCCCGGTGCGGGAGATCCAAGCCCCCTCGACATGCCAAAAATTCTCCAACCATTTTCTCCTTGTAAAGGTGTTCACGGAACGCAAAATCGCCTCCATGCAACGCCAAGGACGCGGTCTGTGCTTCGGTGTGGCATTTGTAGGAGTTATACAGCGCGCGGCAATTTACCTACAAATGCCGCGCGCGGTTCAATAGTACTGTTCGACAAAAAATAATCGCTTTATCCCATTTTCCGGATACTATACCGATATGACTTCACAGCTTCGGGAACTACGATCACTCCCAATTTCCGAGCGAGTGCAACTTGTTGAGGATTTGTGGGATAGCATCGCCCAAGATGCCTCCGAAATTATCCTCGCCCAAGATCAGATCGACCTTCTCGACAAGCGACTCGATGCGCTGGACAAGGATCCAAGTGCCGGAACCCCTTGGGAAATTGCCAAGCAGCGCATTATCGCCTCATTGTGAGTCTCCCAGTCATACTCCGTGAGGACGCTGAGGAAGATATTCTCGAGGCTGCTCGCTGGTATGAGGTCCGCGAAATAGGCCTCGGAATTGATTTCATTCGCTGCATCGACTCCTGTTTGATGCAGATTTCTCGAAATCCTGAAATCGCGCCCATCGTCTATCGGGGAGCAAGAATGGCTCTGCCACGCCGTTTTCCATATCTCGTAATTTACAAGATATTTGACACCCACATTTCCGTGGTAGCCGTCATTCGAGGGAGTCGACACCCCAACCGATGGAAAGCACGGGTTAGAAAATAAAAAGTCGAACAATGCGATCCGACGAACACCTATCCGCGTCATGCTCCGTGCTGGTTCCGCTCCACTGGCACGGATCACGCCACAGGTAGGTGCCGGTGATCGCGGACGGGGTATGGACCCCAACGGGAATCAAAGAATTGCTGGTAAAAAATGGTCAGCCGTTCAGCTTTTTCAGCGCAGCAGGCAGGAACTTGCCGTTTTTCCGGATCAGTTTGCCGTCGAACCATATTTCCCCGCCGCCGCAGTCCGGGCGCTGGATGCAGACCAGATCCCAATGAACCTGGCTGTGATTGCCATTGAAGGCGTTTTCATACGCCTGTCCGGGCGTGAAATGGAAAGAACCCGCGATTTTCTCGTCGAAGAGGATGTCACGCATCGGATGGAGAATGTGCGGATTGAATCCCAGCGCAAACTCGCCGACGAACCGCGCCCCGGCATCGGAATCCAGGATCGCGTTGAGACGGTCGGATCGATTGGAGGAGGCCTTGACGATACGTCCCCTGGAAAACTCCAGGCACACGTTGTCAAAGGCCGTGCCCTGGTAGATGGAAGGCACGTTGTAGGCGACATGACCCTCGACCGAATCGCGCACGGGCGCGGTGAACACTTCGCCGTCGGGAATATTGTGCGTGCCGCCGCAGACGATAGAGGGGATGCCGTCGATGCTGAAACGCAGATCGGTGCCCGGACCCAGAATCCGCACATCGCGTGTGCGGTCCATGAGCGATTTGAGGGCGTTCATCGCCGGGAGCAGCGCCGCGTAATCGAGCGTGCAGACTTTGAAAAAGAAATCCTCAAACGCCTCGGTGCTCATGCCGGCCTGCTGGGCCATGGCCGGGCCCGGCCAGCGCAGAACCACCCAGCGGGTCCTCCTCACCCGGTAGTCGATCACTTTGCGCATCTTGCCGCTCACCATCTTCATTTTGGAAGAAGGCACGTCGGCCATTTCGCTGATGTTTTCCGATCCCCGCACGGCGATGTAGGCATCCATCCGTTTCATTTGGGCGAGTCCGAGCCTGGCCAGCAGATCAAACTGGGATTCCGTGGCCCCCATCGCCAGCTCGCGGATCACGCGGTTGCGGTGGATCTGGACGACCGGCACCGCGTCGGCATCCCGCACCGCCCGCACCAGTGCGATCACCATTTCGTCGGGAATATCGAAGGCATCGACCAGCACCTTCTCGTCGCGCTTGAGCTTGAGGGAATAGCGGATCAGTTGACGGGCCAAAGTGTCCAAACGTGCGTCGTGCATGACCGCGACCCTGCCAGCACCCGGGGCGTATGGCAAGCAACACCTCCACAGTGTCAGCGTGGCTGCCGTCAGCTTTCCCGGATATTCTCGGCGGACTTCTGCATGCTTACTTATATGGCATTGCGGCTGATAGAAATCTCGGGATCGAATGAAGGAGGCTGCCGCACGCCCCGGAATACATCAAGGACTACGTTTCGTTAACCCAGTTTACCGCATGACCCTCTTTATCCGCAAAATCACCATCCGGAACTACAAGAGCATCGCATCCTGTGAACTTTCTTTGGAGAACCTTGTTTTTCTCGTCGGCCCGAATGGATCGGGAAAAAGTAATTTTCTGGACTGTTTCCGTTTCGTCTCCGATTCCCTAAAAACCTCTCTCGACCATGCACTTCGTGACCGGGGAACAATCAAGGAAGTTCGCCGCCGGTCCGGTGGGCATCCGAACCACTTCTCCCTGCGACTCGATTTCAACCTCAGGGATGGGGGAAGCGGCCATCTCAGCTTCCGGATTGGCGCCCGCAAAGACGGCGGCTTTGAGGTCCAGAATGAGGAGTGCCGCATTTTCACCCCATCCATGCAGGACCATTTTTATCACGTCGAATCCGGCACGGTTTTAAAAACCTCGCTCCCACTGCTTCCTGCAGCCTTGCCGGACCGTCTCTTTCTGGTCGCCGCCTCAGCCGTGTTGTTGGCCGCACTGCGCGAGGCATCGGTGAAATCACAAATTCTTGTCACCAGCCACAGTCCCGACCTCCTCGACAATGAGGACATTCCCGCGGAATCCATTTTGGCCGTGGACAATGAAGACGGCATCACCCGAATAGGACCCATGGACCCGGCAGGACGTCAAATGCTGCGTGACAAACTCTTCACTCCGGGCGAACTCCTCCGCCAAAATCAGGTTGCCGCCGATCCGGCTTCCTTGCAAGAGGTCAAGGATGATCGTCAACTAAAGCTCTTTGAATTTAACGGAAAATGACTTCCCGGTTGATTGTTCCGATCGTGGAGGGTTGCTCGTCTGGTGGCAAAATTAACCGCCAAAGGGCACTAAAACTTGCTCAGCACCGACACCAAGCGACACATCAATACCGCTCACCGGCACCCGGAAAAATGGATTCGCTTGATTGTACGGTGGGCTGTGTCATCTTGTCGGCCTATGAAACTCCCATTCCTCCCGTTGATCGCCCTTGCCGCCGCCCTTGCTTTTTCTCCCGTTCTCTCCGCGTCGGACGCCGTGTCCGGTCCCGCTCCCTCGTGGCAGCTCCAGGATGTGGACGGCAAAGCGGTCCAATCCTCGCAGTTCGCGGGCAAGGTGGTGCTCGTGGATTTCTGGGCCACCTGGTGCCCGCCCTGCCGCAAAGGCATTCCCGACCTCATCGCGCTGCAAAAAGAGCACGGAGACAAGGGCCTCGCCGTGGTGGGCATCTCTCTCGACCGCGATGGACCCGCCGGGGTGAAGGAATTCATGAAAAAAATGGGGGTCACCTATCCCATCGTCATGGGTGACGAGAAAGTGGTGGAGGCCTTCGGAGGCATCGATGGCATCCCGACCGCCTTTCTCATCGATCGCAAGGGCAATCTCGTCATGAAACACGTGGGCCTCGCCTCGAAAGAGGATTTGGAAAAAGCGATCAAGCCGCTGCTTTGATCCCGCTGCCGTCGTGGCCGACCTTCACAATCTCCGCAGGGAATATTGTCTTGCCGGATTGAACCGGGAAGATCTGCTGCCCGATCCCGTCGCTCAGTTCCGGAAATGGTTCGACGAGGCACTTGCTGCGGACCTGCTCGAACCCAACGCCATGAGTCTCGCCACCTGCGGGGTGGACGGCCTGCCCTCGGTCCGCACGGTGTTGCTGAAGGATCTGGATGACGATGGCTTTGTGTTTTACACCAATTTTTCCAGCGAGAAGGCCCGCCAGATCTCCGAGAATCCAAACGCCGCGCTTCTCTTTCCCTGGATCGCCCTGGAGCGTCAGATCATCGTCCGGGGTCCCGTCGAGAAGGTGACCACCGCCCGCGCGTTCCAATACTTCCTGAGCCGCCCTCTGGCCAGCCGCCTGGGTGCGTGGACATCGCCCCAGAGCACGGTGATCCGCTCCCGCGCACTGCTCGAAGCCAAGCTGGAGGAAATGAAGCGGAAATTTGCGGATGGGGAGATCCCGCTCCCGGATTTCTGGGGCGGCTACCGGGTGCGCCCCGAGCGGGTGGAGTTCTGGCAGGGCCGGGAGAGCCGTCTGCACGACCGATTTTTGTATGTGCGAACGGAAACAGATGGCTGGGAAATTTCACGCCTCGCACCATAGCGAGAATTTCACAAATTCTCGTAGGGCATCGAGAAGGTGTCCCCATCCTCAAGCCTTCCGCTGGTGCGCCCTTTATTGAACCATCGCATTCGTTGTTCGGAAGTGCCGTGGGTAAAGGAATGAGGGAGCACGCGTCCGCGCGCTTTTTTCTGAATCGCATCGTCCCCGATGGCGTTCGCGGCCCGCATGGCCTCTTCGATATCTCCACTTCGCCATGCCTGCCGTGCTTCGTGCGCGGGCATCTTCCACATTTTCACTTTCTCTGCGGCCTTTCCACTGCATAATCGTATTGGGTTAGTTGATTCGGGGGTTTTGCATGTGCGTGCTGTGGACTTCTGTTTGTGGCTCGGGACACTCAGAGCGGGCTTGTGCCTTTGTCTTCAGATTCCTTGAGCAGCAACCGCATCGTGACCATGTCGGAGGCGATGAATCCGTTGCGCTGGAAAAAGCCCACCGAGAAATGTTCCCGGTTGTCCGCAAGCAGCGAGATGCGGAGAAAGGATTTGCTGCGGGCAAAGGCGATCGCATGCAGAAGAAGGCTTTCCCCGAAATGATGCCCACGATGTTGATGATCGATCACCAGATCTTCCAGGATCATGACAAAACCACCCTCCGCAGTGCTGATCGTGAAGAGAAGATTGATCATGCCGATGATGTAGCCATGGCTGCGCAGCACAAAAATCCGTCCGCGTCCGGGGTTCTCCAATATCAGGCGCAGCCCGCGCATCTGCCGGTCCCGATCCGCCGTGAAATCTTTCTCCTGCGTGAACAGGTCGAAAAGCAGCTCCGTGAGCCGGGGCAAATCTTCGATCGTGGCGGGTTCGATATGGGGCTCGGTCATGGGCGGTGCTTTGGAAGAAGCGACACTGTATCACGCCATCCTTTCTCCGGCAAGAACCGTTGACCCGGGAAAAGATGCAGTTTCCGGCCTGAATCGTCAGGACTTATTCTTTGGATCCCGGAACCATTCGGCGGTTTCGTGCGCCACCATCCCGCTCAGGAACAGCAGACAGACCAGGTTGGGCACGGCCATGAGTCCGTTGGCAATGTCGGAAAAATCCCACACCATGCCCAACTCGAGGACACTCCCGACCATCACCGCCGCGACCCACAACACGCGGTAGGGCAGGATCGATCGCGACCCGAAGAGATATTCCATCGCCCGCTCCCCATAGTAGGACCAACCCAGGATGGTGGAAAACACAAAGGTCATCAGCCCGAAAGTGAGAATAAACGGCCCCCAGCCGGGCAACTGCCCGAAGGCGGCCTCGCTGAGCGCGCGTTTGTCGGGGAGATTTTTCCATTCGCCCGAGGATACGATCACCAGTCCCGTGAGCGCACAGATCACGACCGTGTCCCAGAACGTGCCGGTGGCGGAGACCAGGGCCTGACGCACGGGATGCGTGGTTCGGGCCGCCGCCGCCACAATCGGAGCGCTGCCCATGCCCGATTCGTTGGAAAACAAACCCCGGGCAATTCCCATCTGCATCACCTTTGCGATGCCGGCCCCGGCAAATCCGCCCACAGCGGCATGCCCCTCGAAAGCGCCTCTAAAAATCAACGCAAACGTGTCCGGCAGAGCTTTGGCATTGAGCACGAGAATCACCAGACAACCCAGCACATAAACAGCCGCCATGATTGGCACCAGAAACTCGCAAACAGTCGCGATCCACTTGATCCCACCCAGAATCACCGCCGCAGTGGCGACGGTGAGCACCACTCCGGCCACCCAGGCCGGAATGTGCGGCACCCAACTGCCTTCCCCGGCCGTGAGGCGTTCAATCATCCCGGTGAGGGTGTTGGACTGCGCCATGTTGCCGATGCCGAATGCGGCCACGGCGGTGAACGCGGCAAAGGTGACCGCCAGCCATTTCCAGCCGAGGGCTTTTTCAATGACAAACATGGGACCGCCCGTGATCCGTCCGTCGGGCGTGGTGACGCGATACTTCACGGAGAGATAGGACTCCGCATACTTGGTGGCAAACCCGAAAACGCCGGTGAACCACATCCACAACACCGCCCCCGGTCCCCCGATGGCGACAGCGCCGGCGACCCCAAAGATGTTGCCGGTGCCGATGGTCGCGGCGAGCGCTGTGGTGAGTGCCCCGAAGTGACTCACGTCGCCCGAACCCCCCCCGTCCTTTGCGACCGAAAGCCGGATGGCGCACAGAATATGCCGCTGGATAAATCCCAGTCGGCCGGTGAGATAAAGGTGGGTTCCGAAGAGCAGCACGATGAGAGGCCAGCCCCAGACGATGCCGCTGATATCCTTCAATATCTTGGAGAGATTTTCCATGCGCAAGGGGCCTATCCTGATTGTGCGCCGCTGACAACCGGATTCTCCCAGCCGATCCAAAGAGTTGCGCGGGCGCCGCAGAGTTGCTACTTTCGCCACATCGCCCTCCCCCAACCAGTGACCGAAGGCTCCACGGACCAACGAACCCGCCGCATGGTGATTCTGAGGCGGTTTGCCAAGCTGACGAAGGCGTTTTTCCTGTATGGAAGCCGGCACGAGACCCGGACATTTGCCGTGCTTCTGTTGGTCCTGAGCGCGGCGATCGGCCTGGTCCAACTGCTGGTCAGCTACGCGGGAAGAAATTTCATCACGTCACTCTCCCAGCGGGATGCCGACAGTTTTTACCGGAACCTGTGGTTGTATCTTGTCACCTTCGGCATCGCGGTTCCTGTCGGCGTCTTTTACCGGTATTGCGCCGAGCGCCTCGCCCTGCTGTGGCGGCAGTGGATGACCCAGATTCTGGTGAGCCGGTTCTTTTTCAACCGGGCCTATTACCGGCTGCGCAATTCGGATCGGGTGGACAACCCGGACCAGCGTATCTCGGAGGATATCCGGTCGTTCACCACGGGCGTGCTCGGATACCTGCTCACACTCATCAACTCCGCAGTGACCCTGTGCGCCTTCACGGGCGTGCTGTGGTCCATCTCATGGAAACTCCCCTCTGTCCTCCTGCTCTATGCGGGCGCGGGAACACTGCTCTCGATCCTCATCGGAAAGCGGCTCGTCGGACTCCATTTCCAGCAATACCAGAAAGAGGCCAACTTCCGCTACGGATTGGTGCGGGTGCGGGACAATGCCGAGAGCATCGCGTTTTTTCGGGGCGAAAAGCGCGAGCAGCAGGATCTCATGGCCCGGTTCGTCCGGATCGTGGACAACACCCTCCGGATCATCGGATGGAACCGGACGCTGGGATTTTTCACGCAGAGCTACAACTACGTCGCGGTGATCGTGCCGCTGCTGATCGTGGGTCCGATGTTCATGCAGGGGCACATCGAGTACGGTGTCGTGACACAGGCCGAGGAGGCGTTTGCCCAAGTGCTCATGGCGGTCAGCGTCATCGTGGCGCAATTCGAGGGCTTGAGCACGTTTGCGGCGTCGATCCATCGTCTCGGCGATTTGTGGGATGAACTGGATGAGTTCGATATCGAGGATTTCCGCGCGGAACAGGAACAGGCAATCCAGGTGAATGAAAACGTGCGCGGACTCCAACTCAAGGACCTGACCATTCAAACCCCCGATCAGGAAAAAACCCTCACCCGAGGATTGAACTTCACGCTTCCTCCCGGAAAAAGCGTCCTGATCATGGGTGAGAGCGGCGCGGGGAAAAGTTCGCTGCTGCGGACGATCTCCGGCCTTTGGCAGAGCGGAACGGGATCGATCGAGCGTCCGAACATCAACCGGCTGATCTTCCTGCCGCAGCGCCCCTATCTGGTGCAGGGAAACCTGCGCGAGCAATTGGTTTACCCCCGAAGCCAGGAGGGCGCCGAGGACCGCCTCATTATCGAGGCACTCAAGAAGGTCAATCTCCTCGAAGTCCTCGACCGGGTGGAGGGCGATCTCGGGCGGACCGAGGATTGGACGAATATTCTTTCGCTCGGCGAACAGCAGCGCATTTCCTTTGCCCGGATCTTTCTGAACAATCCGCAGATCGCATTCCTGGATGAGGCGACCAGTGCGCTGGATGAGCAGAACGAGCGGCTGCTTTACCGGAACCTCATGGGAACGGGCATCTCGTTTTTCAGCATCGGCCACCGGAGCACGCTGAAGGAGTTCCACGATTCCCTGATCGTTCTGAGCCGGGACGGCGGATTCAAAATCTCGACTTTGGAAAAGAAGCGGACACCGGAGTTATAAACGCGGCCCCGCGTCGCGGTAGATTCCCCCGAGCGGCGTGAGACGACTGCTCTCCGGATAAAAAATGGTTCCCAATCGGTACTCGCCGCCCACCCGGTCGGCAAACCATGCATACCGTTCCACGAACCGCAGGCCTTCCAGCATGGCGAGAAGATCCTTCATAAAACTTCGCGCCATCCCGGGGGTTGGCTTTGCGAGACGCGGCTGACGCCATGCCGCCACATCCGCCGCGCCACATTCGGTGAGCCAGATGGGCAGACCATATTTCCGGTGGGCGTTTCGGAGCATCTTCTCAATCCCACCCACGCTGCCCGGGTCGCTGATGTCCGGATACCGGTGCAGGCAGATAAAATCGATTCTCAGTTTGCGGCGGCGCGCCCCGGCCATGAATTTCTCCAGCCAGATTGGATTGGCCGGGGCCGGACTCCCAAGACGCTGATCCAGCGTCATCAACTTCGGCCACAAATCCAGACACTCTTCCACGGACATGTTTGCCTGGCCGGTCATGTCCGGCTCGTTGAATCCAAGCACATGCCCGGCTCCGCTGCCGCGGACAGCGGCAAGGTTTTTATGGGTCAGATCCTTGGCGCTCCAAAACATGGGAACAAATTCCACACCAGGCACGGGGGCGATGGATGCCATGGGCTTCCAGTTGTAATACCAGCCCAGACGCAACCGGCCCAATTCGGCGGGCGACGTCCTCTCACCAAAGGATCCCAACCCCTTTTTGACGGGTTTTTTATTGTGACAGGACTGAATTGGCCTTGTGGTGCGAAGGGTCATATTTTTATCCAATTTGACGACCGCCGCCCGTTCCGTCAATCTGCCCGGCAATGAAATTGATTTCCTGGAATGTGAACGGGGTGCGAGCCTGCGCCCGCAAGGGGCTGCCCGAATTTCTCGCCCGCCAGGATGCGGACATTGTCTGTCTCCAGGAGACCCGGGCGACGCCGGAACAAGTCGAACCCTTCTGGGATTCCCGGTATCACGCGCTCTGGAACATTGCGCAAAAACCGGGCTACTCCGGAGTTCTCATCCTGTGCCGGGAAAAACCCCTTTCCATCGTCCCGGGCATCGGCATCGGGGAACATGATCGCGAGGGACGTGTGCTGACCGCAGAATTCACCGATTTCCATCTGGTGAATGTCTATGTCCCCAACAGCCGACGCGAACTGGAGCGCCTGCCTTATCGTCAGGTCTGGGATGCGGCTTTCCTGGCCTATCTGAAAAAACTCGACGCGCACAAACCCGTGGTTTTTTGCGGGGACTTGAATGTGGCCCACACGCCGCTCGATCTGGCCCGCCCCAAGGAAAATACACGCACCCATGGGTTCACCGCCGAGGAGCGCGCCGGGTTTGATGCTTTTGTTAAGGCGGGGTTTGTGGACACCTTCCGGGAGTTTGAAAAAGGAGGCGGGCATTACACCTGGTGGAGCCAGATGGGCGGTGCCCGCTCGCGCAATATCGGATGGCGGATCGATTATTTTCTCATGGGTGAACGGTTGCGCCCGGCCCTGAAATCCGCTTTCATCCTCCCCGACGTCCTTGGTTCGGACCATTGTCCGGTCGGGATCGAACTGAACACCCCCCTGCTTCCACGGCCCTGACAGAGCGCCTGCGTCCGCAATTCAAAATCAATCCATGAACGATTCCAAAGATCCCAGCGAGATCCCCGCAGCCGGGGCCTATCCCCCGCCCCGTCCGCCGCGTCCCCGACTCGCGAAAACCTCCGAGGTGCCGCCGACGCAGCACGCCGACGGCAATCCCGTCGGGATCGTGTTGCCTGGACGCCCGGAGTCCATGCAGTTTTCTCATCCGCCCGCACCCTTCACCCCCGAATCGGCGGAGCCGCAGCCCCCCCCGGCCCCGTCCGACCCCGAGCCTCACCTGCGGAGACGCCGCAGATCGCACCGCCCAAAGGTGGAAGACTATGACCGCAAGCACGAACGCCCCCCGGCATCCACCGCAGGCGGCCTGTGGATACTGGCGGCGGCAATTCTGTTGATTCTCATTTCGGGACTGGTCGCCGGTGCATTCTTCTACGGACAACGCCATGCCGCCCGGCCGCTTGCCGGGAGTCCAACCAGGCCGGGAGTGTCGTCCCCCGGGACAACCACCGAAGCAACCGTTCCCCCGCCCGCTGTCCCGGACACCACGGTATCGGATGAGGTGATGCAGGCCATATCCGACGCTTTCGGATTGGCGCGCACCGGGGAACTCGAAAAGGCGCACGACCTTTTCATCAAGATTCAAGGCGAGAACCCGGCGGTGCATGGGTTGCTGCATCAGATCGCCAAGCTGGAATTCCGTCTCCATCGGCAACTGGAGGCACTTCAGTTCATTGACCGCGCGGTTCGGGACGGAGAAACGACCTCGCAGGCCCTCCTATTGAAAGGACAAATCCTCGCCACTCAGGGCGCGTTCCCCACCGCCTACGTCGCATACGAGCAGGCTGCGATGGCCGATCCTTCCGACCCCTACGTTTTCTTTTACTGGGCCGAAGCCCTGCGAATCGAGGGCCGACCCCGACAGGCCGCCGCAAAACTGGATGAGGCGCACCGGCGTTCGATCCAGCAGACCGACACGTTCATTATCCAGATCAAATGGCTATTGGCACGGATCGAGAGCGACGAGGGGGAAACTCTCAAGTCGGAAATCGAAACCCACCTTGCCGACCCCGATCCCTCCGGAGACTGGCTGCTGGCCGCAGCCGCGCTGGCCCTGCAGGAAAACCGCGCGGAAGATGCCGCCCCGCTGTTGGACCGGGCGCGCGTGGCGCTGCAACCCGCCTTTTACAACTTTTGCATCTCGGATAAATTTTTCGACATCTATCGGGGCAATGCCGCAGTGGGCAAACGGCTCACTCCCTGAAATCGGGACTGGTGCATCCTGCCCTTTCCGGCAATACTGCCGCCATGGTTCCACTCGAGGACAACCATTTGGATATTCTGGGCAAGGCGCAACGGGGCCTGGGCCTGAGCGACGGCGAATTGTGCAGGGCCTCGGGAATCGATCGCGACCAACTCTCGCTCGCACGTCATGGGGCACTGAACCACGGGGTGCTGGCAGCCCTGGCCTCGGCGCTGCGCCTGCGTTCCGCAGAGTTAATCCGGATCGCCGAAAGAACCTGGCATCCACCCGGAGTGAGCGTGGCCGGATTGGTGCAATGCCGGACACCCTTTCACGACATGCACGTGAACAGTTATCTTGTGACCGACGGCTCGGGGCATGCGGTGGCTTTCGACACCGGATCCGATGCGGACCCACTGCTGCGGGCGGCTTCGGATGCCGGCGCGGCAATCTCAATCATCCTGCTCACCCATGCCCATGGAGATCATATTTTCGACCTCGACAGGCTCCATGAACAAACCGGAGCGCCTTCCTTTGCGGGCGAGGGCGAGCCGGTGGAGGGTGCGCTGAGTTTCCAGCCCGGCAACACCTTCCGCTGCGGCGGGCTCCGCATTGGCACACGGCTCACCCGCGGCCATTCCGAAGGGGGGATCACCTATGTCGTGGAGGGCCTGGACAAACCGGTCGCGATCGTCGGGGACGCCCTGTTTGCGGGCAGCACCGGAGGTCCGAAGGTGTCGTATGCCGATGCTCTGGACTGTTGCCGCAGGGAAATTTTCACACTGCCCGGAGATACCGTGCTCTGCCCCGGGCACGGTCCCTTGACCACCGTGGACTGGGAACGGGATCACAATCCCTTCTTTTGACACTCCATCCGTCCGCAGGCGCACGGGCCGCTCGACTACCGGACGGACGCGCCCCGGGAACCGCAATTTGCCGCCGAGGTTTTCCGGACGCCGAGATCCCGGAGCAATCCGTCCCGCAGACTGTACACGCAACCCACGATGACCGTGTCCTGGCCGCGCGCCCATGCATCGTGCATGATGGTGGTGCGGCACAGATTATCCACCTGTTCGAGCACATTGAGTTCGCAAAGACGGTCCGTTTTGGCTTCGCCCTCAAGCGGGTCCAGTTCTGCGGCATGCTTGCTCGCCACGTCCTGGATATGCCGCAGCCAGTTGTCGATGAGCCCGAGTTTCCCGTCGCGCATCGCCGCCGTCACGCCGCCGCAGCCGTAGTGGCCGCACACGATCACACATTCCACACCGAGCACATCCACAGCGTATTGCAGCACGCTCAAGCAGTTCAAATCGGTATGCACAACCACATTCGCCACGTTGCGGTGAACAAACAACTCGCCCGGCTTCAACCCCACAATTTCGTTCGCCGGCACCCGGTTGTCGGAACAGCCAATCCACAGGTAGCGCGGATTTTTCTGGCTCGAGAGGGTCGGAAAAAAATCAGGGTCGGTCCGCCGGATATTCTCGGACCATTGCCGGTTTTTTTCGATGAGTTCCCTGAGCCTTGGCATGAGGGAAATCTATGCGGCAGGATCGAATGCTGCAAGAAATGCCTCACCCTTCCGGCCAGCTTGACCGAAAACACCGGGCGAGGATCCCGGGCGTGCGTTGCGGACGTTTTCTGATGAAAATGTGATTATGGAGACCGCCGATTGCCCCCTGTCACTCCTGATTCTGCACGGGCTTCACCAAACAATACTGAAAGATTTCTGCCCGCTGTCCGTCTGTAACTGAGAACGTGAGGCTCACCATTGTCTCACTACTGCAATCATTTACCCACGATTTTCCATGCAACCGATGCTTCCCCGAGGGCTGATTTTTTCTAATTTTTCCATGCGGAGGGAGCTTTTGTGGTGACCAAGT
>DYRR01000278.1 GCA_020718605.1 Chthoniobacter flavus | reverse complement strand
TTTCTCACGGGGCACATCGGGCGCGACGGCACGGGACTGAATCCCCTGCGCGGACAAAACAACGTGCAGGGCGCCAGCGACATGGGTTGTATGCCTTTTCATTTCCCCGGTTACATGCGGGTGGATAACGAAGCCAACGCCGCCAAATGGGAGCAGGCTTGGAACATCCCAGTGGGCGGACTCTCGCGCAAACTGGGACTGACCACCACCGAGATTTTGAGTCACGCGCACGAGGGAGGCATCCGCGCGTTGTACATCATGGGCGAGAACCCGATGATGTCCGAGCCGAACCTGAACGAAACGCGCAAGCACATGGAGCAGCTTGAATTTCTCGTGGCGCAGGATATTTTCCTGACCGAGTCAGCCGCCTACGCCGATGTCTTTTTGCCCGCCACGCCCTTTGCCGAGAAGGATGGGACTTTCTCCAACACCGACCGCCGCGTGCAACGAGTCCGCGCCGCGCATCCCCCACGCGGACAGGCGCGGGTGGACTGGCAGATCATCTGCGATTTGGCGCTGCGACTGGAATCCAAACTGGGAGTGGATTCTGCCAAATGGGATTATTCCCATCCCGAGCAGATTCTGCGCGAGATGGCGGATGTCAACTCCGATTACGCGGGCGTGACCTATGACCGCATCGACAAAATTGGCTTGATCTATCCAGTGCCTGACCTGACCCACCCCGGCACGCCGACCCTCTTCACCGAATGTTTCCCGCGCGGACTTGGCAAATTCCACCCGCTCGATTACGTCCCCGCGATGGAATCGGTGGGCGATGAATATCCCTTTATTCTGACCACGGGACGCGTCCTCGAACATTGGCACGGCGGCTCGATGACCCGTCACTCATCACTGGACGAAGCCTACCCCGAAGCCCGTGTCGAGATTCATCCCGCCGACGCAGACATCCACGGCATTCGAAACGGCGACCCGGTCAAAGTCCAGAGCAGGCGCGGTGAGGTGGTTTTGCGGGCAACCGTCACCGAGAAAACAACCGTCGGCGTGGTCTTCATCCCCTTCCACTTTGCCGAAGCCGCCGCCAATTT
>DYRR01000028.1 GCA_020718605.1 Chthoniobacter flavus | reverse complement strand
GGCGGAACTCGGACGACACGCGGTCCCGCCACTTTGCGCTGAGCCCCACCCGGTTGAGATACACCGTCCCGGCCGCGACCAGCAGGAACGCCACGGCGCAGAGCGCGTAGAACGATGTCTGGATGGCGCGTTTGAAAATTTTCACTGTTGCGGGGGATGGCCGGTGATGTCGGACAGGTGCTCAGGAAGTGCCGTCAAATCCTGCCCCCAATACTCACAGGTACTTGCCGGCAAAATAAATCAACCCCGCCACCACTGCAAGAACCACAAGAATCAGCAGGAGGATCGCTCCAAAACCGCGCAGATTTTTCCGCTTCTTTTTTGCGGAATGTTTTTCCCGGCGCTTGGTGACGTTGGGGGCGCTGATTTCGAGGGGACGCGGGTTCAGGCGTTCCCTCAGCGTGGTGATCGGCTGCCACTCGGGATCCCCTTCCAGCCAGAAGTAAGCCTCCTCGCGGATGATCTTTCTCCGCCACAACCCCTGGAGGTGGGCCAGGGTGAATGGACCCGATTCCTCATCGTCCTGCAGGACAAAATAACGTTTGGGGAGAAGCGGGGCGGGCATTGCGTCGGCTCGGGCGGTCACATGTGGGCGATGATATTGTCGCCAAATTCCGAGCATTTGATCTTGGTGGCGCCTTCCATGAGACGCGCAAAATCGTACGTCACGCGACGGCTGGCAATGGCTCCATCGAGCCCTTTCAGGATAAGATCCGCCGCCTCGGTCCAGCCCATATAGCGGAGCATCATCTCGCCGCTCAACACCACCGACCCCGGATTGACCACATCCAAATCCGCGTACTTGGGGGCGGTGCCGTGCGTGGCCTCAAAGATGGCGTGTCCGGTGAGGTAGTTGATATTGCCGCCGGGGGCGATCCCGATCCCGCCGACCTGCGCTGCGAGGGCGTCGGAGAGGTAGTCGCCGTTGAGGTTGAGTGTGGCGATCACATCGAAATCCCCCGGACGAGTGAGGATTTGTTGGAGGGTGATGTCGGCGATGGAGTCCTTGATCACCAGGCCCGCGCCGGGTTTGCCGTCCGGGATCGCGCACCAGGGGCCACCGTCGATCTCAACCGCCCCGAATTCCGCTTTGGCGACCTCGTAGCCCCAGTCGCGGAAGGCGCCCTCGGTGTATTTCATGATGTTGCCCTTGTGGACCAGCGTCACACTCTTGCGTCCGGTGCGGATGGCATATTCGATCGCCGACCGCATGAGGCGCTGGGTGCCGGGCCGACTCACGGCTTTCACGCCGATGCCAACCTCGGGGGCGTCTTCGCCGCCAAACCGGATTTTTGTGAAGTCCTTGGGAAATTCCTTCTTCAAAAACTCCAATACCTTCGCGGCTTCGGGCGATCCCGCTTTGAATTCGATGCCCGCATAGATGTCCTCGGTATTTTCCCGGAAAATCACCATGTTCACCTTCTCGGGGCTGCGCACCGGCGAGGGAACGCCCCGGAAATACTGGACCGGGCGCAGGCAGACGTAAAGATCGAGCATCTGCCGCAGGGCGACGTTGAGGGAGCGGATGCCGCCGCCCACCGGCGTGGTGAGGGGGCCCTTGATGCCGACAAGATATTCCTTGAATGCCTCCACCGTCTCGTCGGGAAGCCAGTTCTCAAACCGGCGAAAGGCCTCTTCCCCGGCAAAGACCTCCAGCCATGCGATCTTTTTCCCGCCTCCGTACGCCTTTTCCACTGCGGCATCCAGCACCCGTTCACTGGCCGCCCAGATGTCGCGTCCGGTGCCATCGCCCCGGATGAATGGGATCACGGGCTGGTCGGGCACGCTCAAAACGCCGTTTTGAATGGTAATCTTTTCTCCCGAAGCTGGAATGTTGCTGGTATGGGCCATGTTGGGTGTGGGCTGGTTTGGTTGTGTGGAATCGGAGCCCTGAATAAACCAAACCATCGCCCCAAGGTCCACGCAATTTATGCCATGTATTTTCCGAGCCGCACGCGCAACTCCTGGCGGGCGCGAAAAAGCAGGCTTTTCACCGAACTCACCGAGGTTTTGAGCACGGCGGCGATCTCCTCGTAGGAAAGATCCTCATACCGGCACAGAACGACCGCCAGACGCTGGGTCTCGGGCAGGGCCTCAATGGCCTCGCGGATCGCGTCCTCCAATTCGGATTCCAGCGCCGCCGCTGCGGGCGACACCGCAGCCGCATCGGCGTATTCCCGGGATTTCTCATCGCGGGGGTTTTCCAGGGGCTCGACCCGGTGGCGGCCGCGTCGCCGGGATTCGTTGAAAACCAGGTTGCGGGTGATGATGTGCAGCCAGGTGGTGAACTTGGCTTCGGGCCGGTAGCGTCCGGCGGATTTCCAAACACGCACAAACACCTGCTGGGCGATATCCTCCGCGTCGTTGGTGTCCCCGAGCATCCGGGCCACCGTGCCCACCACCCGGGATTGATGCGTCTTCACCAGATCCTCAAACGCCTCCGTATCGCCAGCCCGCACCCGCCGCATCAATGCGGCGTCGCGGTCGGCTTCCGGGGCACAATCCGGGGTGGGGGTTGGGATGCTCACAACTCCAGTTTCGCAGGGACATGGAAAATCGGCAAACGTGATTGCAGGGTTCACGACGAAAATTTCAACCCCGCAGACGGGGGAAAGTTTCACCGGCCCGCGAAAAATACCGCCTCCGGGGTGATTGTCCGTTTGCCTGGAGCCGCAAAGGAAGGCAGCCGTTGCGGATGTCCGACAAACCGCCCTAAAAAGGTACCTGCCAATGCTGAATGGGAGCTTCTCCGATCATAGCGGTACCACGAGCCCTTCTGCCTCAGCGAGTTGCTTTTGATTCCCGTCGAACGTGAGGAACTCTGTCACTCCTAGATGGATAGCAGTGGCGACGTGAAGAATATCAACCAGACGATGACCCGACGAATGTGTGTGGGCACTGCTCAATGCCTCAGCACGCTGATGCACGGCAGACCAATCCACCGGCGTGGTCGTGAGGAGGCCGGCATTGAGATCGATTTGAAGGTCATTGAGCATTTGCTGCCCTTTTGTTTGCAGAAAGCCTTTGGTCCGGTCATTGAGGTATAGGCGAATTTGCAGGCGCACGGATTGCCGGAACTCCAGCAAAAGGAGGCTGGAAACTCCCAGTGGGCCGCTCAGTCCAACCATGAATTGATCTGCCCGAGCGGAATGGACCTGAGTCCGATACAAGGCGCACAGGAAGGAAGTATCAGGAAAGCATCTCATCCTTCTTCTCCTTCCAGTTCATCAGCCCGCATCGCGGCTACTTCTGCTTCAGTAAAAACCCGGTCCCCCCAGATAGCGCGACGCCGGGCTGCAAAGTCAGGCTTCGGGGGCTGCGTCGGAGCATCGGGTCGCCACGCAGTAAGCAGGCCAATAGGCTGGCCACGCTTCTCGATACGAATATTTTCACCCTCTGAAAGCCACGCCTCGAGCATGGAGAAGGAGTTGCGAAGATCACGCACGGTCACAGTTTTCATAATGTGGACAAATTATGTCCACACAACCCTTCTCGTCAACTCATTTCTTGCCCGAATTCTGACAATCCATCTGCCCATGGAGGGAATGGGTGCAGAGTGGCAGGGGCAGCTTGCCCCTGATCGTGCAGGGACGAGATGTATGATCGGTATTTCCATGGGTGGTGTGAGAGTGGCAGGGGCAGCTTGCCCCTGATCGTGCAGGAGCCAAGCCCGGAAGCTGACGTGTCAAGTTTCAGATCGTCAGGATTCGGGATTTCTTGCAGATTTCGGTTTTCGGGTTGGACAAAAAATCAGTCGCAGCCTTGTCGGGGCCATGCTATTTTCCGCGCCACATTCCATTCCCATGACCTCTATTCGCGTCCCCATCCTGTTCCGCGTCGTGATCGCCCTGGCGATTTCCACTGTTTTTGGAGCCTGCGAGCGGCATACCGCCGCCGAGACCGCCCATTTTTCCAAGCCTCATGGCGGGGCGGCCCATGCCGAAGAACACGCGGAATCGTCCGCCGACAAATCCCATGAGGATGCGTCCGGGGAACCGACCCCGGTCCCGCCTGCGCGGAAGTTTTTTAACTGAACAACCCCAGGGCGGAGGCCGCATCCCTTGCGTGGCGGAACCCCGTCAGCCCCGTCCCGTCCGGCATGGATTTGGATGCCGCGAAGAAATGGAAGGCCATCCCCATCGTCCCGGGGTGCATGAGCGCGCGGTAGGCCGATAGAAACGCCCGCCGCTCCAGACTGTCCCCGGCGGTTTCGATTGCCGCAAAAAGCGGTTCCCCCGCACCCACCAGATAGTGGTGTTGGTCGGTGAATCCCTCCGGCGTCCAATTCCGGCCAAGGAATGCCTCCGCAAGGTGGGTGAAATTCACATCCGCCGTGAGATCGACACAGCCCGGCTCCGCGAGCAGGTCCGCCACTCGCCGGTGTTTGGAAAATCCACGCAGCGTGCCCTGATGCCGGTGAGGGGCATAGTAATCGGTTGCCGGACGTCCGTAATCGGCCAGCAACACGACACCCCGTTCCATCGCGGTATTCACCGAGGCGGCCCAACCCTCTATTTCCAGACAAACCTCCGTGGTATATCCCTCCGGCAGCCTGGCGGCGTCCGGAATGGCGGCGATCCTCTCCGCCACCACCGGATCGGAGAGACGGCCCGGCTCAAGGACAAATCGCTCCCCATCCCACGCCACATAGAGTTCCCTCCAATCTTCGGGTGCGAGTCGGATGAGATGCACAGGAAAGGCGTCCAACAACTCATTGCCAAACCACACCCCATGCAGATTTTCCAGCGCGGAGGCGGACTCCGCCCACTCCACCCGTGCGCGCCATCGTTTCAAGCACTCCGCCTGGCGCGCCCGGGGAATGATCTGCGGCTCGATGATCCGATAGCGCAGGCAGGAAAAGAACCCGGGAGCTTCCAATTCGCACCATGTGAAAAAATCCGCCGCGAATTTTCCGTCATTGGCACCCTGCTCGACGATGTCGAACCGGGCGGGCCGCCCCATCTTTTCCCAGACCCTGCGAAATTCCTCTCCAATCAGGCGGGCAAACGTCGTTCCCACACTCACACTGGTATAATAATCTCCCTCCCTTCCGATGCGATCCGGGCCCGATGCGTAATATCCGTCCACAGGATCGTAGAGTGCTTCCCGCATGAACCATGAAAAGGGTTGCGGACCGATCCCCTCCAAAGTCTCCGCCATCCGCTCCGCAAGGCTGGGCGGAGCGGAGTCGGGACCGCTCTGCCGCAAATCGCCGCGTTCAGTTTTCAAGCCGGAAGGACGGCTTCGTGGGTCCGCATGGCGTTGCTTCCGGACTCCGGTGTTTCACCCTGGATGCGCCGGCAAAGATCCCGCACCAGATGCCCGACCGTTTCCGCCCGGGGACGATCGAAAAGAAAGACGTATCGCGGACGTTTGTCCTCGGGATACAGCGCGAGATTTTCGGAGAGAAATTTGGATTCCTGTGCCGTGCGGTATCCGGCAAGATCGATGCGCTCGGATGTGGTCGCCAGGCGGGCGTGCCGCAGGAAATATACTTCCGGCCCGCCGTCTTCGAGCGCCACCAGCCAACCGTGACTGTTGGCCGGCAGACGTTTGCCCCGGATCGGAACACAGCGCACCGCCCATGCGATGGGAAGCCGCCCGGGATTCATTGTCAGGAGCAGGAGATCCTCATCCGGCGGCAGGCGGCGGGGCAGGGGATCCTCGTGCGAAGTTCCGGCAGGCAGGTTGAGTTTTTTCCAGGACAGCCAGAGTTTGAGCCACACCGCCCGGAAAATCTTCGGAGCAAACCACGCGAACACACCCATCACCGCCAGGAAAATCCCCATGGCGAGGATGGGATTGATGTGCAGCAGCCACAACCCGCCCAGCACCCCGGCGTCCTCGGCAAAGCTCACCGCGATATTGGAAAACGGCTCGGGAGAGGAGTTGACCACCACCCGGGTGCCCGCCTTGAAGGTGTGGGCCACCAGCGACAGCCCGCCCGCCAGCATCGCCACGATCACATCGAACACCGGATTGGAATCCCCGAGCACCTGAATCGCCAGCAGCGTTCCACCGATCGGGCGCAGCAGGGTGTGGGCAGAGTCCCACGCGCTGTCCACCCACGGGATCTTGTCCGCAAAAAATTCGATGAAATACAGCACCCCGGCCACCGTGATGATCGCGGGGTGGGCCAGGATTTCCAACTGGGAATAGCGGTCGGCAAGCGTGATCCAATCAAAGCGGATCGCCAATCCGGTCACGAACACCGTGAGATAAAGATTGATGCCCGCCAACGTCGCGAGGCCAAGGGCCACACCAAGAAGCTGCAGAGTTTCCATGGCGCTAATATGGACATTGCGCGGGGGTTGTCATGCGGTTTTTTCCCGCTCCGCCGCCCGGCATTGTGGTGCTCTCCGGGAGGAGCGGAACTCACCGCCCCGGCGGACGGGATCCGAAGAGAGAGTTGAACCACTTGAAAACGGGTGTGTGTGGGTATGGCATCATGCGCATGCGTGCCAAGATCGGCGCATCCAAGCGTCCGGTGGGGCGCAATCCGGACTGGCGTTGCGCCTCCGCAATCGCCTGCCGCATGGCGGGACCCGGCACTCCATCCACCCGGGCCCGATAAAACCCCCACCGTGCGAGCACCGTCTGCGCATCGCGCACCACGATCTGCTGGGTTTGCAGCGGGGCATTCTGATAGGGCGATCCCCGGAACACTTCCGCAAACGAGTTCGGCGTCCGTTGCCGGGCAGACGCGGTCGGGGGCGCGGTCGGGGGCGCGGTCGGGGGCGTGTTTTCTGACACCCCGGGTGTGACATAGGGGGTTGCGGCAGGCGAGGGTGCGGGATATGGGGACGCAGTGTTTTCACGTTCCAAAAACGCCTGATCCTCCTCCGTGGCGGTCTGATCCGGAGCACGATCGGGGGTGGGGGACGGACGGGCCGAGCCCATGCCCATTGCCGTGCGGGTTTCTGTGTTGATCTGACCCGTCACATCCAACCCGTGCCGGATCTGATACCGCCGGATGGCGCTCTCGGTTTCCTTTCCGGGTTGTCCGTCCACTTCGCCAAAGTAAATGCCCTCATCCTTGAGCGTTTGCTGGGCCGCCTGGATCTGGGGATCGGCCAGTGCGGAGAACACCGGGGCCAGCAGACAGAGGACGAATAGCAAAGAACCTCGGAGCAATCTCCGAGACATTTGTTGGGTCAGCCTCCGGCCTGACCGTGCCTCTACCCCACCGGTCAGGCGAGGATACCGACCCTTCAGAAATGCATAAAGCCGAAGCAAGCTTCGGGGTCTCAGACCCAAAGCGAATGAAAAAGATCGAATCACAGCCGGTACTGTGCCACGCCCCACCGTAAGTGCAAGCAGAGAGGCGGGTGGAAAAATTCCTCTTTGTGAACTTTGCGCCGTTCTACGGCCACCTATTTTCCTTCGCCGCCGCTGAACCCGCCGCCGAGGGCGAGATGCAGATTCACCCGCTCGCGCAGGCGGGAGCCGCGCACCTGGGTGAACTGGACTTTGGCGGCGAGGGTTTCCCCGGCGAGTCGGAGCACGGTGAACATGTCGGTCTGGCCCTGGTCGAGCTGGTCGCGGCCGAGCTTCACGGATTCCGCGCTGGAAGCAACCATGTCGGAGAGCGCGTCCTCGCGTTTGCGCAGGTAGTAATCGGACGAGAGGGCGTCCTCCACGTCTCCAAAGGCGCGCAGGGCGATGCCATGATAGGATGCGATGGCGGCTTTTTGTTCGGCGGTCCGGACGTCCTGGGCGGCCTTGAGCTGTCCTCCCAGGAAAATCGGCTGGGTCACGCCTCCCGCCAGGCTCCAGGTGAAGGCGTCGAGAATGCCCACGCCGTCGAGTTGGGCGGAGCCAAGTCCGCTGGTGGCGCTGATGGCAAAGCGCGGGAGGCGGGCGGTGCGGGCTTCGTTCGCGCGGTGGAAGGCTGCGGCAAAGCGGCGCTCCGCAGCGATCAGATCGGGACGGCGCTCGAGGATTTCCGAGGGCAGGCCGGCGGGCGCGGCCCCCGGTTGTTTCGGAAAAGAGCGGCGCAATCCGAGACGGCCCGCCGGGTAATTGCTGGTCACGATCTCGATGGCGCGCACGGCCTGGGCGCGGGCGGCCTGGGCGGAGTAGAGGGTGTCCTTGGCTCCGGCGGTGCGAGATTGGACTTGGGACAGCTCGAAATCGCTGGCGTGACCCTGTTCCTTGCGGACCCCGGTGAGTTTCTCGTATTCCTGGAAGAGATCGAGTGTTTCCTGGGCGTTGGCCTCCTGCTGGGCGGCTTCGATCGCCGAGAAGTAGGCGCGAGCGACCGCCGCCGCAAGGGATTGCCGGGCGTATTCATAGTCGGCGGCAAGTGCCTCACTGTCGGCTTTGGCGGCGGCTTTTTTCGAGCGGACACGCCCCCACACATCGGCCTCCCACGAAGCCCCGATGCCGAGTCCATAGACCCAGCGCTTGGAGGTGGAACTGGTGCTGGTGTCGCTGCCGCTTCCGCCGCTGTTGTCCACTCCCAGATTGCCGAGATCCGGCGGATCAATATCCTGGCCGAGATCGCCATCGAGCCTCTGGCCCTGACGTTCTCCGAGCCCCTTCAATCCGATGCTGGGATACAAGCCCGCCGCCGCCACACGCACTGCGGCGCGAGAGGCCTCCACTTTTGCGGCCGCAGCGGCCAGGTCGGGATTTCTCACAATGGCATCCTCGACGATCCGGGTGAGATCCGGATCCCCGAACGAGCGGATCCATCCCGGGACGACCGGACCCCCGCGGTGGCCGGTGCTCCACCCGGCGGGGATTTTTTCCGTCGCATTCGGAGTGAGCAGGTCCCTGCCTTTGGGGGGATCTTTGAGCGCACAACCGGCCAGAAAAAGGGCCGGAATGATGAGAAGACCGGAGCGCATGGATTTTGTTCGTTTCATTTAGTGGTGACCGCCAAAGAGTGCGCCCATGTGTTTGATGACAAACCAGTCGAGCTTGGTCTGGATTCGGACGATGACGCGGCGGAGGATCTGGATGGCCCCGCCCTTTTCCGTGTAAATCGCGCCCTGGCCGCGGGCGCCGGCGGCAAGAAAGATTGCTTTGTCACGTTCCTCAACAACCAGGCGGACGGCAATGCGCTGGTCCGGAGTTGCGCCGGGAAGAGTGTTGGGCAGGGCACCACTGATTGGCATTTGACCCTGGGCGGTGGCCCAGAGAATGGAGTCCACCCTGCACTTGATGATGCGGCCCGGATACATTTTGAGGAAGATCTCTGCTTCGTCGCCGGCCTTCACATAGCGGAGTTCATTCTGCCGGTAAAACGCCAGCAGCCATGGATGGTCTTCCTGGATAAAACTCATTACCGGCATCGTGGCGAACTGGGTCGCGCGCACACCGGGCTGGAGGGCAAGATTGGCCACCCGGCCATTGGAGGGGGCGACATGCACACAGCCTTCGAGGTCGAACCTGGCGTTGGCAAGGTCGGCTTCGGACTTGGCGATCAGCGCCCTGGCCTGGGCGACCTCATCGATGTCCCCGTTTTCCATGCGGGCCCCGAGCTTCTGCTTCACCTGGGATTCCGTGGCATCCGCCGCCAGAAATTCGCTCCCGAGGTTGCCGAGATTGGACTGTGCCTGCTCGAGGTCGGCCCGTTTCCCGGCACCGGTGGCGGCCAACTCGGTGAACTGGGCGACGCGTTTCTTGGCGAGTTCAATCTGAGGCTCCAGCGCGGCTTTCTTTGCGGCCGCGTTTTTGAGCTGATCCTCAAGACCGCGCTGCGCGGCCTGGGCGGTGACAAGTTTCACCTGGTTCATCCGGAGCGTCGCCTCCGCAGCCTTCACCGCCGCCTCGAAGGGGACCGGGTCGATCTTGAAAAGCACGTCGCCCTTGTTGATCGGGCGGTTGGGCTCGATGGGCACCTCGGTGACCTGGCCCGTCACACGCGGCACGATCGGGACCACGTAGTTCATGGCCCGCACGTCGCCCGACGCAGGCGCCACGATGTTCAGGAAAAGGAAGAGAATCATCATCCCGACGATGGGCAGGGTGACGGTGATGACCTGGCTGGTGAAGTTCCAGGGCAGCCACTTGAACTTGAAGAAAACGAGCCACGCGAAGAACGCGTAAATGCCGAGCAGGATGATTTCCATTACGCCTTTCCTTCCTTGATAAGGGCTTCGAGTTCCGCGACGCGGGCGCGCAGTTGGTCCACCTCACCGGGGGCGGGGTGGTCGTGCGGCTCCGCCTTGTCCGTGCCGTAGGCCATCTTGTGCAGCGTGGGCTTCGTGTAGGCCCAGAGCCAGGCGATCGGCCAGAGCAGCCCGCCAAACACCAGCGAAAGCAGGCAGAGACACTGGATTGCTCCGGTCTGGGGATGGCCTTTTTTGTGGGCAATCTTCTCGGGGAGGATGTGGATCAACAGAAAGACCGTGATACCAACGATGGGTGCGATGATCAGCGCGACCCAGGCGATGCCGTTGGCCAGCGAGTCGAGGGTCTCGCCGTGAAGGAAGGAGGCATGGGCGGGCGACGCTGCGGCAAGCAGCGAGCAGGCCAGCAGGCCGGACACAAGGCCACGGGGGCCGGTGAATCGGTAGTGGGATGAGCGGTTCATGGGCGCATGAATATCGGGGAAATCGGGTTTTGGCAATTGCCCACCGGAGGTTAATTAGTGGCCGGCGGTGCCCGGGGGTTGGACGGGGAAGGGTTTCTTCCCATCGAGATCGATCATCTTCTGTATGAACACATAGCAGACGGGAATGAGGAAGAGGCCGATGGCGGTGGCAATGGACATGCCGAAGACCACACCGGTGCCCATGGTGCTGCGCGAGGCGGCGCCGGAACCGGTGGCGAGCATGAGCGGCACGCAGCCGAGGATGAACGCGAACGAGGTCATAAGGATCGGGCGCAGGCGCAGCTTGGAGCCTTCGATGGCCGCGTCGATGATCGGCACGCCTTCATCGCGTTTCATCTTGGCGAACTCGATGATGAGAATGGCGTTCTTGGCCGAGAGACCGATGAGCATGACGAGGCCGATTTGGGCATAGACGTTGAGGTCGAAGTGGCGGAAAAACATGCCGACCATGAGGCCGAGGATGACGGTTGGCGTCGCCAGCAGCACGGCGAAGGGCAGGCCCCAGCTCTCGTACTGCGCGGCGAGCAGCAGGAAGACGAAAAGCACCGCGGCACCGAAGACGATCACGGCCTGGCCTTCGGATTTCTTTTCCTGGAGCGTGAGGCCGGACCATTCGTAGCCGACTTCGCTCGGCATGGTTTTCATCACTTCCTCGATGGCCTTGATCGCCTGGCTGGAGCTGTAGCCGGGGGCGGATGCGCCGATGATTTCTGCGGCGTTGTAGAGATTGAACCGGCTCACAAAATTCGGTCCGGACATCTTGCTGATCTTCACCAGAGTACTCAGCGGCACCATCCTGCCGTCGTTGTTGCGCACATAGAACTGCCCGATCTCATCGGGCTGGTTGGTGAAGTCCGCCCCGGCCTGAAGGAAGACCTTGTACACCTTGCCGAACCGCACGAAGTCGTTCACGTAGAGCCCGCTCAGGTAGGCCTGCAGCGTCTGGAAAATGCTGTCCACCGGGACGCCGAGCACGCGCGCCTTTTCGCGGTCGAGCTCGACCTTCACCTGTGGCGTGGAAGGGTTGAACGAGGTGCTGACGCTGGCGATCTCGGGACGCTTGGCGACGGCTTCCTGAAGTTGCTTGACGTAACTGGCCAGCAGATCGGGGGATCCGCCGGTGCGGTCCTGCAACTGCATGGTGAACCCGGAGACGTTGCCGTAACCGGGCAGGGGCGGCGGGCCGAAGGCGAAGGCGCGCGCACCGGGAATGGCGGCGAATTTCTTTGTCCACTCCTGGGCGAGGGCCTTGGCCTGCCGCTCGGGAGTCGTGCGTTCCTCCCATGGCTCGAGACCGACGAACATCATCGCGGAATTCGGGAAGTTCAGGGAGTTGAGGATGTTGAATCCGGCGAGGCTCACGGCGGAGCGGACACCGGGGGTGTCGAGCACGATCTCCTCCACCTGTTTGAGAATCTCGTCCGAGCGCTGGAGCGACGCGCCCTCGGGAAGCTGCACGGCGACGAAGAGATACCCCTTGTCCTCGTCGGGAATGAATCCGCCGGGCACGTGTTTGCCGAGCCCCCAGATCGCGGCCAGCACGACCACGAGCAGCAGCATGGAAAATGTCGCCTTGCGCACGAGACCCGCGACGATCCGTCCGTAGCTGTTGCTCAGCCAGTCGAAGAAGCGGTTGAAGAGTTTGAAGAAGGCCGCGAGAGGGCCCCTGCCGGGCGTCGGCTTTTTGAGCAGCATCGCGGAGAGCGCGGGGCTGAGCGTGAGCGCATTGATCACCGAGAAGACCACGGCGACGGCGATGGTGAGCGCGAACTGGCTGTAAAGCTGTCCGGTCACGCCGCCCATGAATGCCACGGGCACGAACACCGCGCAGAGCACGAGGCCGATGGCCACGACCGGCCCGGACACTTCCTTCATCGCGAGCTGCGTGGCCTCCACCGGCTCCTTGCCGTGCTCGATGTGGTGCATCACGGCCTCGACCACGACGATGGCGTCATCCACCACAATGCCGATGGCCAGCACGAGACCGAACATGGTGAGCACGTTCACGCTGAAGCCGAGCGCCGGGAAGAGGATGAAGGCGCCGAGCAGCGAGACCGGCACGGTACACATCGGGATGATAGTGGCGCGCCAGCTTTGCAGGAAGATGAACACGACGATCAACACGAGGATCACCGCCTCCTCGAGCGTCTTCACGATCTCGTGCATCGAGGCTTCGATGGGAAGCGTCGAGTCGAGCGTGATGTCGTAGGCCATGTCCGGCGGAAAGCGCGTCTTGGCCTCCTCCAGAATCTTCTTCACGTTTTTCGCCGTATCGATGGCATTCGCGCCGGGTGCGAGATAGATGCCGATGGCGCCGGCGGGCGTTTTGTTGAGCCGTGCGCGGAGGTCGTAGGTCTGCGCGCCGAGTTCCACGCGGGCCACGTCCTTGATCTTCACCTGCGAGCCGTCGGCGTTGGAGCGGATGATGATTTCCTCGAACTCCCCGGGGTCCTTCATGAGCCCGGCGGCGCGCACGTTGAACTGCATTTCCTGGCCTGTCGGTGCGGGTTCGGCGCCAATGCGACCGGCGGGCGACTGCGCGTTCTGCTCCTTGATTGCGTTGGAAATATCCTGCGGGGTGATGCCCAGGACGGTGAGCCGGTCGGGCTGCAGCCAGACGCGCATCGAGTAATCCTGCGCGGTGAAATTCTTCACGTCGCCGACGCCCTTCACGCGCTTGATGGCGTCCACGAGATTGATGTCGCAGTAGTTGCCGAGGAACGTCGCGTCGTAGGTGCCCTTCGGCGAGTTGAGGCCGACGACCATGAGGATGTCCGGACTCGAGCGGTTGACGATCACGCCCTCCTTTTTCACCGCCTCGGGCAGCATGGCCTCGGCCTGGCCGACGCGGTTCTGCGCGTTGACCTGCATGATGTCCACGTCGGTGCCGACGTCGAAATACATGTTCAGTGTCATCTTGCCGTCGTTGGCGTTGTAGGACTGCATGTAGAGCAGCTTGTCCACGCCGTTGACTTTGGATTCGATGGGTGTGGCCACGGATTCCATGACCGCCTCGGCGGCGGCGCCGCGATAGGTCGTGGTCGCCTGGATCATGGTGGGGCTCACCGGCGGATACTCGGCGATCGGCAACCGCATGAGCGAGATGAGTCCGACGATGACCGTCAGGATGGCGATGACCATCGCGACGATGGGGCGGCGGATAAAGAAGTCTGCCATAGTGGTTGTTATTCCTTGGCGGATTGTGGCGCGCCCCGCTCCGGGGCGGCGTCCGCCGGGGCGGACTGGACCGATGCGCCTTCGCGCAGCTTCTGGATGCCCTCGACCACGATGCGTTCACCGGGTTCGAGGCCTTTGAGAACGACGGCCTCGGAACCGATCCGGTTTGGTGCCACATCGACCATGCGTTGTGAGGCCTTGTTGTCCGCACTCACGACCCACACAAAATTCCTGCCCTGCAACTCGGTGAGGGCGCGCTCGGGAATCATGATGTTGCCATCCCCGGCCGGCAGGCTGACTCTGGCCCGGGCAAACATCCCGGGGCGCAGCGCCTTGCGGGGATTGGGAAACTCGGCCCGCGCACGGATGGTTGCCGTGCTGGCGTCCACCACCCGGTCGATGAAGACCCATTTGCCGGGTTCGGCGTGCTCCGTTCCGTCGCTCAGAATCAGATGGGCCGGAAGTTCGCCCATTTTGCGGCCCGCTTCGGAGGCCAGGCGCTCGGCCTGCAGGAAGTCCACCTCGCTGACGAAGCAATAGAACCAGATCGGATCCACCTGCGAGATCGTCGCCAGCAGCGTCGGATCGCCTTTGCCAACCAGGCTGCCGATGGGGACTTCCTTGGCGCCGATGCGACCCGCGATGGGTGCCCGGATGTCGCAATAACCCAGATCCAGCTCCGCCGATTTCACCCGCGCTTCGGCGGATGCCACATTGGCCTCGTTCACTTCCTTCTGGGTCTGGGCCGTATCGAGTTCTTTCTGGGGAACGGCCTTTTGGGCAACAAGCGCTGTGAGCCTGGGCACGTCGATATTGCTCTTGGCCAGCGCCGCATTGGCTTCGGCCAGCGTGCCTTTGGCCGCGGCCAGCTTCTCTTCGTAGGGTTTCTTGTCCAGCGCGAACAAGGGCGCTCCCGCCTCAACCTCGCTTCCCTCGGAAAACAGGATTTTCTCCAAAAAGGACTCAACCCGGGCGCGGATCTCCACGTTCTGGGGCGAGTCAAGCTTCCCGATAAACGTCGTGGATCGCGCCACATTCTTCTTGGACACCTCCATCACCCGCACCACCGACGGCGGTGGGGCTGCCGGCTTCGCGTCCTCACTGCATGAGGAGAGCAGAAGGACCGGAAGCAGGAGGCAGGGGAGGCTGAATATCGGGATCTGGGCAGATTTCTTCTGATGCATATTTGTGATTTTGGCTCCCGAACTGTTGGGAGGGCGCGGACTATGGCGGGTTTCGATCGCCGGATCAGTAGGGACGTGGCGGAACGACAGGATAGCCGTCCACAATGGTTGCGCGGGTGTAAACGGTCTGGCCATTGATGATGTAGGGATAGTAGTAGATCCCGCTGCAGTAGTAGAAATTCACACCCCGGTAGGCGCGGACGGCATAGCCACCCGGCAGACCGTACATATAGCGGGCGGGATTGCGCGGATCGAATGGGCCACGGGGATCAAACACGCCGCGAGGATCGGCAATACCCCGCGGGTCGAGCACTCCCCGGGGATCGGCGATTCCCCGGGGGTCCGCAATCCCGCGCGGGTCGGCGATGCCACGGGGATCGGCAATGCCGCGGGGGTCTGCGATCCCGCGCGGATCCGCAATACCACGTGGATTTCCAGGGCGATGTCTCGGAGCGGCATCGAGGTTTTGGGCCAGAAGGGCCATGGACAGAAATGTCATCAGGGACATTTGAAGAAGGGAAAGGCGGGTTGTTTTCATGGCGGGTGTTATTTATTGGAGGATGAAAATCAGCGGCTTATGAGCAGTTGCACTCTGGTGGAATCGGCGGCGGGCCGTTTGCTGAACATCGCCGGATCCAGAGGGGCATTGAGCTGCCACTTGGAGAGGCGGATATTCCAGACGGGGTTGCCCGGAAGATCGGTGAAGGTGAACATCAAACGGCGGGGCAGCCGGTCCTTGACGCCCACCCAGAGATCTCCGGTCATTCCTTTCTGCTCGAAGTGCAGCCGTTCGCACTGGGTCCAGCCCACCTTCTCTTTGCCCATCAACGAAGCGGAGGTCACGTCCAGGAAGAGTTGGGTCACCAGATCCCCCGACAGCAGTTCGGCCAGAGGCGGGCGGAATCCGAACCGGGAGTCCAGCACGTCGGCAAACTTCCCGATGGAGTCCGCTTTCAGCGGCTCCAGCGCATGGTGTTTCAATCCGGGGCGCATCACGCACACCATGCGTCCGTCGTAGGCGATCACCCGCGACTCGCGCCCTGCGTATTGAACCACGGAGAGCTGATTGGGTCGCTTCACGGCGATCTGGATCGGACCGCGTTCAATTTTCGATCCCACGCCCAGCGCGGGGTCCATCTCATGGACGGCCGTCACCTGCAGGGTTTGGGCCGTGTCGAGTTTTGCGGCGACCGATTGCGCCAGTGCCCTGGCCTCGGGCGCGATCCCGGCAGTCGCCGTGGAGAGGGTGAAACTGACGGCCAAGACCGCCAGCAGAGCCGGCGCGGATTGTATGTGAAAGCAGGATTGTTTCATTGGGGGCAGGGTAGTGGGTTGATGTTGAATGCAAAAGATTTTTTTCCGGAAAAGCGAATGAAAAATGGTCATCCACCCAGAGCAATTGTCGCAGCCACAAGAATGCCGCCGAGAACCACCATGGCCGCTCCAGTCAGCACAGGGTTGCGACCGGTCAACCGCCCAAAAGCAAACCCGGAGAGGAACAGCATGGCGATGGCAATGGCGTTGGATGCGCGAAGGGCCGCGCCGACACTGCCCATGAACAGAAAGGGGATCGCCACCGGGAATGTGGACAGGAACACCAGCAAAAACACGCCGCAGGCCCCGAGCCAGTCTTCCTTGCCCAGGCGCGCGGGGGCGGACGGAAGCGGGATTTCCCCGAGGCGTTGTTGCATGGTCCGGAGATCCTCTGGGCTGAGAACCGAAGCCACCACCCGGGGCAGCGCGTCCTTGATGTGGTCCAGAGCTTCCTGCGGATGGGCGGAAGGGGCCGCCTGGCGCAGCAGGGAAATCTCGCGGCCTTTGTCCGCAAGACTTCCCATGAGATAGAACACCCCATCGATGATGCCCCACGCCAAATTGCACCCGAGCGCCCCGATGAGCATCGCCCGCACATCATCCCGTCCGGCATCGGCGATGCCAAGCGACCCGGTGAAGGTAAGGACCATGATGAGCCCGAACAACACCTCGGAAATCCGGTCGATGGGATCCAGAACCCGTCGGGTCGAATGGACAAATTCTCCGATCATCCTTGTGGCGGCAGAAGATAGAGGGTCATCGCAAAGACACAGTACACCATGAGCAGCAACACGCCGACAAACCAGGCCGAGCGTCCGCTGCCGGTCACCAAGGTGGCCGTGACCGTGGCGAAAAGCATCATCACCACGGAGCCCGGCCAGAAACTCAGATCCATTGGGGCCGGGCCAATCACATAGCTGAGCAGAACCAGCACGGGGGCCACAAACAGCGCGATCTGCGCGGCGCTGCCCAGGGCGATGCCCAGACTCAGGTCCAGCCGGTTCTTGCGCGCACCGGAAAAGGCGGACCCCATTTCGGCCGCGCCCCCGACCAGCGACACGACGATGAATCCGACAAAGGCGGGTGTCATGCCGAAGGATTCCGCGGCTTTCTGGACGGAGCCGACAAAGATCTCGCTCACCATGGCCACCAGCAGGGTGACACCGGCGAGGGTTGCCAGCGCCAATCCGATCGGCCAGGGTTCCTCGCCGGCCTCCGCATGATCGGCCGCGGCAAACAGTTCGCGGTGGGTTTTCAGCGAAAACAACATTCCCAGCGCATAGGCGATGATCAGGAGCACGGCAAGACCCACGCTCAGTTTCTGTGTGAAGGCCGACTTCCCGTCCGCATGGTTGATCACCGAGGGCACCAGCAGACCGATCGTGGCCAGAAACAGCAGGCTTGCCTGCAGGCGCGCTCCCACCCGATTAAATTCCTGGGTGTGATATTTGAGCCCGCCCAACAGCAGCGACATGCCCAGAACAAAGAGCGTGTTGGTGACGATCGCACCGGCGATGGACGCCTTGACCAGCATGATCTGCCCCGCCCGCAATGCGGTGACGGCAATGATGAGTTCGGTGAGATTGCCCAGGGTGGCGTTGAGAAGACCGCCCGCCGCGTCGCCGGTCTTTGCCGCCACGGACTCCGTCGCGACACTCAGCAATGCCGCCAATGGCACAATCGCCAGGACGGAGAGCGCGAACAGCAGGGTGTGCGATTCGGGCCGGAATTTTTCCGCCACAAACAGCACCGGCACCAGGGCCAGCAGCCAGAGCATGGGTTTGCGGCGGACTTCACTTACAAGTGCGTTCATGGGGGGAGAGTTTGGAGAAAAGGACCACGACCGATCGCGCGTCAACAGGGCAGGCAGGCTCCGCAATTTCAGGCGCCTGCCTCCACGGAACGATATCCTGCGGAGTTTCGCGGGCCGTGTCAATCCATCTCCGCCATGGAGAATCCCCGGGGGCCACCTGCGGAAGCTCGAATTCGAGCGGTTCCCAAAAGGCGTTGAGCATCAGGTGGAACTTGAGATTTTCCACGGACACCTCCGCCGAAAGGGCGATGCTGAGCGAGTGGTCGCTCCAGTCGGGCTGGCCAAGGCGGACGCCGTGCCAGCTTTTGACGGCGTTCCGCAGGAGTTCATTGAGACTCGTGCGCTCCCGGCCCGTATTGCGCAGAATCCTCCGTGCGATGAGTTCTTTCACAAACCGCCGCACCTCCGCGTGCTTTTCCAGGCGCGTCCAGTCGAACCAGCTCGTCCCGTTGTCCTGGCAGTAGGCGTTGTTGTTGCCGCCCTGGGTGTGGCGGACCTCGTCGCCCATGAGCAGCATCGGCACTCCGAGGGAAAGCAGATTGACCGTGAGGAAATTTTTGACCTGGCGGTTGCGCAACCGCTCCACGGCGGGGTCGTCGCTCGGGCCCTCAACGCCGCAGTTCCAGCTTCGATTGTCGTTCGCCCCGTCCCGGTTGCTCTCGCCGTTGGACTCGTTGTGCTTGTGATTGTAGGACACAAGATCGTTGAGGGTGAATCCGTCGTGGCAGGTCACAAAGTTCACGCTTTGCTCCGGCTCGCGCTCTTCGTGGCCAAAGATCTCGGGACTGCCGACAAAACGGTCGGCGAACCGCCGGAGCGAGCCCGGCGCACCCCGGAAAAAATCGCGGGTGTCGTCCCGGAAACTTCCGTTCCATTCCCTCCAACTGTCGCCCACAAAACTGCCGACCTGATAGAGGCCGGCGGCGTCCCATGCCTCCGCGATCAGCTTTGTGCCCGCAAGCATCGGGTCGGTCTCGATATCCCAGAGCACCGGCGGGTTGGGCAGGACGCGGCCGTCGGCGTCCCGGGCCAGGATCGAGGCGAGGTCAAACCGGAAGCCGTCCACGTGCATCTCCCCGACCCAGAAACGGAGGCTGTCCAGGATCATCCGGCGGACCACGGGATGGTTTGCATTGAGCGTGTTGCCGGTGCCCGAGTAGTTGGAATAAAGTGCGCGGTTGGGTTCGAGGATGTAATAGGCGTCGTTCGCCAGACCCCGGAAACACTGCGTGGGGCCCCGTTCGTTGCCTTCGGCGGTGTGGTTGAACACCACATCCAGGATCACCTCAATCCCCGCCCTGTGCAGCGCCTTCACCATGTCGCGGAATTCATGGACCGGCCCCAGCGGATCCTGGCGCGAGCTGTAGGCCTGGTGCGGTGCAAAAAAGGACACCGGCGCGTAGCCCCAGTAATTTGTCCCGTCCGCCGGACAATCCCGCGCGTCGAATTGGAATACCGGCAACAACTCGACCGCCGTGACGCCGAGGTCCTGAAGATACGGGATTTTTTCGATCAATCCGGCGTAGGTCCCCCGCTTGTCCTCCGGCACTCCGGAACTGGGATGCCGGGTGAATCCGCGCACATGCATCTCGTAAATAATGGTGCGGGCCGCCGGATGGCATAGGGGAGTATCGCCCTCCC
>DYRR01000277.1 GCA_020718605.1 Chthoniobacter flavus | reverse complement strand
CGGTCACAGCGTCCCTCAATGCTTTCATCGCTCCACCCCCAGCAATGTGTCCGCGACATTCGAGAGCGTCCTGTAGGGAAGCCACTCCATGCCGCAGGGATCGAACGAATCCGAAGCGGATAGCCTCGCCAGTGTCTCGTAGACGAACTCGTTCTGGAGCGCGGCGTCACGGAGCCACCGGGGGCATGCCTCTTCGTGGGTGTGGCGGAGATCCTCGTTGAACACCGAGTTCATGAAGAAGTCCTCGACACGCGCCAGCTTGCCGGACAGTTTCCCGTCGAGGTCGAATCTCAAGTCGTTGCCGAGACACACCCGGCAGTCGGAATGGAGATTCCCGAGCGGCGGCCGGCGCAGCATGTTGCCGGCGTCGTCCAGTTTCGATTTCGTGCAGAAGACGTAGAGATTCTCGAAGGCGTGCCCGGCATAGACGTGGAGGAAGTGAAGCCAGGGAAGCTTGACTTCAAGGGTCTTGGTCTCCACGGGGCTTACCCTGCTCCACTGGATCGCCGCCGGACCGGGTCTGCGGCTCCTGAGGTAGAGCTTCTTCGCGCCCTTCGCTCCGTGCCAGACCACTCCGTCGGGCAGCACCGGCGTGCGCAGTCCCGCAGCTGCGAGAAGCGAAGCTGTGAATTCAGCGGCGGTCGTCTGCTTCAGCACCTGCACCGAGCGCAGTACGACCAGATCGCCGGATATGAAGATTTCGTCCATATTGCCTCCTTGGGTTGAATTAAATGTGCATGTAAGGGAATCCGTCCCAGCGCCGCCGACCCGCGTTGAACGACGGTGCCTCAGGGAAAGGTCGCGGCTTGCCGCGTGAGTTCCCTGAGGCTTAGTCGAAGACACCCATATCCGCCGGAGCGGATTCATGCGGAGACACCGATGCGGCGCCCCGGGCGGCCAAATCCGGCTCCTGCAGAAGCTGTGGGACAGCCGTTGCCTGAGCCGGTGACTGGCAGACCCTATGCCGGGAAAGCGGGCACCAGGACGGAAAACTGTGGAAGATCCGCATCCTGCCTTGCAGGCAGCGCCAGCCTTCAGGCGGGCGCTGAAGAAACACCGACT
>DYRR01000157.1 GCA_020718605.1 Chthoniobacter flavus | reverse complement strand
AGGGATGCAAAGGACTTTTGAAGCGATTTTTTGGGTTGGAAATAACTGGGAATACCGATGAAAAGATGAGGGGTTGGAATTTCCATCACTCCCCGATGCTTTGTGCGCATTTTTCGGTCAGAGTCACAACCATCTCGTCAAACACCGGGGGGCATGCCAGAGTTTTCATCATGAATGTGGACGGACATCATTATCGGACGGTTTGGACAGTGGACGACGACCGGATTCGGATCATCGACCAGCGTTTGCTCCCGCATCAGTTTGTTCTGGAAGATCTCCGCACCGTGGACGACGTCGCGCGGGCCATCGCCGACATGCACGTGCGGGGCGCTGGCCTTATCGGCGCCACGGCGGGCTATGGCATGTGGCTGGCCGCCATCGAGGCGGCGAATGCGCCGGATTTCGACCCTCAATTGAACCGCTTCGCCGCGCAACTGAAGGCCACGCGCCCCACAGCGGTGAATCTCGCGTGGGCGGTGGACCGCGTGCTGGCCGCCATCGCGGAGCCCGGTTCGAGCGGGGAAAAAATCGCCGCAGCACGACGGGTGGCGGATGTCATTGCGGACGAAGACGCGGATTTTTGCCGCCGGATCGGCGTCCATGGGCTTCCGCTGTTGCGCGCGATTCATGAGAAAAAAGGCGGGCCGGTGAATGTGCTCACCCATTGCAACGCGGGCTGGCTGGCCTTTGTGGATCATGGGTCCGCCACCGCCCCGATCTATGCGGCGCACGAAGCCGGGATTCCGGTGCATGTGTGGGTGGATGAAACCCGTCCCCGCTGCCAGGGCTCGAAGCTCACGGCATGGGAACTGGGCCGACACGGCGTGCCGCACACGCTCGTCGCCGACAATACCGGCGGACATCTCATGCAGCACGGTCTGGTGGACCTTGTGATCGTGGGCACCGACCGCACGACGCGGACCGGCGATGTCGCCAACAAAATCGGCACCTACCTCAAGGCCCTTGCCGCCAAGGACAACGGCGTTCCCTTTTACGTCGCCCTGCCATCCTCCACATTCGACTGGACCATGAAGGACGGACTCCGTGAAATCCCGGTCGAGGAACGCGGAGGCAACGAGGTGAAATACGCCGACGGCTGGCACGAGGGACACCATATTGCGGTCCTGCTCGCCCCGGAAAATACTCCGGCGGCAAATTACGGCTTCGACATCACCCCGGCGAGACTCGTGACCGGACTCATCACCGAACGTGGCGTCTGCGCGGCTACCGGGTCGGCGATTCTGGATTTGTTTCCCGAACACAGGGAATGACTTGGGGTGCTGACTGTTCAGTCGATCTGAATCGAACCCGGATTCCGAAGACGGGTTGGGGATGCACATGTCCCGCTCCTGCCGGAGTGGGCTACAGGCCGCTTCGTAGCTCCGCGCGGGAGCGCGGGGATCTGCCAACGATTGGAGGCTGCTTTACTGTGGCGGGCGCAGCAGCAGGACGCTCGTGAGCGCGGCGGCAAATGCCAGCAGACTCAGCACCGCAAATCCGATCAGGGCGGTGCCCATCGCGTCTTTTTTCTTTTCCTTGGTCTTGAATGGGGAGGCGTTGCCGAAATTGGAGGGAAGATGGCTCGCTTCGGCGATTTCGGCCGATGGATTCTCGGCCTCGGGGAGGGGGCGTGAGCCTGTATCGGATTCGGAGTGATAGTGGGCCTCGATTTTTCCAAACCGGATCCGGTCCCCATGTTCGAGCACGGCTTCGCGCGTGGGTTCGCCGTTCACCCGGGTGCCGTTGGTGGAGTCCAGGTCGCGGAGCTGATAGCCGCGGCTTTTCTGGATGAGCACCGCGTGATGACTGGAGACCGAGACATCTTCAATGACAATCTGATTGTCGGAAAGCCGACCCACTGTCATGGTTTCATCAACCATGTCGTAGGTCTTCTCTTCACCATCGGGGAGGAACAAGATGAGCTTGGACATGGCGCGAATGTATCAGGCCCCGCGCGTTTCTTCAATGAGTTTGGCGAATTCCTGGAAAAAATAGCCGGCGTCATGCGGCCCGGGCGAGGCTTCGGGATGGTATTGCACGCTGAACACGGGCTGCTCCCTGTGGCGCATCCCTTCGACAGTGCCGTCGTTGAGATTCACATGGGTCACTTCCACGGTGGAGGGCAGGCGATCGGCATCGACGGCAAATCCGTGATTCTGGGAGGTGATGGCCACCCGCCCCGTGCGGAGATCTTTCACCGGCTGATTCGCCCCGCGATGTCCGAACTTGAGTTTGAATGTGCCTCCGCCGAAGGCAAAGCCGAGGACCTGATGTCCGAGACAAATGCCGAAGATGGGTTTTTTCCCGATCAACTTGCGCACATTGGCATGGATGGAGCCCAGTGCGGCCGGGTCGCCCGGACCGTTGGACAGGAAAACGCCGTCGGGATCGCGGGCCAGCACGTCCCCGGCGCTTGTCCCGGCGGGCACCACTTCCACGGCAAAACCATTCTGCCGAAGCATGCGCAGGATATTGCGTTTCATACCGAGATCGTAGGCCACCACACGGTGGCGCACCGGCGGCAGGGGCAGAAATACCTGCCCATTATCCGCAATGTCGGGTGGTGTCCCAGGATTTGCGGAGCCTTTCACAATGGTCCAGTGGCGGCTTTGTTTGTTCTCCGGGTCCCAGTGGTAGGCCTGGCCGGTGGTGACTTCGGATACGAAATCCATCCCCACCACACCGGGGCCCTCCATCGCACGGCGGACGGCTTCTTCGGCGGAGAGGGATTCCGTACTGACGCAGGCTTTCATCGCTCCGCGCACGCGCAGGTGCCGGGTGAGGGCGCGGGTGTCCACTCCCTGCATGCCCGGAATTTTCCAGTGCAGCAGATAGTTTTCCAGCGAATCCTCCGAACGCCAGTTGCTGGGCTGGCTCAATTCCTCGATCACAAAGCCCCGCACATGCGGCGAGTGGCTTTCCTGGTCGAGATCGTTTGTGCCATAGTTGCCGATCTGCGGATACGTCATGGCCACGATCTGGCCTCGGTAGGAAGGGTCGGTGAGGATCTCTTGATAACCCGTCATGGAGGTGTTGAAACACACCTCGCCGACGCTCGTCGCGGTCGCCCCAAAGGCTTCCCCGTGAAAAATCCGTCCGTCTTCCAGTGCCAGAATCGCTTCCATGCGCGCGAGATTATGCGATGCCGTGCGGGAGGCAACAGAATTTGCGCCCCCGACCGCGTCCGCGATGGCGGATTACTTGGAGAGCACCGCGTTCCACTCGGTGATGGCGGCGGCTTCGTCGGAGAACAAGGCGGCGGTGTCGCCGAGGATCGTGATTTTTTCGATTTTATCCCCCTGCTTGATGGCGTCCACGATGTCCTGTCCGTCCGTGACTTCACCGAACACGGAGTGCTTGCCGTCGAGCCAGGGGGTGGGGACGTGGGTGATGAAAAACTGGCTGCCGTTGGTATTCGGTCCCGCGTTGGCCATGGAGAGAATGCCCGGCTTGTCGTGCTTGAGACCCGGCACGAACTCGTCCCGGAAGCGGTAGCCCGGGCCGCCGCTGCCCGTCCCCGTGGGGTCGCCGCCCTGCACCATGAAGTCGGGAATGACGCGATGGAACTTGATGCCGTCGTAGAACCCGCGCGAGGCGAGGTTGAGGAAGTTGGCACTGGTGCGGGGGACTTTGGCCGAGAAAATGGTGATCGCGATGTCTCCGCGCGAAGTGTGCAGGGTGATCTGGATGTCGTTCATGGATGGTGTGTTGGGTGTGGGTGGGTTGTTGCGAAGACGGGGACTCTCGTTGGTCTGCCCCCGTTTGTAAAGCCCTCAGAGCCTTTGAAAATGGCTCACTACACCATGGATGGGATTCATGCGACGCCGCCAGCGATCCTTTCGATGAAAATCAAAAACCCCGGGACAAGCCCCGAGGCATTTTGGGTCAGGCTCCCGCCCTGACCACTTGAGAAAAACAGGGCAGGCGAGGACGCTGCCCCTTCAGAGATGCAGGAAAGCCGAAGCAAGCTTCGGGGTATGGCCCCAACGGGAATCAAAAGCCGATCCCCGCATGTCTGAAATTCCGGTCATCCTGATATGGGAGAATAATAGATGCACCGTCCTCAGGTAGGGACGTGCGGCCTCGCGCGTCCTTGTGTTCCTCCCGCCAACCGTCCGCAGCGCCCCGCATTGTGGCACCCCTTCTAGCTATGGCGGACGGAGAGGTGTTCCCGTTCGACCGCGACAAAGGCCGGATGATTGTTCCCCACGAGCGACTGGATCTTACCGACGCTCAGCAGCACGAGGCTGTTGCACGACATCGCATCACGTTGACTTCTGCACAGCACGAACGGCTGACCACCACGTGCCCGACCTTCCCAAAAACCATCAAGGAAATCCTTCCCTACAACTGGGGCGATTGCACCTGTCTCGTGGGACATCCCTACGCCATACTTCTGCCCGGCGATGTTTCAGTCGCGATTCCGCGCGAGGAGTTCGGCTGGGTGACCCGATATGGCGTTTGCCCATCCTCCATGCCGAAGCGGCGTCATGTATCGCGGGCTTTCAGCCCGCAGCCTTCATCCGTCCAAAACCCAGGCCTTGTGGCCTGGGCTATGGAATTGCCGGACCTTTGGCCCGACGATTTGCATTTATCGGAGATGCGCCCTCCTTACCGCGCGGGGATGGACAAAAGCGGCGGATGCGCTAGAAGAGATGTCATGCAGCCAGTGGGCCATCCATCGTCGGACACCGTCCGTTACCGTCCGAATGTGGCGGGGATCGTGCGCCGTGCGGACGGGTGTGTTCTGATTGGCGAACGGTCCGATGTGGCGGGCGCGTGGCAGTTTCCGCAGGGGGGGATCGATGCCGGGGA
>DYRR01000156.1 GCA_020718605.1 Chthoniobacter flavus | reverse complement strand
CCGCGTCCTCACCGCAGATCGTCTGGTGAGGGCCAATCCCAGCTCGAAACCATTTGTCAACATCACCCAACCGGCGGAACTGGGGTCGGATGGCAAGCCGGTGGAGATCATCCTGCCCGACGGTCCGGGCGCGGATTCTGTTGTCTATACCGTGCGGGTGAGCACCAGTGCGTCGGTCACAAATCTCGTTCTCACCGGCTCACCTTCCATCGATCTGCTCCAGGAGACCTATACCGACGCCAATTCCAACGGGCAATTCGACGGCGAGGAGCCGTATGTGGATTCCAATGGAAACGGCCAATTCGATTCCGGCGAACCGTTCACGGATGTTGACGGGGATGTTGTATGGGACGCCAATGAACAACCCTCTCTGGTGGATTCCAACAACAACGGGGCATGGGACGGGCTTGTGGTCGTCATCAGCGGCAATACCAAGACCTGGGATTTCCCATGGAGCATTGCCGTGCCCGGCAACTATCTGCTCACCGCATCCACCGGCGGAGCGGAGCCGGTCGTCAACACCCGCAGCGCCACGGTCGTGCGCCGCGAGACCGCCGTCACCGATGCCGACGAATATAATGACGATGATGACGACGGTTTGGTGGATTTCGATGAGTCCACGCCAAAGGAGTTGCCGACCACGAATTCCGAGACATGGACCAACGGAGACATCCATGTTTACAACGCCTACGGGCGCACCCTGTCCAACACGCCCGACTCCGACGGGGACGGACTCCCCGACGGCATTGAAGTGGGATGGCGCACCTCGGCCAATCCGCCGACCGATCCCGCCGCCGACACGAATGGCGACGGATTCAAAAACTTCATCGGCGATATCGATCCTCCGCTCTATGCGGTGGTGGAAAATCACGGCTATGTGCCGGGAGTGGGAAGTCAGAGCGCCGGTGATAACCGCACGCGCCAGGCCGCCGGCACCGTGACCGATCCAACCAACCCTGATTCCGATGGCGATGGCCTGCTTGATGGCATCGAGGATGCCAATCGCAACGGATGGACCGATGGCGACGGAAAATCCCTTCCAACAAACGCGGCCCGCGCCGACTATGCCACCGCACGCCCAAATGACGGCGACTGGCCGGATAACGTCATTGATTCCTACGACAACTGGACCGAGACCAGTCCGACCAAGGCCGACTCCGACGAGGACGGGCTTACCGACGGCTATGGCGAGGACATAGATTTTAGCGGGGACATCACCGGCGACACGGATGGAGATCGGATTTACGATGCCGGCGAGGCTTGGACGGAGACAGATCCGCTCAAGGCCGACACGGATGGCGACGGCCTCCCGGACGGGTGGGAGGTTCAATACGGCCTGGATCCGCTCGATAATGGAACGCTTTCGTATCGCACGGGCTTGGCGGGGGATTCAAAAAATGGCGCCCTCGGCGATCCAGATGAGGACAGTATTACCAATATCGCAGAACTCAACACGGGAACCAACCCGACCCAGATCACGGTCGTCGGCTCCGGCGGCGGAGAAGGGACGATCAATATCGGCACATTCACCGACTGGAACCACAACGACCTCCTTGCACTCGACGAATATAACGAAGGCGGCAGCCAGGGCGCGGATGTCTATCGCACGAATGGTTACGATGCTTCGCGGGACATCGTGGCCTTCTCATTCCGGGATGGCGGGTCGGTTGCGGCGAACGGTGACGGCAAGGTCTATTTCCGCATCGATTTCCTCGATCTTGCCGCCTATGCCGAACAGGGGGAACTCGATGCGTACATCGTCATAGACACCGGCAATCCGGCCTCCGGAGAGCGTGCGTTCCCGGACAGCGTGGACATCGCCACCGACATGAAGTGGGAAGTGGTCGTTGGAGCGTACTCGACAAATTCGGGGAGCGTTTCGGTGGATTTGAATCCCTCGGACAACACCACGACCGATGTCGAGGATCCCTACGCGCACGGCGTGGTCCGCCGCGGCATTGCTGCCAACGGGCTCAATGCCATCGCTTGGTCCAGTGTGTTCGACGCGGTGGAAATCGCGGTCCAGCGTCAGGCCCTCCTGGATGCCGGGTGGGTTGGCGACCCTTCGACCCTTAACTTCCAGGTTTTCACCACTCGCGATGGCACACAGAACAGCCCGGCCGGTGCCGGAGACATCGGCGGACGCAACGACATCCGCGACACCATCGGCGACGACTGGCTGGCTTCGGATTACTGGAAAGACCAGGACAACATCCGCCTCAACGGCAAGCTGGAATACTACTTCGGACGCGATTTGGCCCAGGGCAATCCCAATGGGAAGAAATTCAACGATCGTGGCAAGGCCGCCAAGGTCATGCTGCTCGCCCATGGCAATCAATCTCTCCTGCCGGCCAGCACCATTCAGTCGCTCGTCCACAACGGAACCAGCGGGTACCAGAATCTCATCAAAACCCACGAGGATTTCAACGCCCCCCTGTTGCTCCACATCACGCCCACGCTTGCTTCCGCGCTCCAGTGGGCGAAAAATCCCACGCCCAACGCGCTGAACGACGGGCCTTCGCTGAACACCCGGATCGCCGCCCTGATCACTTCCGGCAAGATCGATCTTCTTGGATCCGCGTTTTCCGATCATATCCCGAAATATTTTCCGTCCGCTTACAACGCCAACAACATCACGCTGGCCAACGCGTTCCTCGATCGGATTTATGGCGGCGGCAACGCCACCGCATCCCGGGCTGTTTTCTGGGCACCCGAGCGCGTGCTCGATGATGAGACACTCGCCCAGGTCGGGGCTCTGGGATACGACTACACGTTTGCCGACCAGAGCCGTCATTTCGTGAAATGGTTCGGCCGCACCTCCGCCCTCGGCACCGACGGATTCCGCATCAACGAGGTCAACGGAATGAAGGTGTTTCCCATCCATGACACCACTTCGGAATATCTCAATGAGACCCGCGACGGCGGGACCACGATGCCCGTGCGCGAACTGCTCTCCCGCCGCGCCCGCAGTTCTGTCCAGGATCAGGTGGTGGTTCTTTGGCGCGATCTTGGCGATTTCTCAACTTCTACGAAGGCGGTTTCCTACAACGACAACGTCCGCTGGCTCTCAAGCCGTCCCTGGGTGCGGGTGGTCACCGCCGATCAGATCGTCGGCGGGGAAGTTTCTTACAAGGGCCAGGATGGCAACACCCACGCGACCTGGGGTGCGGTCAGCCGCGGTGTGGGTCAGAATCTCGTCCAATCCGCCAAAGACTGGATCGATCACGCAACCCAGGAGAACTACGACAACTGGTTCAACGGATCGCCGAATGAGGACGGGCTTACCGGGCGTTTCTTTGGAGCCACATCCTCCTTTGGGCAGGTGGGCGTGAGCGGGCATTCGGACTCCGTATGGCAGACCATCTCCACCGGATCGTTCTACAATGCCCTCGCCGACCTTGCCTCCACCACCTTCCATTCGGCGATGTTCCAGACCGCGTTCCACAACACGACCAACAACGACCTCAGAAAGTACAGCACCGGTGCGTATATCTACCCCGACACCGCCACCGGACAGACATTGGCCGATTTCGCGAAATTTCCCCAGTCCCAGACACGCCACGCCACCGTGTACGCCCGCGTCCAGCAATGGGCGGCCTCCGCCACATCTTCCACATTTGCTTCCGAGTCCGCAGATATCGATCTGGACGGCTCGGTCGAATATCTCCTCTACAACCGCCGCGTATTCGCACTTTTTGAAGCCAAAGGCGGCCGCATGACCGCCGCATGGATGCGGGATCCCTTCAATGGAAGGATCTGGCAGGTGGCGGGCAACTTTGCCTCCTACAGCAATTCGGAGTCCGAAGACGAGGGCGACAGCAATCTGGTCGGCACCACCACCACCCTCAACGCCCATCGCACCAGTGGATTCAAGGATTGGTGGACGGTGACCGGAGCCAGCGGCTCCAATGCCAACATCAATGCGACCTACACCGTGAGCACCGCCCCGGCCGGGACCGGTTGGACATTTGTCTCCGGCGGCGTTGCCAAGACGATCACCCTGCCCGGCGCGGACGCCGGGCGTCTGGTTGCCACGTACACGCTCTCGGGGATCGATAAAGCGTTCGTCCGCTTCGGTCTTTCCCCCAATCTTCTCGACCTTCTCCTGCGCGGCCATGCCGGACTCGCCGATGAGTCGATGGTCGGAACGACCCGCGTGAACCTTGTCAACACCAGCGGCACCGACACCGTCCGCGCATGGGTCCAGGCGCCGCAGATCAATCCACTCGCCACGGATGTTGCCGCTTCCGGCTTCTTCACCGTCCTGCGCCGCAACCAGGCCCAAACCCACCAGATCGAGGTCGAACTCATCGGTGCCGGTCCGCACACGCTCCTCCTTGGATTTGACATGGGGCAGGATCTGTCGGACTCCGACAACGACGGACTCCCGGATTGGTGGGAGGATGCCAATGGTCTCAACAAGAACGACGACGGCTCGGGGGATGTGAACAACGGTCCCAATGGCAATCCCGATGGGGACGGACTCGACAATCTCCGTGAATACATCGTGGGCTCCAATCCCCAATCCGCCTCCAGTGGCCTGCCCCTGACGACCGTCGAGCCTTCCGGCGCCGGACACACGTTCTCCTTTCCGACCATCGCCGACAGATATTACCAACCAAGGGTCTCCGACGATCTGGTGTCCTGGTCCAATCTCGGCGGCCCGATTGCCGGCGACGGCTCCCAAAAATCCGTCCACGATTCCGACACCGGTTCCCGCCGGTTCTATCGGGCCATCATTTCCCTGCCGTAACGCAGCCGATGGTCAGCGTCCCCGCCTGACATTGTAGCCCGCTCCGGGAGGAGCGGGAGGGGGGCGTTGTAGCCCGCTCCGGGAG
>DYRR01000276.1 GCA_020718605.1 Chthoniobacter flavus | reverse complement strand
GTGTGGCGATATACCAGCGCCGACCATATCGTCACCCACGGGGGGGAGACATTCGCCCCCGTGTTTATCTCTCGCGGCGGGTTTATCCGGGGCAACGACCTCAACCGCTCGGCGTTAGAGGTGGCTGTGGCGATCAACGATTCCGTAGCCATGCCTTTCCGCACCGGCCTCCTGCCTCAGGTAATGCTGCTGACCCTGACCCGCGTCCATTATGGCGACCTGGAAGGGGTGAACTCCTGGAGGGGCCGAGTGATTGGCTGCAAGTGGACAGGGGCGGTGGCGACTCTGATTGTTGATTCGGCGGCGACCGTATTAAGGCGGGCCGGGCTCCGGAGGGTGTATCAGATTTCGTGTCCCCATGCCATGTTCAGCGCGGCCTGCGGGTTGAATCGAGCCAGCTATCAGGTCAATTCAACCGCGCAGGCGGTGGCAGGGAATGTTATCACGGTCACGGGAGCGGGAGCCTTCCCCGTCAAATATTTTGTCGGCGGCTATCTGCTCTCGGGCGTGGATCAACGGCTGATTACCAATCACAGCGGCAACACGATCACCGTGATTGATGGTTTTTCTGATTTGACGACCGGCGGGGCGGTGAGCCTGTGGCCCGGCTGCGACCGCAAATTACTCACCTGTAAAGACAGGTTTAACAATGTCTTAAATTTTGGGGGATTGCCATTTTTGCCGCTCAAAAATCCCTTCAGTGGCGACGCTATAGCGTAACCGATCTGATCTAACCCCTTCCCCCTACCAGAAAAAGGAGTGGCGAATGTTTTCCTGGATTGTGCAGTTGATTATTCTTCTGATCGTGATGCTCATCTCCTACCTGATCCGGCCTCGGGGAGCAGTAGGCACACCCACCGTGCCTCCTTCGTCGCCTGCCGCTGGCGGGGGCGGAGTGCAGGGGAGCGGGCCCTCGCCTGGCGATCTGTCGAGTCCGACCGTGAATGCCGCCACCCCCGTGCCGGTGTTGTTCGGGACACGGACAATCGCCGTCTCAAACTGCGTCTGGTACGGGGATGTGGGGACTGAGCCGATTATTGCCTGCATCGTCACCTCGGGAACGATGAC
>DYRR01000275.1 GCA_020718605.1 Chthoniobacter flavus | reverse complement strand
GCCGCACCGGAAGCAGCGGTGAACGATATCGCCGTGTTTTATCGCGTGCGTATTTCCCATCACTCCACCTCCCAGTTGCCGGGATTCATGATTCCCCGCGGATCAAGGTTTTTCTTGATCATCTCGAAGATGCGGCGGGTAGAGGGGTCCATCTTTTTCAGGATCATCTTCTGCTCAATGAAATTCGGCTTCCAGGGGATGCCGCCCTGCTCGAGGGCAAACTCCGTAGCCTCCTCGAGGGCCTCCTTTACCCGGGCCATCATATCCCGGTCGTCCCGGTTGAAGGCGAAGGAAACCGCGAACATCATCGAGTGCCCGCCCGAGATGAGCCGTGCCGCTCCCGCGTACAGAAGCCTGTATTTCGCCGCCAGCTCGACAAGCTTTGCCGCGTAGCGGGGAAAATGGTCGATGGGGACGATCGGCCCCGAATACTCGAAGCCGCCCCCCTTCGGCACGTCGGCGAAATCGGCGATGCTCCGCTGGGGCATCTCGAGAAGTCCCTCCCGGATGTACTGGATGCTCATGAACCCGCCGTCACGGGAGTCGATGTAGGGTTGCATGACACCCCAGAGCTTTTTTCTTTTAAACTCGATCTCCTCGTCGTCATCTCCGGCAAAGTAGATCGTGATATGAAAATTATCCTGAAACATCAATGGCTTGGGCTGAAACCAGACGTTGATGTCCTCGAGCATCTCCAGATGGGTGAGCCGAAAGAGCATCTCCGGGATCAGCTCCACCCGGTCGGTGACAAAAAGCTCGACATCCCTGATTTTCTTGTTCGGGTAGAGCATGAGCCCCACCTTGGTGATGATGCCCGTCGTTCCGAGCCAGCCGAGAAAAAGGCCCGACAAATCGGGCAGCGCCGGCCCCCGGGAAAACCAGTGGGGACCGATGGAAGGGGAACCGATCCGGCAGATTTCCCCGGTGGGGAGAACCACCTCGAGACCGGTCACCATGTCGGAGTTGAAGCCGTACTGCTGGGTCAGCCGCCCCTGGCCGTGCAGCGAGACATTCGCGGCAATCGTTGTGGCGGCAGGCGCGTCGGGGAGGCTGTGGCGGAGTCCGGGGTG
>DYRR01000155.1 GCA_020718605.1 Chthoniobacter flavus | reverse complement strand
TTGGTGATTAGCGTCCATTCGCGTTTATTAGCGGTTCAACTGCCGTATTTAGGTTCAAGTGATATATCCAGGATTATAGGGGCAGTGCCTCTCCCCGCTTGTCAGGTTTGATCTGGGGGTGGATTTTTCGCTCGGGAAGTCCTGTGATGAGCCACCAGACAAGGACCAGACCCGCCCCGAAGAGCGTGATGCCGACGGCTTCATGCATGAGATGATAGTGGTCCCCCACATGGGGCGCCAGAAGGCAGATGAAGACGATGCGCACGGCGTTGAGGATAAATCCGGTCAACGCGGCGACCCCCAGCGCGAGGAGTTTGTCGAACCATCGTATTTTGCGGAAGATCACCAACAGCAGCGCGAGCAGGAGGGAGCCTCCGATGAGTCCGAATCCGTTGCACTCGGATGCCACTTCAAAAATGTGGTCATTGACCGAAAGAATGAGTTTGGGTTCGCCTTGGAGCATCAGGCTCAATCCGGTGTTCTGCCCGATGACGCCGAGCATCCATGCCGCCATGCGTCCGGCGGCGGCCCGCAGCGGCCAGTCGAGCGTGGGACCGATCACGATGAGTCCGACAAACGCGGCAAATGTTCCGATGAGCGCCCATGCCAGCCGGCGAATGCCGTCTCCGAAGATGTAGAACAACACCGCTGCGGCAAGCAGGCAAAAGGCCAGCAGCACAAAGATCGGGCGGTGGGTGAGCAGCGCCACCGCCATGAGCAGATACGCGGAGACGAGATGGCCGTAGGCAAGACGTCCGATCCGCCAGACCGGGCCCAGTCCCCGATCCCGCGCGAGAACAAACAACGCAAAGGCCAGAACAATAAATGCGTGCTGGATTTGCCCGGAAGCCAGCGTACGGGCCACGAGCCAGTGCGCGGTCGGCCAGAACAGCGCGGCGGTCAGGATCCAAACCATCGCATCCCCGAAAAAATCGCGGGCCCGGCGCGGGTTGTGTTGCTGTGGGGGCGTGGTGGTGGGATGCATGGGATGGCAAACCTGTCGCATCTCCTCCCGCAAAAGCAAGACACAAGCGCCCCGCGACAGCAGTTGTCAGTATGGACAGTAAGCACCTGGCTTCTGAGTGATGAATGCTGAATGTTGAATGTTGAATGATGAATGTTGATGGACGGGATTTGTACGCAAGGAAATCGTCGCAATTTTTGTGAAGACTTCACCAATCGACAATCGATAATCAATCCCATGCAGCCATGGCATCCCAACGGCCAGTGTTTCTCTCAAAATGAGAATTGCTGGCCCCGCGAAGTGTGGCCAAACCCATCAGGACAGGGAGGAGCCTTTTCTCCATTTTGACGGGGCGCTTCCCCTCAGCCGCTTGAATTCCAGCGAGAGGTGGCTGCCGGAGTGATAGCCAAGTTTGGCGGCCACTTCTTTCACGCTCAATGCCGTCCTCGCCAGCATGTCCTCGGCGCGCGCCAGACGGATTTCGCGGGCATATTGTTTCGGACACAAGCCCGTGGTGTCTTTGAATTTTCGGTAAAAAGTGGGATAGCTGACCCCCAGCGTGTGCGCGATGTTCCGCACGTCGCGGCCTTCCATCAAGAGTTCGCGGGCCCGGCGGGTCCAGCCGGGCAGCCCCCTTTTTTTCGGACGGGCCGAAGCGGTATGATGGGAAATCACCGAGGCCAGTGCCGCCATCGCGAGTCCTGCGGCCACCGCGCGGTAGCCCGGAGCCCGCTCATGACAGATCCCGTGCAATTCCTGGAACCACCGCCAGAGGGGCGATTTTTTTGGGAGCCGCACGGGCCCGACATCCAGCAACCCCGCGCTCAACCATGCATCGATCGCGGGGCCGCGCAGTTCGACCCAGTCCTCCGTCCAACCGGTCGTGGGATCCGGACGATACCGGTGCCACAGCCCCGGTGGCAGAAGGAATACGGATCCTGCCGAAAGAATGCGGGTTTCCGCCTGCGACTCCAGGCGGCCCCGTCCGGCCGAGATTGCGAGCAATTGGAATGCGGGAAGCACGCGGCCGCGTTCCCACGTGAACGTCCGTCCCTCGGGATGTTCGGGCGGCGGGTAGGGTTTCCCGGCCGGAATGCGGGTATGGCCCAGCGCCGCGACATGAAAGGTCCAGATGCCCTCCTCCGGGCCGGACGGGAGGTATTCAAAATAGGTTCTGATAGATTTTTGTATAACGAAAACAACTCTTTGTATGCAAGCGCACATGACACCGGCGGCGGAACCGCAGACTCTGTCCCCATGTCCGCAAACTACACGTCCGCCCTCGAACAATACGCCGCCCTCGGCGTGGATACCGAAGCCGCCCTTGCCGCCCTCGACACGATCCCGATTTCCCTGCACTGCTGGCAGGGGGACGATGTGGGCGGATTTGAAAAGCCCGGCGCCGCCCTCTCCGGAGGCGGGATTCAGGCCACGGGCAACTATCCCGGAAAAGCCCGCACCCTCGCCGAACTCCGGGCCGATCTCGACAGGGCGCTTTCCCTCATTCCCGGCAAACACCGGCTCAATCTCCACGCCTGCTACGCCGATCTCGCGGGGAAAAAAATCGACCGCAACGAATACACGGCGGATCAATTCCAGAGCTGGATCAGTTGGTGCGGGGAACGGAACATGGGCATGGATTTTAATCCGAGCTATTTCTCGCACCCGCTCGCGGACGACGGGCTCACGCTTTCCCATCCGGATGCGGCGGTCCGCAGGTTCTGGATCGAACACGGCATCGCCTGCCGCCAGATTGCCGCCGAGGCCGCCCGCCAGTTGGGCAGCCCCGCTGTCACCAATTTCTGGATCCCCGACGGATCGAAGGATCTGCCTTATGACCGCAAATCACCCCGCGAACGTCTCGCCGCCTCGCTGGATGAAATTTTTGCCGCGCCCGTGGATCGCGCCCTCAATCTGGATGCGGTGGAAAGCAAGCTCTTCGGCATTGGCTCCGAGAGTTATGTGGTGGGCTCGCATGAGTTCTATCTGGCGTACGCGGTGAAACATCAACGGCTCTATTGCCTCGACGCCGGCCATTTTCATCCCACCGAGCATCTGGGTGACAAAATCTCATCCATCCTGCAGTTTGTGCCCGAACTTCTTCTTCACGTGAGCCGCGGCGTGCGTTGGGACAGCGATCACGTTGTCCTGTTCGACGACCCCACCCGGGCCATTATGGAGGAGGTTGTCCGGGGCGGCTTCCTCGGTCGGACCCACATTGGTCTCGATTTTTTCGATGCCAGCATCAACCGCATCGCCGCCTGGGTGATCGGAACCCGGAGCACCCTCAAATCCCTGCTGTCCGCCCTGCTGGAGCCCGCCGCCCTGCTGCGCGATGCCGAGCAATCGGGCGACAACACGCTCCGGTTGGCCCTGTTCGAAGAGGCCAAAACCATGCCGCTCGGAGCGGTCTGGGAGGAGTTCTGCAACCGCAGGAATGTCCCGGCCGGCCCGGCCTGGATGAAGGAGGTCAAGCGCTACGAAACCGATGTGCTGGCCAAACGCTGAGCGGGCTGATTCACTCCGTCCATGGATCGAAACATCGTCAGCCGCATCGTCAGGGACGCCTTGGCCGGCTATCCCGTTCTTCCCGAAGTGCCACCGGCCCCGGTGATTTCCCCTGTGGTCGCGGCGCCTCCGCCGGCCCATCCCTCCGGCGGAACTCCCGCCGCCTGCCGCGCCGCAGTTCTCGCGGGACCTGGAAAAATTGAGATCCGCACGTTTCCGATCCGCGAAATATCGGATGACGAAATCCTGATCCGTGTGGAGGGGTGCGGGATTTGCGGGACCGATGTTCACGAGTTCCGGGGCGATCCGATGAAGCTCGCGCCGCTTGTGCTCGGTCACGAGGGCACGGGCGAGATCGTGCGCCTTGGAAAAAATGTCACGCGGGACAACGGAGGCAAACCTGTGCGGGTGGGCGACAAGATCGTGACCAGCGTGAGCACGTGCGGCAAATGCGATGCCTGCCTCTACACTCCCGACCGGCTCAATCTCTGCGAGAACCTGCGCGTCCACGGGCTTATTCCCGACGACGACACGCATCTCAACGGATATTTCGCGGAGTTCATGATCGTGCGGGCGGATTCCACTTTTTTTGTTGTCAACGATCTGAGTCTGGATCTGCGGATGCTCATCGAGCCGGCTGCGGTGGTCGTGCACGCGCTGGAGCGGGCGAAACGCACGGGTCTTCTGAACTTCCGCAGCCGGGTGCTCGTGCAGGGCTGCGGTCCGATCGGCCTGCTCATGCTCGCCGCGGTGCGCGCCTCGGGGGTGCAGCACATCATTGCCCTCGATGGGGATGAGAGCCGTCTCGACATGGCCCGCCGCATGGGGGCCGAGACGGCGATCAACTACAAGCATCACGACGGACTCCAGGGCGTGACCGGCGCGGTGCGGGCCGCCACCCGGGGGCGCGGGGCGCATTTCGCCTTCCAATGCACCGGGGTTCCCGCCGCCGCCAGCAACATCTGGAAATATGTGCAGCGGGGCGGGGGGATCTGCGAGGTCGGATTTTTCGTGGACAACGGCCCCTGCACGATCAATCCGCATCAGGACATTTGTGCGAAGGAAATCTCGGTCGTGGGCTCGTGGGTTTACACAGTGGACGAGTATCCGGTGGCCTACAACTTCCTGAGGCGGGCCCAGGGGATCGGTCTCCCGGTGGAAAGTCTCATCACGCATCGTTTCCCGCTCGACCGCATCGGGGAGGCCATGGAGGTCAATGTCCGCCAGGAAGGATTGAAGGTCGCCCTGGTGTTCTGATCGGAGTGATACCGCCTGCGGCAATTTACCTGCAACGGCCGCACGCGGCTCAATAATACTGTTCGGCAAAGGTAGCCGATCACGGCCCATAATTGAGAAGAAAAGGTAGAGGAGCCAGCGTTTAGGGCTGAACT
>DYRR01000027.1 GCA_020718605.1 Chthoniobacter flavus | reverse complement strand
CTCTTTTCAAGGCCGCAGTCGCCGCCCCAAAACGGGCCCGCAACCATAAAGTCAAAATATATCGTCCTTGACACGGTCTTCGAACATGTCCATGATGCTGTCCATATGAATGCAATTACATACACCGCAGCGAGAGAAAACCTCGCCTCTACAATGGACAGAGTTTGCGTTGATCATGATCCCGTGATCATTACGCGCAATCGTGACCAGGCAGTGGTCATGCTCTCTCTTGATGACTACGAATCTCTCCAAGAAACGGCCTATCTGCTTCGGTCACCAGCCAACGCAAAGCGCTTGCTTGCTTCTATTGAGAGTCTGAATGCCGGAAACAACATCAGAAAAGAAATCAAAGATCTGGTGGAAGCATGAATCTTGTTTTCTCTCCCCAAGCTTGGGAAGACTACCAGCACTGGTTGCAAACGGATAAAAAAATGATCAGACGAATCAACGAACTGATCAAGGACACAGTGCGAAACCATTACGAGGGGATCGGAAAACCTGAACCCTTGAAGCACACCCTTGCGGGTTTCTGGTCTCGCCGTATCACGGATGAGCATCGTATGGTTTATCGGACTGCTGCGAGGAATCTTGAGATCGCACAACTCAGATTTCACTACGCAAAATAATGCGAGCCAGTTGACCTAATCCCTGTCCCTTTTGTTTTCGACTGGGAATTCGGAACCGACTGGCTCTTGGTGAATCGAGGGACGATCCCTTCGATCTCAAGTCAAACGCGTCCGGCGATGGCGCGGGCGACCTGGGTGATCCAGCGGGCGAACTCCGCGGCGTTGCGGGTTGTCTCGTTGGCGAGATGATGCCAGGAGAGGGTGGGGGAGGCGACGATCAGGAACACGAGGAGCACCAGGAGGTTCATGAGGAACACGACGGTGAGAGAGAAAAACGTGCCGTGATCCGTGAGATCGCTCTGGCCTTTGGGAATCACCCAGCAGGTGAACGTGAGATGAAAACCCCAGGTGACGCCGACGAGCCCGTAGAGCACACAGTTCCACCAACCCAAGTCAAAAAAAATCTCGAGAATCCCGAACACGCCGATGACCAGCATGCTGTAGAGCGGGAAAAAATACGGGGCGAGCGCGATCCAGAAATTGGTCTTGTCGGTGAGGACCTCTCCTCCGTCCAGGCCGAATCGGAAGCGGCTCACCCGTCCGCCCAGCAACCAGACCCAGAGGGCATGGGTGAATTCGTGGCTGAACACATATAGCAGCACGGGGCGCGGCAGTCCGAAAAACGCAATGAGCCAGCATACAAATCCCAGCGAGAAAAACCAGAACGGTGCCGAGAGCCAGAACCGATGTTCCACCGTCGCGTGGGTGAACAGTGAAAAGAACGTCTCCCCAAGAATCCACGCCACCGGGAGAAGGAAAATCCCGAACACCAGCTTGACCCAGCGGGTCGGCACGGTGATCGGCGGTTCCTCGTCCTCCCACAAGGCCGAGGGCGAATGGAGCCGCAGGGATTTGTTGTCCCTCTCGTCCGCCTTTCCCCGCAGTCCCGCCTTTGTCATCATCCGCCCCGAATTCCGGGACCGCGCGGTCCCGGGACGGCGATGGTGCGGGCGATGCATGGCAGGGGGGAAAAGAAAAAAATCAGGACCGGCCCATGTAGTTTCCGGTGCGGGTGTCCACCTTGATCATTTCGCCTTCCTTGATAAAGAGCGGGACATTGATCACCTTGCCGGTTTCGAGTGTGGCGGGTTTTTGCACGTTGGAGGCGGTGTCGCCCCGGACGCCATCGGCGGATTCGATGACTTTCATGGAGACCGAGGCGGGCAGTTCCACCTGGACGGGGCGGCCCTCGGCGTAGAGGACTTCGACCGGCATGTTTTCGGTGAGGTAATCGGTGGCGTCGGCCTGCAGTTCCTTGTGCAGTGTCACGGTCTCATACGTCTCGGGATCCATGAAGTTGTAGCCTTCCTGGTCTTTGTAGCTGAACTCCAGCTTCTGGCGGTTCACTTCGACCGAGTCGATTTTTTCCGTGGAGGAAAAACGGATGTCGGCCGATTTGCCGGTGCCGATGTAGCGGATGATGCACTGGACAAAAGCGCGGAGATTGCCGGGGGTGCGGTGTTGGACTTCCAGGATAATGGCGACATTGCCGTTGTAGCGGATGGCCATGCCTTTTCGTAGATCGTTTGCTGCTGCCATAAAAGGAGGGGTGGGTGTGGTTGGATTGGGTGAGGACCGGCCCGGAAGCCGGAGGGTGGACGGATCGCGCGGGAAAAAACTCAGATGAGTTTGAATCGGGTGAGATCCTGCGAATCCACGACCCCGAGGGGGCGGTTATCCGCATCGACCACGACCAGATCGTCGATCCGGTGACTTTCTAGCACATGCAACACCTCCGCCGCAAGCTTGTCTCCCCGGATTGTGACCGGGTTGCGGGTCATGAATTTTTCCACCGGCTCGGAACCCAGGCCCGGGTTGTCCTGGAAATGGCGCGCAAAATCCCCATGGGTGAAGATGCCCGCCAGCGCACCGTCCTCCGCCAATATCACGGCCGCGCCCGCCCGGTGGGTGGTCATCCGGCGCAGGGTCTGCCGCACATCGCTGCCGGGTTGGACCGTCGCCATGTGTTCCGGGCCGCGCATGATGTCCGACACTTTCAGAAGCAAAGAGCGGCCCAGGCTGCCGCCGGGGTGAAATTTCGCAAAATCCTCTTTCCGGAAGCCGCGGGCCTCCAGCAGCACCATCGCCAGCGCGTCCCCGAGCACCAGCATCGCGGTGGTGCTGGTGGTGGGGGCGAGCCGCAGCGGGCACGCTTCCTCCTCCACACTCACGTCGAGCGTGACGTGGCTTGAGCGGGCCAGCAGCGAGGCGGGGTTGCCCGTCATGCTGATGATTTTCACAGCGAACCGGGAAAACGCCGGCAGCACATTGGTGAGTTCGTCCGTCTCCCCGCTGTAGCTCAGTGCCAGAATCACATCGCCGTCGTTCACGATGCCAAGGTCGCCGTGCAGGGCGTTGAGCGCATTGAGCACCACTGCGGTGGAGCCCGTGCTGGTGAGAGTGGCGGCGATTTTATCCCCGATATGCCCCGACTTGCCCACGCCCATCACGACGATCTTTCCGCGATTGGCCAGTGCTTCCAGCAGAAGATCCACCGCCCTGACAAAGGGGTCCCCAAGGGAGGCGGACAATTTCTCCAGGGCGCGGCACTCGATATCGAACACCCGGCGGGCTTTTTCTAATGTATCCATGGATGGGAAGTCGGCCGGAGCCGTGCTTTCTTCTATCGGACCCGGACCCGGTGCGCAATCGCCAACTCTGGTTCATGCTCCGAGGGGCGATCCCGCTCCTTCCGGAGCGGGCTGCCGCCTGTTTCGTAGCTCTGTGCGGGAGCGCGGGGATCCGCCGATCCCACAATGCGGTTGAAAAAAGCCAACACCGGAATTGCCAACCCCGCTCCGGGGCTGCTACTTCCGTGGCTGCCATGGCCGGAGGAAGCTTGCTCGCACTACTGGATGATATCGCGTCGATCCTCGACGATGTCGGCGTATTGACCAAAGCCGCCGCTGCGAAAACCAGCGGGGTTCTCGGAGACGATCTCGCCCTGAACGCCCAACAGGTCGCCGGCGTCGCCTCCCGCCGGGAACTGCCCGTGGTGTGGGCCGTGGCCAGGGGATCTTTCCTGAACAAGGCCATCCTCGTTCCCTCCGCCCTGGCCATCAGTGCCACCATTCCGTGGGCGGTGATTCCGTTGCTGATGATCGGCGGCCTTTATCTCTGTTTCGAAGGGGCGGAGAAATTGATCCATCGCTTTTTCCCCCATGCCCCGTCCCATGATTCCGGGCAGGCCGCCGCTGCGGTTTTTTCCGGGAATATGGAAAAGGATAAAATCAAGGGTGCCGTGCGGACGGATTTTATTCTTTCGGCGGAAATCGTCGCCATCACGCTGGGCATGGTCGCCGGAGCGCCGTTTGCGGCGCAGTGCATGGTGCTCTGCGCGATTGCGGTGCTCATGACTGTGGGAGTTTACGGACTTGTGGCGGGCATTGTGAAACTCGACGACTTGGGAATCTTTCTGTCCACCGTAAAAGGACCGGGCTCTCCGGTGCTGGCGATTCTGGGAAATGGCATTGTTGCCGCAGCGCCCATCCTCATGAAAGTGCTCTCCGTGCTGGGCACCGCCGCGATGTTCCTTGTGGGCGGAGGGATTCTCACCCATGGCATCCCCGCCATGCACCATGGGCTGGAGCAGTTCGCCCACCTCCTGCACGGAGTGCCCGTAGCCGGCGGGGTGCTGAAGGCTCTGGTCCCCGCACTGCTGAGTGCCGTGTTCGGCGTGCTGGCCGGCAGCGTCGTGGTGGGAGCGTTGAAAATCGTCCGGCGCCTGAGGCCGAATTAGAGTTTCACCGGGCGGCCCTTGGCATCGGAAACGAAGCAGGCGTCGAGAACTTTCTGAACTTCCGCGCCGCGGGCGAAATCGGGCTGGTCCTGCTTCCCGGTTTGGATCGACTTTACGAAGCGCCGGTACATGTTCGGAACGTCCGGAACAGTGACGTCGCGCCAGACGCCCTTGTCGAGGTTCGGTCCGTCACAGATGCGGTAGGCGTTCACCCCGCGGTCGGAATCAATTTCGACTGTGCCCTTGGTGCCGGCAATTTTCAGGAAGAGGCGGTTGGCGTGGCCGCCGCACCAGCGGGTGGTATGAATCACCCCGAGCGCGCCGTTTTGGAATTCCACCGTGAGAATGGCGGAGTCGTTGGCATCGAGCGGGTACTCGCCGATGCGGTTTCCGGGGGCCTTGTCGAAGGTCTTGAGGCGGCAGGAAACCGAGGCCAGGGGGCCGACGGGGAAGGTGGCAAAGTCCACGATATGCACGCCCACGTCGCCGAGCACGCCCTTGCTGCCGTGTTTGCTGGAGAGCCGCCAGAGCCATCCCGGCGAGGTGCGCCAGTCGCCCCACACTTTGCTGGCGAGCCAGGCCTGGAGGTAGGAGGCCTCGACATGGCGGATTTCGCCGATCTTTCCGGACTGCACCAGTTTTGCCACGGCTTGTGTGACGGGCCAGTCGCGGTAGGAAAAGTTGACCATGTTGATCACGCCGGCCCTGCCTGCGGCGGCGGTCATTTTCCCGGCGTCCGCGTGACTGAGCGCGAGCGGTTTTTCGCAAAGGACATGCTTGCCGGCCTTGAGGCATTGCAGGGAGATCGGAGCGTGAAAGGCGTCGGGCGTGACGATGCTCACGCCGTCGAATTCCGCGCTTTTCAAAAGCTCGCTCACGCTGCCGAACGCGACCGGAATCTTGTGTTTGTCGGCAAATGCCCGGGCACGGGGCAGGTCCACGTCCGCCGCGGCGACGAGTTTGCATCCGGGGGTGGTGGCGTAGCATTCGGCGTGAAAGTTGGCCATGCCACCGGTGCCGATGATGGCGATTCGAACAGTTTTTTTACCCATGATTCAGTTGCGGATCCGCGTTTTTTCGGCGGTTATTTGTGGCCTTCCGTGGACCGCTGGGATGCTTCGGCATCCTCGGGCAACGGTTCGAGCGCCGGGCTGTTCGGGCAGACATCGGGAATGTTCACCATCGGGCGCGCCCAGTGGACGGCGTTGGAGATGACCTTTTGCACGTCGGGAAGGTGGTAGGTCGGATAGGTTTCGTGGCCCGGGCGGAAATAGAACACCTTGCCATGACCCCGCTGCCATGTGGCTCCGCTGCGGAACACTTCGCCCCCCGTGAACCAGGAGATGAAGATCAACTCGTCGGGCGTCGGAATACCAAAGGGCTCGCCGTACATTTCCTCGGCGGGAATCTCAAAATATTCGCCGATCCCCTGCGTGATGGGGTGGGAGGGCAGGACATTCCAGAGGCGTTCCTTGTCGGTTGCTTCGCGCCACTTGAGCGAGCAGGTGGTGCCGAGAAGCGCCTTGAAGATTTTGGCATAGTGGGCGGAATGCAGGGCGATGAGCCCCATGCCTTCGAGCACGCGGGCCCTCACCTTGGCAACGATGGCGTCCTGCACATCACCGTGGGCCATGTGGCCCCACCAGAGGAGAACATCGGTCCCGGCGAGGACGGCATCCGTGAGTCCGTGTTCGGGTTGGTCGAGCCAGGCGGTGCGGACGGTGAGAGCGGGGTCCTTCCGCAAAAATGCCGCGATGCATTCATGCATGCCGTCCGGGTAGATGGCGGAGACTTTCGGGTTCTTTTTTTCGTGGCGAAATTCGCCCCAGACAGTGACGCGGAGTGGATTGGACATATGAATTAACCGACTAAGAGCGCAAAACACCCCATGTCCGCAACAATTATTTGTTGCACTGTCTGCGAATAAGAAACCCAACCCCGGATCAGTTCACGATCGCCGCGTGATCGGAGAGCTTGAACACCCGGCCCTCGGGGTCGCGGAAATTGGTGTAGGGTCCCTCGGTGGTCACGATGATGCCCCGGCGGCGAAGCCCTTCCAGGACCTGATCCTTGTTTTTTATCGCGAGGTAGATGTGAAAGTAGCTCACGGCTTCCCCGAAATCGCAGGGCCGCAGGCAAATGGGCAGACCGCCCAAGATCATGTCGCAGTAGCGGTTCACGCGTTCGCTGACAACTTTCGCGCCGAGTACTTCGACGTAGAAGCGCTTCACCTCGGCCCATTTTTGGGTGAAAATGGTGAGGGAATAACAGGCGGCGTCTTCCCGGGGTTGAAAATATCCTTCGGGAGCGGAGTTGAAATCCCTATTCATGGCAGTGGCGGTTGCATTCATCGAAATACGATTAAGCAAAGGGTATGCCCGAATTCCAAAAATTATAATAAATCTTTAAAATTCGAATATTTTTCAGGTGAGCATCTGGGGAAAGTAAATAATCCCCAGCGTGGCCAGCCCCAGATAGATAAAAAATCCCAGCACGTCGGTGATCGTGGTGAGCATGATCCCGGAGGCCAGTGCCGGATCGATGCGCAGTGCCCGCAACCCCAGTGGGATGAGCACCCCGGCGGTGGCGGCGGCGGTCATGTTGAGAACCATGGCGAGAAAAATGATGCCGCCCAGGATGGGATTGCCTTTCCAAAGCCAGCCGATGAAGGCGAACACGATCCCGATACAGAGCCCATTGATGAGTCCGACCACCATTTCCTTGTAAAGCACCTTGCGGGAGCGGCCGGTGTCGATCGGATCGAGGGCGAGTGCCCGCACCATGATCGTGAGAGTCTGGGTGCCGGTATTGCCGCTCTGGCCGGCGATCATCGGAAGGAAAATGGCGAGAGTGGCGTATTTTGCGATGGTGTGTTCGAAGAGAGAGACCACCCCCCCCGCAAGAAAAGCGGTTCCCAGATTCACATAGAGCCACGGAAGCCGGTTTCGGACCGAATCTTTCCACGGCGTATCGATGAGTTCCTCCCCGGTGAGACCCACCATGCGGTGCATATCCTCGGTGGCCTCCTCTTCCACGACGTGCAAAATGTCGTCGGCTGTCACCACCCCGCGCAGTCGGCGCAAATCATCCACCACCGGCACGGAGGTGAATCCGTAGTCCCGAAAAAGCCGTCCGATTTCCTCCTGATCGGCATGGACGCTCACGGCGCGGACTTCCTGGTTCATTATTTCACTCACGCGGATCTCGGGGCGGCGGAAGAGCAGGTCGCGGACGCGCAGCACTCCGACCAGACGTTCCCCGCTGTCCACCACGTAGATGTAAAACAGTCCCTCTCCCGTGATATCCTCGGCGCCGCGCAATTTTTCGGTCGCCTGTGCGACGGTCAAGGTCTCCGGGACGGCCAAAAATTCCGTCTGCATGATCCCGCCGGCGCTGTCCTCGGGATGCCTGAGGAGATCGGAAATCTGCCGGGCATCCTCGGGGTCGAGCCGTTCCATGATCTCGCCCAAACGCTGGGAGGAGAGCTGGCCCAGAACGTCCGCCGCGTCGTCGGAGAACATCTCGCCCACGATGCCCGACACCCGGTGCAGGCGCATGGACTCGAAAAGCTGGATCTGCAGGGATTCCGGAAACTCGGCGATGACTTCCGCCGTGAACTCGTCGGGCAACCGGCGCAGCACCTGCCGGAGCGGGAGCAGGGGCAGATCCTGCAGGGATTCCGCCGCATCCTTGGGATGCTGTTTTTTCAGTTGGGCAAGATCAATGCCCGGGAGCAGTGTGGACGACTCGATGACTTCCATGGTGGCAAATGGGAAAAAGTGAAAGCCTGTGGAGAATCAGCCGAATGGTAATGAAACGGGCGGCGTCAGCAGGTGATGAACTCCAGAGGCCAGTGCATCACATGTTTGTGCAGCATCCACTCAAAAAAGGACGCGTACACAATTGCGGCGGCAAAACCGGCGATGAACCATGGAAAAAGCATGTTGCGGACCCTAAGAGAGAATCGCGGGATTCGCAAATGATTCTCCGCCCCCGCCCGCTTCCGCCCGCGGCCACAGTAAACTCAAGAGTTGACCAGAGAGAGGGGGGGGATTTGAAAGCTGAAAACCTGAAACTGGAAATTCGGAAGGGAGGGTGACGCGTGTTGGATATTTGCGGATATCCGGGCAGGGCAGGGCAGTTGCGCGTCCATTGCGAAGGAGCGGTTTACTTTTCCACCGGGTGCCTCTTTCGGAGTTGATCCGCTGCCCAGGCGGCGTGTTCCGAGATGAGGGGATGGGGATCGGCGGCCGCCCGATCGAGCGCGGACAGATCGTCCATACTTCCGATATTTCCAAGGGCGACGCAGACGTTGCGCAGGAATCGGGCACGCCGAATGCGGGCGATCGGGGAACCTTCGAACAACGCCCTGAACGCCCGGTTATCCAGCGCGAGAAAATCCCGCAACGCCATATCGGATGCTGTCCGTCCCGCGAAATGCGCCTCCCGCGAGGCGTGGGCAAACCGGTTCCAGGGACACGCTTCGAGGCAATCGTCGCAGCCATAGATGCGTCCGCCCACCGCCCGGCGATGCTCCGGTGGAATGGGCCCCTTGTTTTCGATGGTGAGAAAGGAAATGCAGCGCCTCGCGTCGAGCACGTGGGGTGCAAGGATCGCACCAGTGGGACAGGCGTCGATGCAGCGCGTGCAACTCCCGCACCGATCCGGCTCCGCATCATCGGAGGGGAGATCGAGTGTGGTGAGAATTTCGGCGAGAAAAAACCAGGTGCCCAGCGTCCGGTTGAGCAGTAGCGTGCTTTTTCCATGCCACCCGACGCCGGCCATCGCGGCAAAGTCCCGCTCCAGCACCGGCCCGGTGTCGCAATAGGCCTTCTGCGTTCCGCCACGATCGGCAAGAAACCGCTCCAGAACCGCGAGACGCGGCATCATCCAATCGTGATAATCCCCGCCCAGCGCATAGCGTGCGATTTTTCCGCGGACGTCAGCGCCGTTCTGCGGGTGGAAAAACGGTCCCTGCCAATAATTGACCGCCAGCACGACCACCGAGCGGGCACCGGGCAGCACGGTCCGCAGATCGGACCGGCGCCCGGGGTCGCGCCCCATCCAATCCATCGTCGCGGCATGGCCCGCCTTCAGCCAATCCCGGTAGGCTCCGGAATGCGGTGCCTCCGCGGCCCGGGCGATCCGGCATAGATCGAACCCCTGGGCGCGGGCGAGCCGGACGAGTTCGGATTTCATGCCGGGGGTGGATTGCTGAAATACTGGTCGGCGCGCTGATGGATGATCCGAATCACCGAGTGCCAATTGAATCCATGCGTCTGGATCACGCAGTCCGCGGCGGATTGGTAGAGCGGTGCGCGCGTGGCGAGCAAAGTCCGCACGGTCTCGCGGGGATTCTCCGTCTGGAGCAACGGGCGTTTTTTATTGCGGGATACCCGCTGGAAAATGTCTTCCTCGGGCGCGTCCAACCACACGACAAATCCGATGGCCCGCAGCAGCGGGATATTTTCCGGGCGCGTGACCACTCCGCCACCGGTCGCCACGACAATGCGGTCGCTGCCGGCGAGGGAATTCAGCACTCCGGATTCGATTTTCCGAAAGGCATCTTCGCCGTCTTCGGCGAAGATGCGCGGGATCTCCTTGCCGGCGGTCTTGACGACACGGTGATCGGTGTCGCAGAATTTCCAGCCGAGTTGATGTGCCAGGACGCGCCCGACGGTGGTCTTGCCCGAGCCCATGAATCCGATGAGCACGATGCACTGGGGCGCGGGATCTGGATCGGGTGCGGACATGGAATGTGCATCAGGGCTACCGCAACTTCCCGGCGGGATCAAGAACCACCGGCAAACTGCGGGTGATGGAGGATGCGATCGGCGAGTGCCGCGCGTTCGGTGTCTGTGAAATTGGCCGGGAACTGGGCGGCGGAGCGCTTCCATCGGGCCAGCCAGGCCGCATCGAGGAGCGGATGCGGCACAGGTGCCGCCTGCGGGGTGAATGCGATGGTGGTCTGCTCCTTCTCTCCGGTGCTTCTTCCCTGGGCCACATAAAAACCGGCGGACAGCATGGCCACCCGCACCGCCGTGGAGGTGCTGTAGGTGAAGAGTTCCACCGGACGTCCCATGCAGCCCGCGAACAACCGCTCAAAGGTTTCCAGCGTCCACGCGCCGGAGCAGGTTTTGCTGGAAAACATATCGTAAAAAATCAGGTCCGGCGGATCGGGCGGGCTTTCCATGGTCTGCATGAAATCGCCCGGCACCAGCGTCCATCGCAGCCCGGGATTTTTTCGAGAACGCCATTCTCCATGCCTGAGAATCGCGTCGGGACCACCGTGGCGCAGATAGGGAAACAATTCCCGCCGCGCAAAGGCCAGCCGCAGCGAGTTCAGGTCGTTTTCGAAGCTGATGAGGTGCATCGGGCACGGGTCGGTGGTTTCCTCGTGGCATTCGATGGCGGCCATCGCGTTCGCCGCAGCCCCAAGTCCCACATCCCACAGGACGAGTTCCTTCCCTCCGCGCACCAGTCGTTCGCCGAGACGCGCCTGGCCCACGTAGAGATTGCGGGCCTCATCCATCGGGGCCACCCGGGAGTGCATGATTTCGCCGGACACATGGACGATGCTGCAAAAACCCTCGTGCGCCGTGTGGATCCGATACTGCCCGAGGGAGGTCCGCCGGGCCGGGTTGCGGCGGGGCGGCACGGTCGGGTTGTCGAGATCGTCCTCGTGCAGGAACAATTTTTTATCGGCATACAACGCCGGGAACGTGCCGCGGAGAATGCTTTCCCGGATCTCGCGCATGAGCCGGTGATAAAAATGAATGTTGTGTTTGCCCAGCAACTGCCAGCCCAGCGTCTCCTTGGTCTTGGTGAGATGGTGCAGATACGCCCGGTTGTATTTCGCGCAGGTGGGGCAGTCGCAGGCGGGGTCGAGTGGTTCTGCCGAGAATTTATATGTCCCGCGGCGCATTTGCAGAAAACCCCGCGACGTGAAGACCCCGCCGCGCTGGGCGACCTGCGTGGGAATGATGCAGTCGAACATGTCCACTCCGCAGCGGACGGCTTCGAGGATGTCCAGCGGCGTGCCCACGCCCATGAGATAGCGCGGACGGTTTTCGGGCATGGCCGTAGCGGTGAGCGCGCAGATATCCTCGCGTTGTGCGCGGCTTTCGCCCACCGCCAACCCGCCGATTGCGAATCCATCGAACGGCATGGCGGCGAGGTTCTCCACGCTGATGCGCCGGAGTTCCGGGAACAGTGCGCCCTGGACAATGCCGAACATGGCCTGCGGGGAATCTCCGCGCGCGGCGAGACTGCGGGCCGCCCAGCGGTGCGTGAGATCCATCGCCGTGCGGGCATCCGCCTCGTCCGCCGTGGAGGCGATGCACTGGTCGAGGGCCATCATGATATCGCTGCCAATCGCGATCTGGGTGTCGATGCTGCGCTCCGGGCTCAGGAGAATATTGCGTCCGTCGAGGTAGCTCTGGAATACCGCGCCTTCCTCGCTCATGGAACGCGAGTGTGGCAGGGAAAAAATCTGGTACCCGCCGGAGTCGGTGAGCACGGAGCGCTCCCAACTCATAAACCGGTGAATGCCGCCCAACCGCCGGAAGACCTCCGCTCCCGGCCGCAGCAGCAGATGATAGGTGTTGGCCAGCAATATCTGCGAACCGGAATCCTCCAGCGACCGGGTGAGTTGTGCCTTCACCGTGGCCTGCGTCCCGACCGGCATGAACACCGGGGTCGTTATTTCATTGTGCAGCGTGCGGAAGGTCGCGGCCCGCGCCGCAGACCCCGCATCCCTGGCATCGATCCGGAATTGCAGACGAGACTCACTCACGGGCGGATCACGCCCCGGGAGTTGTCGCGGGGGATGGAGCCACTGTGGGAGTCGGAAGCGGATGGGTGGTTTCCATTTGGATCAGATCCGAGACGGTGACGAACCGATAGCCTTTGGCATCGAGTTGCCGGAGCACGGACGGGACGGCCTCGATCGTGCCGGGATGGATGTCGTGGGCGAGCAGGATCGCGCCGGGAAGGGCACCTGCAACCAGGCGCTGGGCCACCACGGAGGAACCCGGTCGTTTCCAGTCCAGGGGATCGACACTCCACATGATGTTCTGATATCTGAATTCATCGTGGATGCGGGCAGCCAACGCGTTGTTGAACGCGCCGTAGGGAGGGCGGAGCAGTTTGCATTTCACGCCGGCGGCCTGCTGGATCGCGTCCTCCGTGCGCTGGATCTGGGATTGCACCGCCGCGTAGCCCAACTTGGTGAAGGCGGGATGGGACCAGGAATGGTTGGCGATCTCGTGCCCTTCCCGCACGATGCGGGCCGCGATCTCGGGATACGCTTTCACATTTTCACCGATCACAAAGAATGTCGCCTTCACGTTGTGCGCGGCCAACAGATCCAGCAGCTTGGGCGTGAGCGTCGGGTGCGGGCCATCGTCAAAGGTAAGCGCCACACAGGGAGCGGAGGTCTTGACGCTGTTGTAGGTGATCTTCGCCTGGGGCGGCTGGCCCGGTGCGGCGGGCGTGGTGTCGCCCACCGGAGGAACTACGGACGGGGCGGTCTCGGAATAACCTTCCGCCACCGTGGCGGTGGGCGTTCCGGCGGTGGTGGGTTCCTGGGTGACTCCGGTCGCGCAGGCGGCCAGGGTGACGGGTAGAATAACGGACAATAGGTTCTTAAGCAAAACGCCTCCACGGATGAGTTGCGGGAACATTCCGCAATAAGGTTCAGTTTGCAAGAAAACGTTGCAGGATAGGGGTGAGCTTCGCAACGGCCGCCTCGGGCCAGAGGGGACGGGCGGTCATGATCGCGTTGTCCAAAGCGGCATGTTCGGGCCAGTTGGGTTCGGCCGGGATGCGGGTGACGGCCCCGGCGATGATCCGCTTGGCTGCGGCGGCATTGTGATGGAGATGGGAGATGACGGATTGGGCGGACACGGGCTCCTCCTCGACCTTCCAGCAGTCGTAGTCGGTGATCATGGCAAGGGTGGCGAGGGCGATCTCGGCTTCCCGGGCGAGCTTGGCCTCGCCGAGATTGGTCATGCCGATCACATCAAATCCAAGATGCCGGTAGGACTCCGACTCGGCCCGGGTGGAGAAGGCCGGGCCGTCCATGTTCACATAGGTGCCGCCGTCATGGACGGTATATCCGAGTTCGCGCGCGGTGCCGGCGAGGATGCCGCGAAGACCGACGCTGATCGGGTCGGCAAAGCCGATGTGTGCCGCGATGCCATTGCCGAAAAAGGTGTGGTCCGTCCGACGCGAGGTCCGGTCGTAGAATTGCGACGGACACACGATATGCTCGGGGGCGTACTGCTCTTGAAGGCTGCCCACGGCGGTCACGCAAATGATCCAGCGGATATTGAGCGAGCGCAGTGCCCAGATGTTGGCGCGGTGGTTGAGTTCATGCGGAAGGATCCGGTGACCGCGTCCGTGCCGGGGCAGGAAATACACCTGCCGTCCCGAGAGCACGCCGCCGACCAGGGAATCCGACGGCGGGCCGAATGGAGTGTTCAGGGTGTGCTCGGACAGGCAGGTGAGCCCGTCTATTTCGTAGAGGCCGCTGCCCCCGATGATGCCGATGGCCGGTTGGCTGTTCATTTTTGGAGGATGGCGCAGTTGTTGCAGGCTTTGATCTGGGCGAAGAAATCGTTGCCCTTGTCATCGACCAAAATGAATGCCGGGAAATCCTCGACCTCGATTTTCCACACGGCTTCCATGCCGAGTTCGGGGTATTCCAGCACCTCGACCTTGCGGATGTTTTCCTTCGCCAGGATGGCGGCCGGCCCCCCGATGGAGCCGAGGTAGAATCCTCCGTATTTCTTGCAGGCATCGGTGACCTGCTGGGAGCGGTTGCCCTTGGCGATCATCACCATGGAGCCGCCGAGCGACTGGAACAAATCCACATAACTGTCCATGCGTCCCGCCGTGGTGGGGCCGAACGATCCGGACGGCATGCCCTTGGGTGTCTTGGCGGGACCGGCGTAATACACCGGATGATTTTTCAAGTAATCGGGGAGCCCTTCGCCGCTGTCCACGCGCTCCTTGAGTTTGGCGTGGGCAATGTCGCGCGCCACCACGATGGTGCCACTCAAGAGCAACTGGGTGGTCACCGGATGCTTGCTGAGTTCCGCCAAAATGTCGGGCATGGGACGGTTCAGATCGATCTTGACCGCATCGGTGGATTTCACGGTGCGGTATTCCCCGGGGATGAACCGACCGGGATTGGTCTCAAGCTCCTCCAACCAGACGCCTTCGCGGTTGATTTTTCCCCTGATGTTGCGGTCCGCCGAGCACGAGACGCCCATGCCCACGGGGCAGGAGGCACCGTGGCGCGGGAGCCGGATCACGCGAACATCGAGCGCAAAATATTTGCCGCCAAACTGTGCGCCGATGCCGCTCTGCTGTGCGGCCTTGAGCAGTTCCGCTTCGAGTTCCACATCGCGGAAGGCCTGGCCGAGTTCGTTGCCCTTGGTGGGCAGGGAGTCGAGATATTTTGTGGAGGCGATCTTGACGGTTTTCAGGCAGGCCTCGGCGGAAGTGCCGCCGATCACAAAGACCAGATGGTAGGGGGGACAGGCCGCCGTGCCGAGGGACTGCATTTTCTCGGTGAGAAATTTCACGAGAGTTTTGGGATTCAGGAGCGCCTTGGTTTCCTGGAAGAGATAGGTCTTGTTTGCCGATCCGCCGCCTTTCGCGACAAAGAGAAATTTATACTCCATGCCCGGCGTCGCATAAAGGTCGATCTGACCGGGCAGATTCGTACCGGTGTTCACTTCCTCATACATGTCCAGAGCGGCCGTCTGGGAATAGCGCAGGTTTTCGCCCACGTAGGTCTCGTAAATGCCGCGCGAAACAAACTCCGCGTCATCGGCCCCGGTCCACACCTGCTGGCCTTTTTTTCCAATCACGGTCGCTGTGCCGGTGTCCTGGCAAAACGGCAGCACGCCATGGGCCGACACCTCGGCATTGCGCAGCAGGGCAAGGGCGACCGTGCGATCGTTCGCGCTGGCCTCGGGATCCTTGAGAATCGCCGCAACCTGTTCCAGATGGGCGGGGCGCAGGAAGAAAGAAACATCGCGGAATCCTTCCTTCGCAAGATGCGTGAGTGCCTCGGGCTCGACTTTCAGCACTTCCTGCCCATCGAACTCGGAGACCGAAACAAATTCATCGGTGAGTTTGCGATACTTGGTCGTGTCGGCCCCGAGCGGGAACGGGGCTTGGTATTGGAAAGAAGGAGCGGACATGGGTGACGGGTGGTGGAAGGTTGAAACAGACCGCGCCTTGAAATCCGGAACAGTCCGGGCCAGGGAGAAGTTGCGTTTATTGTGGGCTATGGCGGCCCGCTTGGCAAGCACCGAGCAGCCTCGGGCCGCGATTTCCGTCTGGTCCGATTCCTCTGGACAGGAGGGATGTGATAGGGTACCGTGACGAGTCTCAGCCACAAAAAGTTATGTTGGAACTCGAAGTCTATGCCGCAGGTGTTCGCAATCTGGAAAAAATTCTTGAGCTCGACCATTTGCTCGGAAGTCAGCCTTCCACCCGCTACAAGGTGGACAGCAATCATGACATTGTGTACATGGAATTTGACGAACCCACGCTTGGGATTGATGAGATTCAGGCCATGTTTCGGCGGCTCGGACTGGAGCCCCGCATCGTGGGTGCCGTTCCCGCCGAGATCAATACCAAGACAAAAACCCAGCGCATCCGTCCCTGACGCACTCGTCCGGCATTTTTCGCCGGGATCCGGGTCCCGTCATTTCTGGCCGGATTTTCTGTCATGATCCGATCGACCGGGCGCATTTTTCTCACGCTTTGCCTTTATCTTGGCGAGCTTGCGTTTTTGTTTTTGGAAACCACCGGCGCCATCCTGCGGGGCCGCATTCGCTGGCGGCTTTTCTGGCAGCAGGTGAATGAAATCGGATCACGCTCTCAAATGGTGGTGATGGTCACAGGTGGATTCACGGGGGCGGTCTTTGCGGCCCAGACATTTTTCCAGTTCCATCTTCTCGGGATGGATTCCGCAGTGGGTCCGGTGGTGGCCATCTCGATGTGCCGCGAGCTGGGTCCGGTGCTCACGGGTCTGATGGTGGCCGGACGGGTCGGCGCGGCCATGTCGGCCGAAATCGGCACCATGAAAGTCACCGAGCAGATCGACGCCCTGCGAGCGCTCGCCGTGCATCCCGTGGATTATCTGGTGGTGCCCCGGGCCATGGCGATTTTCGTCTCCATGCCGCTGCTGGTTGGGGAGTCCATCGGGTTCGGCATTTTTACCTCCTACATTGTCGGTGTGAAACTGATGGGCATCCAGGGCACTTATTTCATCTCCAACATGATCCAGTTTGCCGATCTTGCCGATGTGTCCATCGGATTAATCAAAGGATTTGTTTTCGGCATCCTCATCGTGCTCATCAGTTGCCATCAGGGGTTGCACGCCCGGGAGGGTGCCGTGGGCGTGGGCCGCGCCACCACCGATGCGGTGGTGATCTGTTCGCTCACGATCTTGGTGGTGAATTTCGTGCTCACCATGGGGCTCAATATCATTTTTCCGGCCTAGATGAACACGAGCATTTCCATCGAGGTGCGGGGTCTGCACAAGACACTGGGGAGCCAGCAGGTGCTCCGGGGGGTCGATCTGAGCGTGAACCCCGGCGAGACCATGGTGATCATCGGACGCAGCGGCGGCGGCAAAAGCGTGCTGCTCAAACATCTCATCGGCCTCATGCGCCCCACGTCGGGCGAGATTCTCATCGAAGGACAGAACATTGCGGGTCTTGGCGAGCGCCAACTCGGCGCCATCCGGAAGAAAGTCGGCATTCTGTTTCAGAACGGCGCGTTGTTCGACTCCATGAACGTCGGGCGCAATGTCGCCTTTCCCCTGCTGGAATCCGGTGCGCGCAATGCCGGAGTGATCCGGAAGAAAGTGAGCGAAGCGCTCGGGGTGGTGGACCTGGACGGGCAGCAGGAAAAAATGCCGGTGAATCTGAGTGGCGGCATGCGCAAACGGGTCGCCCTGGCCCGCGCAATCATCAGCGAACCCTCCTGCATTCTCTACGATGAACCCACCGCCGGACTCGATCCCATCGTCTCCGACAGCATCAATCGCCTGATTCGACGCTTGCAAAGGAGGTTGGGTGTGACATCCATTGTGGTGACTCACGACATGAACAGCGTTTTCCATATTGCCGACCGCGTGGCCTATCTGCTCGATGGCCGGATTTATTTTTTGGGATCCGTGGAGGATCTGCGCCAGTCCGCAGACCCTCGGGTCCGGGATTTTGTGGAAGGCCGATCCGGGGAGGCCGAATGAGCGACGGCATTCACGATCAGCAAAAGGGGCTGGAGATCAAGATCGGGGCGTTTGTTCTGGCCGGACTCGCGGCCATCGTGCTCATGGTGATTCATTTTGGCAGGCTTGGGGAGGGGTTGCGCCCCGCCTACAGCCTCTCGGTGGAATTTCCCAATGCCAGCGGACTCCTGAAGGGTTCCGCCGTGCTCTACGGCGGCGCCAATGTCGGGCGGGTGTCGGAGGAGCCGCGCATCACAAACAATCCCCAGGTGATCCAGGCCTCCAGCGCCGTGGTGGTGGTGGTCAAGATTTACGAGGATGTTCCCGTGCCGGAGGGCTCCCAGTTTTTCGTGGGCAGTTCGGGATTGCTCGGGGACCGTTTTGTGGACGTGGTTCCCCCGGAAAATTTCCGTGGCGACACCTATGTCCAGCCGGGCTCGGTGCTCGCGGGGTCGCGCATTGCCGGCATCGACGATATCACCCGCGAGGGCGTCGAACTCATCAAGGATCTCCGCGGGGCCGTCACCAACATCGATTCGGCGGTGAAACGGGTGGACCGCGAACTGCTCAAGGAAAGCAACGTGAAGGCCTTCGAGGAAACTCTCACCGGCCTGCGCACGGCCACAAGCAACATCTCCATCTCCAGCGAAAAACTCACCGACGTGGTCCAGACCGCCCGCAGCGCGATGGTTGCCGCAGAAAGCACCATGAAATCCGGCGAACTCGCCGTCACAGATATCCGGGCCACCATCAAGGACGTCCGCAGTGCGATCGGAACCGCCAAGCTCATTATGGATCGGGGACTGCACGGCGACGGGCTCATCGCGCGGCTCTTCAGCGACGAGACAATCGCCACCGACCTGTCCGCGCTGCTGGCCAATCTCAAACGCCACGGAATCCTGTTTTACCGCGACAACGACGGAAAACCCGAGCGGGTCAAAACGGCCCCTTCGGCAACTCCCGCCCGCACCTCTCCGGGTTCCCGTGGAGTTCATCCCAACCGCTGACTGGAACCATGACCCCTCTGCGCACCGCCAACCTGCTCCGGACGCTTTTCGTCATTTTGGCCGTGTCCCTTGGCGCATTGGTCGGCGACCGCCTCACCGGCAATGCGGCTCTCGGGGCCGCCATGGGCGGGGTCTTGGGACTGCTCACCGTGCTGATCGACCGCCTTCTGCACGGCGTGTCGTTGCGCGCTTTTTCCTCCGCCACGATCGGATTGCTGCTCGGGCTCATCATGGTCCAGATTCTGCGGGCATCCGACGCCCTGCGGTTTCTTCCCGAACAGACGGAGTGGACCATCAGTCTCATCCTGTTCGCCGTCTGCGGCTACATCGGAATGATGCTCGCCATACGGAGCAGCCGCGATGAGTTTTCGATCATCATCCCCTATGTCCGGTTCACCCGGGAATCTGTCCACGACGCTCCGCTGCTGGTGGATACCAACATCATCATCGATGGGAGACTGGAGTCACTCACTGCGACGGGGTTCCTGAGCCGGTCGATCGTGGTGCCCGATTTTGTGATTGATGAACTCCAGAAACTTGCCGACTCGGCCGAACCGCTGAAGCGAGAGCGCGGACGGCGGGGGTTGGATTCGGTGGCGGAGATGCGCCAGTCCCGCACCATGGAGGTGAGCATCTACCAGAGCGACATGCCCGCCACGCTCACGGTGGACGCACGGCTGCTGCAGGTTGCCCGGATCGCGCAGGTCCGGCTGCTTACAAACGATTCCAACCTGTGCAAGGTCGCCCGTATCCAGGGCATCACCGTTCTGAACATCAACGAACTGGCCGGTGCCATGCGGCCGCAACTCCATCCCGGCGAATTGCTCGAACTGCCTCTGGTCCGCGAGGGCCGGGATCCGCATCAGGCCGTGGGTTATCTGCCCGACGGCACCATGGTGGTCGTCAATAACGCCCGGGATCATATCGGCCATACCAGATCCGCGCAGATCAGTAGCACGGTGCAGACAAATGCCGGACGGATCTTCTTTGCCGAACTGAAATAAAAACGGGGTGATCGACGGGATTCGAACCCGCAACAACCAGAACCACAATCTGGGACTCTACCGTTGAGCTACGATCACCGTGCGTTGCAGAGGCATACCACTACACCGGGAGCCGCCCCCGATGCAACCCGAAAGACGGGAAAATGTTCGATGTTTTCCGGCCGCGCGTGTCTCCGATATGGCAAGCCAAGGGACCGTGGTCCTCTTGCCCGCTTCCAAATCCATGCGGGCGGGACGCCCACCCTCCCTTGAAAATGCCCATCTACAACCATTCCGGCGCGGCCATCGGGCGGATTTCGGGCGTTTGCGGCGGGGA
>DYRR01000026.1 GCA_020718605.1 Chthoniobacter flavus | reverse complement strand
CCTTTTCGTTGAGCAGCAGGAAGTCGATGAAGCCTTTGCCCGCCTTCTCGAAGTTCTCGCCGAGCGCATCAAGGTCCTGTGTTTTTACAGTGACGCTGGGCTCAAGCTGGATGTTCGCCGGGCCTTTCGCGTCCGCGAAGAAGCGCCAGCCTGCGACTTCGAGCAGCTTGTTGATCTTGATGCGGGCGGCGGCTTCTTTCATGCGGCAAGAGCGAGTTCGAGTTCGGACACGGCGCGAGTTTTGCCAGCGGGTTCCTTTTTTCCATAGAACCAGAGGCAGACGGGAATGGCCGGGTTCAGCCGCCGCACGGAAGTCTATAGCCGCCGGAGCGGTGGATGGCGAGAAGAATGCGGATATGTGCTTGGATTTTTGGGCCGCAAAGAGTTGAATCCTTGTGGAAATAGACCGCAAAGTGTGGTCTGTCTCAAGGTGTGGCCCGTCTGCTCCGGCGTTCCCCTCAATCTATGACCAGAAAATTGCTCTACCCCGCTCTCCTAATCGCCGCCGCAGCCGGTCTGTGGCTCGCCTGGGATCTGGCGCGCTCGGGCGACCCGGCCTACCGGGTGCGGGAACTGGTTCTTTACCCGAGATTCCGGCGTTACGATCCGCTCATTGCCGAAATGTCCGCGCACCACGGCGTGGACCCCCTGCTGGTAAAGGCGCTTGTCTGGCGGGAAAGCACCTTCGATCCCTCAAAGGAGGGTTCCAACGGAGAACGCGGCCTCATGCAGATCACCGAGGGCGCCGCCGCCGACTGGGCCAAATCGGAAAAGATCAATTCCTTCGCGCCCGCCGATCTGTTCAGTCCGCGCACCAATTTGCAGGTCGGCACCTGGTATCTCGCACAGGCCATGAACCACTGGAAAGACAGGGATGATCCCGTGCCGTTCGCCCTGGCGGAATTCAACGCCGGACGAAGCAGGGTCCATCGATGGAACGAAGGCACCGCCAAGGAAGAGGGCGTCACCGGGGCGGGACTCCGCAGCAACATCGATTACCCCACCACCCGGCGCTACGTGGAGAGCATCCTGGATCGGGTGGAGTATTATCGGCAACACGGTGAAGCCAAGGTGCTGAAGGTGCCGCAGCGTTGAGCGGACTCCCGTCCCCCACCCGATCAGCGTCTTATCCAGCGCGTTCCGCAGGCCACGCTCCATTGGTATTTGCGCGCGTGTTCACGGATGAGGAATGGCAGGTCGCATTGAAGATCCAACTCAAAATATGGAACCAGCAATTCCCGCAACGCATCCGACGTCCGCACCGGCTGCCCCTCGCGCATCAAGCCCCCAAGCCACTCCGAGCGTGGCGTGAACTCCTCCAGCCATGTGAAGGGAGACGCGAGCAGGAGTTGCCCGCCGGGGTTCACCAGCCCGGGAAGACGCTCAAGAAACCGCATCGGTTTTGGGAGCCGATCGATGAGGTTGGCCGCATGGACCACATCGAAACTCCCGAGATCCGCCCGCAAATCCGTGGCGTCCCCGGTCTCAAAACGGACCCGTTCCCGGTCGATGTCTTCCGGCACACGGGCCACGAGAGGCGTGAAAAGTTCGCCTTCCTCGGTCCGTTCATAATCATGAAATCCCGCATCCCGCAGCCGAGTTGCCGCAGCCACAAACGACTCCGAAAAATCCACCCCGACGACCGCGTTGCAGTGTCTCGCCAGTTCGAAGGACGACCGTCCAGTGGCGCAACCGACATCAAGTGCCCGGGTGAGCGGACGCCGGACATCGATCAGCTCCGAGACAGTGCGCACGGCAAATCCCAGCGCCGTCTGCGGACCTTCGTGCCACGGCAGGATCTCATCATCCGTCCCGTAGTGAAAAAGCAGATACTCGTTCCGCGAACGGGCCGATTCATAGACATGGGCCATGCTGTCGCGGACCGCTCAGTTGGAGAGCAATCCGACCACGTAATCCGAGGGATGAAAATGTTCCATGATCACATGGGTCTGCCCCGCCCGATGGAGACGCACCTGAGGGATGTCGATCTCCGGTGTCTTGTGCGGGGCGAACAGGATGTCATCGTGGGTTGCGTTTCCACGGGAAACGAATTTGTCCGGGGTAAGCGATCCGCCCAGATGATCGCTGCGTCCGGTGGCGACATGCACAGTGCCCAGAACCTTTTCGTCCTGGATATCGCGTCCCGACACCGGCAGGACCTGTGTGCCGAAACCGAGTTCGCCCAGCTCGCCGGTGACGGGATCCGACGCCAGCTTTTCATTGTGGGCCCGCACCGTGGCTTCATCGCCGGAGAGGAGCGTGGCCTTGGTGATGCGCCCACCCGCCACGTGCATGAGGCCGAGCGTGCCATCCTCGTAACGCATCGGGAACGCCCCATCCGCTCCGGTCGGCACGTAATAAATCTCGCCCGCCGGAAGGTTGGCCACATCGGGGCCGCCCCGGCACAGGCCATGGCTTTTCTGGGCTTCCTGTTCGCCGAGCCACAGCGTGAGTGTATGCATGTCGCCACCGATTTTGAAATCAATCTCGGCGGAGGTCGCGCGCGTCATTCCCAGGCGCATTTTCTCGGCGTCCCGGCTCACTTCATCGTAGTCCACCGCGAGTCCGGAGGAGAGAATCACTTCGTTGAGTCCGTGGAGCGTGGCGCCCCGGAACCCGAACTGCTTGGCGAACGCCGTGAGCGGCGCCGTGGCGGAGAAGGTGGAGATGCAGAGAATGATGTCGTAATTGGGATAAATATCCCGCTCAAGACTGAGTTCGTTGCCCCGGGGATCCACAGCCAGATCGGGCAGGTCGAGATTGCTCCCACCCGTGATTTCGTAGGCGAAGATCTCACCGCCGCTCAAACCAAGCTCCGCAGCCACGCCATTTTTCAGTCCCTGATAAAAGACATCATGCGCGTGCTTTTGAATCGTGAGGGCTGGATCCTTGAGGAAAGCAAAGTCTTTGATGCCACGGGGATCGGCAAGATCGATGAGGATGCAGACGCGCTGGCCGCCCGAAGGCTGGAACACCGTGCGCAGCAGGCGGGCAAGGCTGAAGGCGGGAAATACGCGTTGATCGGGAGAAAGAATGAGTGTGGACATGGGTGTGTGGGGTTGGGTTGGTTGATCTATGGAGTTCGCCCCGGGCGGGCATGAAGCGGACCATAGCACCTTTCGCCGCATTGGCCATTGCCGATGCAAAAAATTTATCAGGAGTCGCGTCCGCCCGGCCACTTACAGGGACGCGCACAAAATTCCCCGAAGGGGGGGATCAGTTCGGGGCTTTTGCAACGGGAATCGGCGGCGGATTTTTTGGCGGGCGGGCAAATTTATCCGTCCAGTTCACGCGGGCGGTGGCGACCATGAGAATGGCCAGGGTCACGATCTCGCCGATGGTGATGGTGAGCCCGCTCAGGCCGTCAAAGAAAAAGCTGTAGCTGAACAGGACCATGTAGGTCAACTGGGCAAGCGCGGCCCACCGCGCGAACCGGATTCCTTTTGCCAGCAGGAGATACCCGGACACCAGCGTGAGTGAAACCACGGACGCAATGACAAATGCGGTCTGGATCGGGATGAGATTCACGAGGTAGGCGAAGAGCAATTGAAAGGCAAAACATCCCGCCCAGGGAAAAAAGAAATTCATCAGATGCAGATCCACTTTTTGCAGCAGACAAAGCAGGATGAGGACGGAGAAAAAGAAAAACCCGGCTTGAGGAGGGCCGAATGGCCTTGCGTCCGTCGCGCGCACCGGGCGGCATCTCAAGCAAAAAATCCACCGGAGCCCAGTGGCGGATCCGCCATTTCATGGCATTGTACAGAGTGCCGTCCCGGACCACCCGCATCGTGGATGTGACCTCGCTCACGATGGCCGGCAGGGCGAGCGCGGGAGGTTTGGGAACCTCGATCGGGGAGAGTTCCATCCGGATGGTGTCGGCGCCGTTGAGATACCAGGTGTCCCCGTGTTGGTAGCCGCCCGTCAGGCGAAATCCGGCTCCCTTGGGCTCTGAATCCTGGAGATCTGAAGAACACGTGGGAAAAGACGTCAGGCGGTGACCAGTCCGAATTCCTTCTCGATCCGCTCCATCAGGTCATCGGCCTCCCGATTCTCGCCCTGCAGCCTGAGAAGATCGGCATAATTTTCAATCACCACAAGGTAGTCGTCCTGGCTGATGTCCGGATGCTTGCTGTACACATCCACCGCGCGCTGGTAGTAGTTGGCGGCGTTGTGGACATCGTGCCGCAGATGGTGCACGACGGCGAGATTTGCGAGGCTCTGGCCGACATCGGGGTGGTTCTGACCAAAAATGCGTTCCCGGATGGCCAGTGCCCGCAGATGGAGAGTCTCCGCTTCGTCGAGGCGCCCCTCTGCGGAAAGCAGGGTGCCAAGATTGTTCAGCAGCACGGAAAAATTGGCGGTTTCGTTGGCGGGGCGCAGTTCGTAGATGGAAAGTGCTTCCCGATATTGCTTTTCGGCATCGCCGGTGCGGGCGTGGTGCTTGAGCAGCATCCCAAGATTATTCAGCAGGAGGAGACGCTGGCCATGTTCGGGGCCATGAGCCCGGGCAAGCATCGGGATCGCCTGCTCGTAGTATGTAATCGCTTCATTGTCGCGTTCCATCGCCTCGCAGAGCAGACCCAGATTGGACGCGAGCCGGGCAAGCACCACGATGTCGGAAGGCAACATCTCATTGGCCATGGAAAGGGCTTCGCGATAGTAGGCGTCGGCCCGATCGAAGTGTTTGATCTCCATGAACAGATCCCCGGCGCGTTCCAGGGCCTCCACCAAACAGGCATGCGGCGCGGCGAATGCCTTGCGGGCCGATTCGATCGCCTGATCGGCGACAGCGGCCGCCCCGGAGGGATCGGAATCTATGATTCCTTCCGCCTTGCGTTGCAACTCTCGCCACAGCGCCACGTGATCAATGTCGAATTCGGTACCCATGGTGTGAGGAGGTGTGAGTGGGTGGGGGCGAAAGAGGTCAGCCTCGGGATTTCCGGATTTCAGCACGCCGCTGGGCTGTCTGTTGTCGTTTGTCGTGCAGTTTGGTTTTCCGTTTGCGGAGCTGGCGGGCCAGTTTTCCCACAACCTTGTCGATGGCCGCGTAGAGGTCGGCATCCCAATCCTCCGCGTAAATGTCGGGACCGGGAACAGCCAGATGAACCTTCACTCCATGGGAGCGGGCGGGCTTGCTGGTGCTGTCATGGATGAGCACGACATGGGCGGCCATGATGTCCGGGGCGATTTCCTCAAGGTGTGAAATTTTCTCCGCAACATGACTGTGGATGGCGGAGGTGAGAGCGAGATGGCGGGGGCTAAGATGAATATGCATGGATCGGATTATGGTTTGACACTGATTGATTCCCATTTCAAGCCTTTTGCTTCGGCATACAATGCCAGGGCTTTCTCATGGCGCAGCAGGACGGCCCGGATCACGCTGGAATCATCGGCGTACCCGATCACTGGAAGATGGTCGGGGATGAAATCCAGCCCACGATGGATATATTTGAGGGCAAACACCGTTTCGGCAAAGGTGACGTAGGGGACTTCCTTGTATTCCCCATCCGCCACGTCCTCAAACAAATCGGCCAGAAAAAGAACCTGCTCCGGCAGATGCTTGAAACGACCGGGATCGATTGAGGCGGCCTTGACTTTGACCTCGGGTAAGATCTGGCGCAGACGATCCGTGGACGCCGGGGTAATGGTGGCACCTCCATGTTGGACATATTGAACAATTTCCATAACTGACGCATCTTCCCACGCCCGTCGATGCACTGCAAGAAGGATTCAGGCTCAGAGTGCGATATTCCCTGCGTGGCACGAACCCGCATCGCAGACCGCAGAGCTTGCCATCCCTTCCGGGAGCCGTATCCGCCCTATGGGACAAGGCCTGCCGCGAGGGCGGCTTTCCGGAAAAGACAAAAAAGGAAGCCCGGCCTGAACCGGACTCCCTTTTTGAAATGGGTTGAAGCGGTGCGGGCGGAGGAGCCCGAAGCACTTACTTCTCGCTCTTGTCTTCGATGTACTTGACGACATCGCCAACCGTCTGGAGCTTCTCGGCATCCTCGTCCGGCACTTCGACAGAGAATTCCTCCTCGAAAGCCATCACAAGCTCGACAGTATCGAGGGAATCCGCCCCGAGATCATCGATGAAGGATGCGGTCGTGGTGACCTGCTCGGCGTTGACGCCAAGTTGTTCGACAATGATTTCTTTGACTCTATCTTCGATGGATTTTTCTGACATGATATGGGTATCTGGTTGTTTGGTTTGTTTGTTTGGGTCGGATACGCTTTACTGGGGGAGGATGGTTTTGGCAACCCCCCGGGTGTGGCGAATTTTGCGGTCGGCGGGTAATTTCAATCCGGCGCGTGCATGGCTGTAACGAAGCATCGGGTGCCGTGCAACAGAAAATGCAAATTTTTTTCCGGCAACCCGGCGGGCGGGCTCAGGCGTGCTCCGCAGGGAGAAACCCGGAGAGCTGTCGGATGCGGGTGGGATGGCGCATTTTACGCAGGGCTTTGGCTTCGATCTGGCGAATGCGCTCGCGGGTGACCTTGAACTGGCGGCCCACCTCCTCGAGGGTGCGGCTGTAACCGTCCACCAGTCCGAAGCGCTGTTCGAGCACCTGGCGCTCGCGCTCGGTGAGGGATTCCAGCACGTCCTTGATTTTTTCCTTGAGCAGAACCGCTGCGGTCATGTCGCTGGGGTTTTCCGCCGACTTGTCCTCAATGAAATCGCCGAAGCTGGTGTCATCGCTCTCGCCCACGGGCGACTGGAGGGAGATGGGCTGCTGTGCCATTTTCAGTACGGCCCGGACGCGTTCGACGGGAAGCTGGATTTCCTCGGCAACCTCCTCCGGGTTCGGCTCGCGACCGTATTCCTGGACGAGCTGCTTCTGGACCCGCATGAGTTTGTTGATCGTCTCGATCATGTGAACCGGGATGCGGATGGTTCGGGCCTGGTCGGCGATGGAGCGGGTGATCGCCTGCCGGATCCACCAGGTGGCGTAGGTGGAAAATTTGTAACCCCGGCGATACTCGAACTTTTCGACGGCCTTCATGAGACCCATGTTGCCTTCCTGAATGAGATCCAGGAACGAAAGTCCGCGGTTGGTGTATTTTTTGGCGATGGAAATCACCAGGCGCAGGTTGGCCTCCACCATCTCGGTCTTGGCCTGGAGCGCTTTGCGGAGCCAGATCTTCAACTCGGCGTGCGACTCAAGAAATTCTGCCGGCGACATCCAGGAGCGGGTCTGGAAATCATGGAGTTTCCCGGCGGCCTCCGTCTTGGGCTGGCCGGTTTTTTTGAGTTCGGAGAGCAGGTGTGTCACCTGCCTGTGGTTGTTGTCGGCAATGTTGACAAATTCCTCAAGCACCTTCTGTTTGAAAAAGAAACGGGGATAAAGTTTCTGCAGAGCCGTGTGGGCTTTGGAGAACGCCTTGTGATGTTTCTCATGCGAAGGCTTGCCCTCGTTGCCGCTGACGTGCTTGTAAAGCTTGGAAACCTCCGTGCCCGCCTTCTCGAGTTGGGCACAGAGCCGGGGCAGGTGCTTCATGTAAACCTCGCGGCTCTCGATTTTTTTGTCGAGGATGACGCGATCGAACCGCTCCCGGCCTTCCAAGAGTTTCTGGGCGAGATCGAGATGTGCGCGGGAGGTGAAGCCCAGGCTATGGATGACTTTTTGAACCATGAGTTCGGCATCCTCGATGCGTTTGGAGATTTCCACCTCCTGCTCACGGGTAAGCAGGGGCACCTGGCCCATCTGCTTAAGATACATCCGCACGGGGTCATCAAGGATATCCAGTTTGGAATCGGTCTTCGCGTCCTCGACTTCGGAATCCTTCTTGATCCCGCCGCTGTTGAAGGCATCGACCTCCGAGGCGTTGATGATCGAGATCTCCATGCTCTTGAGCCGGGCCATCACCCCTTCGATCTCATCGGGATTGGTCAGTTGAGCGGGCAGGATTTCATTCAGGTCGTCGTAGGTGACGTAGCCCTGCTCCTTGGCCAGTTTCAGAAGTTCCCGGACCTTTGCCTGGATGTCCACCTGTTCCAGAGCGGTCTTGAGCCTGCTCGCAGGCGGTGCGGGAGCGGGTTTTCCCTTGGTGCCGGCAGGTGCCTGCTTGGCGGGGGATTTGGGCTTCGGCGGCGCCGCTTTTTTTGCCGCGACTTTCTTGGGCTGCGGCTTTTTTGCGGCAACCTTGGTTTTCGTTGCCGGTTTCGGGGCGGGTTTGCCTTTTGCCTTCGCGGGCTTTTTTGCGGGAGGCGCGGAATGTTTGGGTTTGGAGGCGGGTTTCGAGGACTTGGGAGCGGTTTTTTTCGATGTCGCCATGTGGAGCCGGAGTGTAAGGGATTTTACTTCGCAGGGAATCTGAAGAAGTGACAGCGGGTCAATTGTTTCCAGATTTCAAGAGCCGGGTAATCTCTCCGAGCTTCCCCCGAAGGTCAAGCAATTCTTTCTGAAGCAGCAGGACCTTATCCTCGGTCATCTGCCGGCCGCGTAACGCCGCGAGCACCGCACCCTCCCGCGATTGCAAGGCAATACGTCGCAGCGCGTTCCAGGTATTCACCGTATCTCCCGAATTGGCAGGCACTTCCCCTCCAAGAATCCGCGAAAACATATCCTGTTGATCCCCTGGCAGCGTGGCGAGGAAGGCATTGACCGATGCCGTGCTTGCCGGATCCACCGGACGCGTGAGTGCCAACTCAAGCCACTCGCCGCCGGCGACTTCGGGAAGCACTTCGCGCCAGTTTTGCTCCAGTAAAAAATTCCTGCTGGCGACATCCCCCAACGCCACGCACACCAGCCAGCACACGGCCCGCTCCGGCAGTGGCGGACGGATGGCGCGGGGAACGGCTCCCCGCGCCTCCGGGTTGACAGGCCGACGCTGCTGCCGCTGGTCCAAACGCGAGACGATTTCATTGAAATTCTGCGGCGTGAACTGCAGCGCGCTGCTGATGCGATCCACCAGGGAGAGACGCATTGCGGGGTCCTTCACCAGATGCACCGGCTGAGCCAACGCCTCCGCCACCGCCACACGCCCCTGATGCGTCGCCAGATCATGCGCGCGACTCTGATTGAGGATCAGGTAATCCCAAAAATCCCGCGCCCCGGCAATGCGCTCCCGGAACGCATCGGCACCTTCGCGGCGGATGAGCGAGTCGGGATCGTCGCCCGGCGGCATCTCGGCGACCTGAACGATGAATCCCTCGGAAAAAAGAGATTCAAAAGAGCGCTCCGCCGCCTTCTGTCCGGCCGTGTCCGCGTCGAAACACAAGACCACCGTGCGCGCAAACCGGCGCAATAAACGCGCCTGCTGCTCCGTGAACGCCGTGCCCTGCGGCGCGATCACATTGGCCACCCCGGCTTCGAACGCCGTGATGAGGTCCAACTGGCCCTCGCACACAATGGCGGCGTCCGCGTCGAGGATGGCGCGTTTCGATCGGTCCAGGCCGAAAAGCACACTGCCCTTGGTGAACAGCGGAGTCTCCGGCGAGTTCACGTATTTGCCCCCCTTGGCCGCCAGATCCAGAATGCGTCCGCTGAAGGCGATCACCTCGCCTCGGTCGTTGGAAATGGGAAACATAAGCCGGTCGCGGAAGCGGGCATAGATTCCGCCGCCATCCTCCTCACTTCGGGAAATCAATCCGCTTGCCACCATTTCGGAGTCGGTGAATTTCCCGCCCACAAGATGCCCCATCAGGTCGTTCCGGCCCGCCGGGGCATATCCGAGCCGCCAACTTTTTGCCACTTCGATGCCGATCCCCCGCGATTTGAGATAATCCCGGGCCACCCCCGCAGCACGGTCGCGCAGGAGCATCTGATGAAACCAGGCCGCCGTGTCCGCGTGCAGCGAGAGCAGACGCTTGCGCAATACCTGCCGCGCATCCTCTTCCTCACTGGATGCCTCCTCCTCCACCACGATCCCCGCGCGCTCCCCCAGGCGCCGCACCGCATCGACAAAGGTCATGCTGTCATATTCCATCAGGAATTTGAAGACCGTCCCGTGCGCGCCGCACCCGAAGCAATGATACGTCTGCCGGCGCGGATCGACGGTGAATGAGGGCGATTTCTCGGAGTGAAACGGACAGAGCGCCTTCCACACCGTCCCGGCCCGCTTGAGCGGCATGTAGGACTGGATCACCTCGACAATGTCGTTGGCGGCGGCGATGCGTTCGATGGTTTCCTGGGCGATCCTTGGCACGGCCCCCATCATCCGTGGACAGCGCCATGCGGAGCAAGCGGGATTTGCAGTCCGCCGCGACAAAATTCATCGCGGATAAGAACAAATCACCCCAATCGTTAGGATTGGCGAATCCCTGCGTTCCCGCAGGGCTACGAAGCAGCCTGTAGCCCGCTCCGGGAGGAGCGGGATCGCGCACCGCACAATCCCCCCATTTTTCCATTTCCTCCAGAGGAGCGTAATGATTTGGGCCAAATGAAAAATGCCAAAAAAATTCTTGCGCGGCGTCCGGTGCTCCGGCATCCTGCGGCCTCAGTTCTTTGCGACCCGAAAATCAACAAGCCGTCCGGCGCGAGAAACCCCGTGTGAATCGGGGGCAGTTGCGCTGCTGTAACTGGATACGATTTCCCAGAAACCAGTCTTTGTGAATCCCCGACCGGGGTTCCGCAAAGGCGAAGGTGGGAGAAAGGTGATCCGGACGAAAGTCCGGACGCAAGCCAGGAGCCAGAATATTTGCCCGGACAGCTCTCATTCGTCCCCGCGTGTGCGGTGTGTCGAGAAAACTTCATCGCAAAAATGAAGAATGAGGGATCAAGAATCCCGGCCTGCAAACCCGGCTCTGGTCTCTCTCAACCACAGAAAGACCAGAACCAAAGTGAAATCAAAACACCCGTCCATCGCCGCACTTGCCGCGATGATGCTCGGACTACTAGGATCAATCCCCAGCAATCTCCATGCTGGCATAAACATCGAAGATCTGGACGATCTCCACTATTGGGGCACCGGTTCCAACAGGGCGGCACTTGTTGTGGATTGGAATGACGGCAAGACCAACAATACATTTGCCTGGGGATTCCGATGGGTCGGAGCAGCTCCCACCTTTGCAGATATGATTACCTCTCTGGCAAAGGCCAATTCAGGACTGTTTCTGAGGCTGGATTCTGACGGCAACTTCGGCATGGCACTTTATGGTGTTGGATATCAAACCAGCTCCGCACCCTTCGGAGTCACCGGTGCCCTTGATCCAGCGGGAATCAATGTCACTCCCGTGTTCACTGACGGAGTGAATGATATGAATGTCATTAATGGCGCGACGGATGCACCCTCCAGTTCGTCCTCTGCGGCGGCCCTGAATGCAGGGGATCATTACTCGGAGGCTTGGAATACTCCCACTCGATACTGGACCTTGTATTTATCGGGAACCAGCACTTTTCCGTCGGCGGCAACGCCAAGTTTTTCCTATCCCTCATGGTCGGAAGCAGGAGCCGGTGCGTCCAGTGTAACTTTGGATGACAATGGCTGGTATGCCCTTAGCTATTCGGACCTCTCTTGGACAGCCGTAGTTCCAGGAAGTGCGGTGGCGGCAGTGCCGGAACCCGGCGGTATCGCGTTGATTGTCTGGGGATCTGGCTTTCTCTCCATGAATATCAGGAGACGCCGCACCACCGCCTGATCTCAAGTCCCTATTCCTGCGCAGCCCAGCCCAATTTCAATGTCGACCTCAAGGCAATATTCGGGATTCACTCTCGTCGAACTTCTGGTGTCGATCTCAATCATCATTGTACTTGGTGCTGTGGCCGCAGGAACCGGGAAAAAAATCTATGCCAGCAGTTCGCTTGCTGTTTCTGCAAATAATATCCGGCAATTAGCCATCGGAGGATCAAACTATCTGGCCGAGCACAACTACATCTACTGGCCATGGTGCGAATATGACTTCACAACATTGGAAACGGTCTGGTGGTGGGGCAGAGAAACCGCCGCCAGCAAAGCGTCACAGGAGGGAACTCGCGATTTTGACCCATCCACGGGTCCACTGGGAGCCTACATCCCGAAGGGAACACACCCGGACCCCAGTCTATCCCTGTGTGGTAGTGCATTGAAACCCAAGTATCGCAGCGGTTACATTGGCACCGGCTACAACACCCTGCTCGGAGGCGGATGGTATTGGAGCGGAGACCCTGTGAAGCTGCAAAATTACTGGCAGCTTTCGGACCCATCACAGGTGGTTGTTTTTTTTACCTCCGCACAGGTGAACACATTTCAGAGGCCAGCCTCCGCAAAAAAGCCCATGCTCGAGGAATTCTATGGCATTGACGCCCGTGAGATGACAGTCCATTTCCGCCACAATGGAAAAGCCATGGTATCTTTTGCGAGCGGCAATGTTGGCTTTTTGGATATCGACGAAAGCACACGCGACAAACGAATGCCCGATGCCAATGTCGGCAGGTTTGCGCCCGTCAATAGCACGAAATATCTCCAATGAAAAAAGCCCACTGGCTTGTGAAACTGAAATCAAAACCAACCCGGTCCTCGCGGGCGTCGCCCTCATCCGCCAATCCCGTCTTTCGGTGATGCCGCTTGGGCCGGAGGAGTATGCGGAAATTGTTCGCATGGCAAAGCGATAAAATCCTGAAGACACATCGCAATCATTCGGGGATCGGCACATGATGCGTCGCCCCATGGAAAAGTGCGCCCGACTCCGGCTGGGTTGGAATCCCATTTCACGCCGGTGTCGGCTTGCAGAAAAAATTCATTTAATTTTTTGCGCTTTTGTCTTGCCCGAACCCGCCAGGGTTTTTATCGTCGGTGCTGTGCCCGCGAGGGACAGAAATTGACCAGTGAACAACTTGTGAACAACCCCCCCCACACCTCCGAAAATCAAGCAGATGCGTTCGCCGACCCGCGTTGCCCGTGCCTTTGCGGTTGAAAGGGTTCCTCTTTTTCTCTGATTGCAGAACCAACTCTTAACAATGAACTTACAACGCACCACCATCTTCCCGGCGTCTCCCTTGGCGCATCGGGATCCGCGTTTTTTTCGAGTCCTTGACGGGGACCGCCGGTCGGATTGTGTGGCGATTCCGTAACAAGGGCATGTGGACAAATCAGTTATGAAGGATACTTTCCGCCCCATTTGGAACAAGATCTCCGAGGCCATGATGCCGCACATCAGCCCGGACACTTATCAACGCTGGTTTGCCGGCGTGGATTTGGTGGAAGCCAGCGAGAATCAACTCCTGCTGCGCGTGCCCAATCAAATCTATCAACTCTGGATCGAGTCCAACTATCTGCCCCTGCTTCAGTCCGCCACGCTGCATGTGCTCGGCAGTGCGCCAAGGGTGCGATTCGTGCTCGCCGAGAATGGCGAGATCCCCGCGCCTGTTCCGGGCGCGGAAGAAAAATCCGCGCCAAAGCAATCGGCTCTGCAGCCGCGTGAACCCTCCGAGAAAGTCTCGCCGGGTGCGGCGGGGATCAATCCTCGCAACACTTTTGAATCCTATGTGGTGGGAACCAACAACCAGTTTGCGCATGCGGCGTGCCTCGCGGTGGCACAGGCTCCGGCCCGCACCTACAACCCGCTCTTCCTCTACGGCGGCACGGGGCTGGGCAAGACGCATCTCATGCACGCGATCGGGCATTACCTGATCGAGCGCAAGAAAAACGCAAAGGTCGTCTATGTGACCAGCGAGCAGTTCACCAACGAATTCATCGACGCCATCCAGAACAATGCGCTGGTGAAATTCCGGCGCCGATATCGTCAGGCCGACGTGCTGCTCATCGACGACATTCATTTTCTTGCGGGCAAAGAACGCTCGCAGGAGGAGTTTTTCCACACCTTCAACACGCTCTCCGACGGCCACAAACAGATTGTTCTTTCCAGCGACCGGCCGGCCAGCGAGATCGCCAATCTGGAGCAGCGCCTGGTCTCCAGGTTTGAGTGGGGCCTCACTGCGGAACTCCAGCCGCCCGACATGGAGACCCGCACCGCCATTCTCCGAAAAAAGGCCCAGACTCTGCAGATCAAGCTCGACCCCGCCATCTTCGAATTCCTCGCCGACCGCATCCGAAGCAACGTCCGCCGACTCGAAGGTGCCCTCATGCGCGTCGCCTCGTTCGCCTCGCTCAGCGGAAAATCTCTCACCCGCGATGTTGTCGAGAATCTGCTCAGGGACATCCTCCAGGAGGAGGCGCGCCAGACGATCACCATCGATCAAATCCAGCGCCGCGTCGCGGAGCACTACGACATCCGGCTGGCGGACATGACCAGCAAACGCCGGCCCGCCAACATCGCCTTCCCCCGGCAGGTGGCCATGTATCTCTCCCGGGAACTCACCAGCTCCTCTTTGAACGACATCGGGGATGCCTTTGGCGGGCGCGACCACGGCACGGTTCTGCACGCGCACCGGCTCGTGAAGGAACGCATCGTGGGGGATGAACTGCTGCGACAGACGGTGAATGTGCTCGACAGCCAGCTCAAGCGCTGACCAGGCTCGAACGCATGTCCGAGCCTCCACATATCGCCTATCTTTTTTCGCGCTATCCGGAGGTCTCACAGACATTCTGTGACACCGAAATGCTCGCGCTGGAGCGGCGCGGCGTCCGCCTGGCGGTGGGGGCGGTCCGGCCTCCGCACGACAGTTTCCGCCACCATTACCTGAGGGATCTGCGGGCACCGGTGTTTCATGCGCCGCCCCCGCAGGTGCTCGTATTCCAGGAACAGCAGGCACGAAAATCCAACCTTTGGCCGGAATCGCTCCTGGAGGACCATCTCCGACGCTTCCCGGAAACACGTCCCGAGGAACGGGTGCGCGACGCGGTCTTCTTCGCCCAGTGCTTTCAGCGGGCCGGGATCCGGCACATCCACGCGCACTTTGCCGGTCCCGCCGCGCACACCGCGCTGTTCATCCATGCGATGTCGGGCATCCCGTTCAGCTTCACGGCACACGCGCGGGATTTCCAGGTGGAACTGGACCCGGAACTGTTGCGCGAGCTGGTGCAGGCGGCCGCCTTCGTGGTGGCCGTGAGTGCCTTCAGTCGGGACGTGCTTGCCGAAAAATATCCGGAATCGGCGGGCAAGATCCAACTGGTCTATAACGGGATCGACGCCGGACGGTTCCGTCCTACCCCGGTGCCTGCGGCAAGACTGCAGCGCATCCTGAGCGTGGGACGACTGGTGGAGTTCAAGGGATTCCATCACCTCATCCGGGCCTGCGCCGATCTGCTCCGGCGCGGGGTGGATTTCCGCTGCAATATCGTGGGCGAAGGTCCGTGGCGCGGCGGGCTTGAGGCCCTGGTGGAGGATCTCGGGCTGCGCGAACGGGTGTTCCTGCCGGGGGTTCTTCCACAGGACACGGTTTCGGAGATGCTGCGGGAATGCGACGTGTTTGCACTGGCCTGCGACATCGAGGCCGATGGAGCCAGCGACATGCTGCCCACCGTGATCCTGGAAGCCATGGCGGCCGCGCGTCCCGTGGTCTCCACTTCCGTCGGGGGTGTTCCCGAAATGGTCGAGGACGGCAAAACGGGATATCTCGTCGGGAGAGGCGACATTTCCGGGCTTTCCAGCGCCCTCTTCCGTCTGCTGGCCGATCATGAACTGCGGATGACCTTCGGACACGCGGGCCGGGTCAAATTTGAAAAAACTTTCCGCGTGGAAGAGACCTCCGCCGCGCTGGAAGCGCTCTTTCGCAATGCGGGGGCAATCCCTCCTGCCGACGTTCCCGTGCCGGAAAATCCGCAACCTCTGGAAGGAACAGCCCTGGTGCTTGGCACATGGCCGGGCGGACTCGACCCGTCCATGGAGCCGGGGATCGCCGCCGCAATCAAGGCTGGCACCCGGGTGTGGTGTCTCGCGGCGGGAGATCCGTTCACTCCATCCCTCCCCGAAATAGTGGAGCATCTCCGTTTTCTTCCCGATGCGATGACCACCGAGGGTCTTTGGCTCCAAAATCCCGAGGAGGCGCGCAGGATCGAGGGATGGCGGGAGCGATTTGACATCAGCCTGCCAACGCGTGTGTTTTTGGACGCGGGCCGGGAGGCTCTGTATCTTGCCCTGCAAATGCAGCAGAACAACATCCGCCATATCCATCTTTTCGGTACCGACACCCTGTTGGTGGGCTGGATTCTGCGCAGACTGCATGCGGTCTCCAACAGCGCGACCATCGACAACCGCCCCCTCTGGTCCGAAGACGTCTTTTCCACGCTGCTCGACGGTATTCCGTCGGGACGCGCCGGATATGAGGTGAAAACGACAAACGAAGCCTTTGTTAGGGATGTCCGCCTCGACCGGCGCGAGGGACGGCTTTTTTCATTTATGAAAAAGGCTCCCACCCCTCCGGGTTCCGGCTTTGTCGATCAACTCCTGGAGTGGTCGGCATGAAACGAATCGGGGTTGTCATTCCCCTCTTCAATCATGGCACCTTCATACGTGGCACGCTGGAATCCGTGCTTGCCCAAACCCGCCCGCCCGATCGCATTGTCATCGTGGACGACGGATCCACCGATGACTCCGTGGAACGCGCGGCGGCGGTGACGGATTCCCGCATTGAGATTCACCGGCAGAGCAATGCGGGAGCCCACGCAGCCCTCAACCGTGGTGTGGCGCTCGCTTCCGATTGTGATTATGTCGCCATCCTGAACTCCGACGACCAGTTCCTGCCCGCCCGTCTGGAAATCTGCGAAACCGCGCTGGAACAATCCCCGGAAATCTCCCTGGTATGCACTGCCCTCGAACTCGTGGACCCGGAGGATCAACCCCTGGACCCCCGATCCGGGAGGGCGCGATGGTTTCATGCGGCATGGTCCTCCGACCCGGCTGCCCTGAGCCTGCCGGCCCGGCTTGGGATCGCCAACTTTCCGGCCACCACCAGCAATCTTTTCGCGCGGACAACCTGGCTCATGGAGCATCCCTTCCGCCCGTATCGCTATGCCCACGATTACTTCGCACTGGCCACTGCCGCGATTCTCGGCGAGCTCCGCGTGCTGCCCGAGCCATTGATGCGCTACCGGGTGCATCCCGCCAACACGATGAATACCGCACCCGCGAATCTCACCCGCGAAATGATCGCAGTGCATCTCGATCTCATGCGCTCGCTCGCACCGCATACCGACCGACCGGAAGTCCGCGCCGCACTGGCCGATTATTTCCGGCATGCATGGATGAATTTCTCCAGTTTCCGGGCGGACGTCTTCCAAACCGCGCTGGCCCGGGCTCTGGCGACAATGTCCGATGCCGCCTTGGATTCCGTGTGCGCGACCCTTGACGGGGATACAATCCCGGAACTCAACAGCCACCCGAATCTCGCCTTCATCGCCGCCGGACAAACCCCTCCCTCTCCGGGAACACTGTCCCTCCTGGCGGTGCAGATCGAGCGGCTCAAGGCCAGGGAAGCGGAATTGAAAATTCTCAAAGCCAAGGAGCATGCCGCAGCCGCAGAAGCGTCCCGCCGCTCACGCTGGAAGGCGCTGAAAACCCTGCTTCGCATGCCCGGCTCCCGTTGACGCGCTTGTGGCCCAACGCCTCCCGCCCCTCCCTATGCGGGCGAATCCACCAACAGTGCCATCACGGCTTTCTGCGCGTGCAGGCGGTTCTCGGCCTGAGTGAAGATGGTGTCCGCGTGCGCCTCCAACGCCTCCTCAGAGATTTCCTTGCCCCGATAGGCGGGCAGACAGTGCATGACAATCGCCCCGGGGGCGGCGAGCCCGACCAGCTTGGAATCGATCTGGTAGCCCGAAAGCTGGGCCATGCGATAAGCCGCCTCCTCCTCCTTGCCCATGCTCACCCACACGTCGGTGTACAACACATCGGCCCCGCGCGCGGCGTCTTCGATGCTGTCGGTGACGGAAATATTGGGGGCGTCCACGCGGGTCAGATATTCCTTGGAAGGCTGATACATGGCGGGAGCGGCAACCCGGAGCCGGAAACCAAGCCTCTTTGCGGCCCACAGCCACGAGCGGGCCATATTGCAATCGCCGTCGCCGATGAATGCAACCGTGCGGTCCCCGATGGACCCGAGTTTTTCTCGCATCGTAAAGAGATCCGCAAGGACCTGGCAGGGATGCTCGTCATCGGTGAGCGCATTGATCGTGGGAATGCCGCCGTAGTGCGCAAAATCCTCCACATCGGCCTGCGCAAAGGTGCGGATCACCGCGCCGTGCAGCATCCGGCCCATCACCCGGGCGGTGTCCCTGATGGGTTCGCCGCGTCCGAGCTGAATATCCGCCGCCGCGAGAAACATCGGGGAGCCGCCCAACTCCCGGATTCCCACCTCGAAGCTCACCCGGGTGCGTGTGGAGGATTTGCTGAAAATGAGTGCCCAGCACTGGCCGTCGAGGGGCTGCGGGGTATGCGCGCCTCTGGCGGATTTCATCGTGGCGGCCAGATCCACGCAGGCGAGAATCTCGTCGGCGGAAAGCGATTCGATGGAGAGCAGGTGTTTCATGGGAAACGGCGAATAGACCACGTCATTCGCCGGATTCCAAGCACGGAAAAGCGAGGCGGGCAACCACCCCCCGATGCTGGGCTTTCCGGAAAGGTTCCACCCGGCATTGCAACACCCCCCAACCCGGCCCCACGAAGACGTGATCGAGTCGCAGCCACGGCTGGGCCAGGCTTTTCGGAAAAGGCAGGTGTGAAGGAAAGGTCCAACCAAATCCCGCACCCGCCTCCGAGTGGGCGTCGCGGCCCTCGCGTTCCATGGTCCGATAGACCCTGCCGAAGGAGGGCGCGTTGAAATCTCCCGCAGCGATCCAGGGCAGCCTCTCCGAGCGGAGACATGCGGCAAGTTCCGCAGCCACAGCGATCCGGTTCTCCCACCACAGGCGTCCGTAGGGGCCGTCGCTGCGGGGGAATTGAATCCCTTGGCGGGTGAACAGAACCGCCCGCAACCCGTCCCTGGGCGTGGGCAGATGAACGGCATAAACGGCAAACAATCCCTGCGGTCCTTCCACTTCAAACCGCGCAGCCACAGGCTCCCGGCGATGTCCCGTGAAGAGGTAAAGCGGGCGGACCCCGCGAATCGGAAAGCGGCTCAGGAGCACATACTGATCTTCCCAGGCGACATGGAGCGAGGGATGGGTGTTCCTGAGATGCGGCCCGATCTCATTGGACTCTTGCAGGATCACAAGATCCGCATCCAACTTTTTGATAAAGGGAAAGACCGATTCATCGCCAAATCCGCCACGGTTGCAGGCAAAGAGAGTGATCGGCGAGCGGGCGGGCAGCACCGGGCGGGGAGGCCGCCAGTCGAGCACTCCAAACACCACCCAGGCCGCCACCGCCGCAGGCAGACACGCCCAGCGCAATTTCCATTTCCACCCGGCGAGTGCGAGCAGAAGGACGGGGACCACCCACACCCAGCCCGGCGCAAAAAGCAGCACACCGATCCAGGGTTCCGCCTCCCCCACCCTGTCCAGCACCAGCATCCAGCCAATGGTCGCCACGCACGCAAGCGTCGCAAGAAAGCGGTAATGATGTCTGAAACGCGCAGGCACGGCGGAAATCGGGACGGCAGGGTAATTTCAACCGGCCCACAATAACAAGCTCATTACAGGTTGTGCGGCATCGATTCTTCTGCCAGTCTGCATCTGTATGAAAAAATCCAAAATCATTGAGGCGGCGCGCGAACTCATTGCCCCCTACCGGGTGACCAACGCGGCTAAATTTTCCCTCAAAGACCATGACCCCGGCGACACGGGCGATCTCAAGTCGGAAGACAAGAGCCGGGCGCAGGAGGCGTTGCAGACCGGTGTGGAACTGCTGGCCGAGCTGCAGGATGTGCTCTACGCGCAGGATCGCTGGGCACTGCTGCTGATATTCCAGGCGATGGACGCCGCCGGCAAGGACGGCGCGATCAAGCATGTGATGTCCGGCGTGAATCCGCAGGGATGCCAGGTGGCCTCCTTCAAGTCGCCCACCTCCGAGGATCTCGACCACGATTATCTCTGGCGTTGCGTGCGGCACCTGCCCGAGCGCGGGCGCATCGGCATCTTCAACCGCAGTTACTACGAGGAAACCCTCGTGGTGCGGGTTCATCCGGAATATCTCGCCTCCCAAAAA
>DYRR01000154.1 GCA_020718605.1 Chthoniobacter flavus | reverse complement strand
GCGGGAGGTTCTGGTGCGGCCGGTTGGCTCGCCTGTGTCATGTCATTGACCACTGGCGCGGGCTCCGGAGGCGGTTCCTGCGACAGAGGCTTGGCTGGCGCGGATGCTTTGGCGTGAGTGGATGGATGCGGGACGGCTTTTGAATAGGCCAGCCTCCAAACGAAAAACAGGGTGCAAAGGGCCACGAGCGCCAGTCCGACGGGCAGCATCAGCCCGGCGCGCTTCACCGCCTGGTGCTCCGGTTCGACCGGACGCAGCATGGGGCCGACGGGTATGGGGCGGGCTTCGACTTCCTGAGCCCGTTTTAATGCGTCATTGATCAGACTCATGAATGTATGTCTCCCTCCAGCTCGCGAACCGCGCGAGAAACGATGGAATAACCGATCCGCTTTTTTTGATGAACGTATCCCGCCAGAAGCGCCTTGTCGCACACCGCGTTAATCAGCCGTGGAATGCCGCCGCTGTAGCGATGCATCCGCCAAAAGGCCGGCCCGGTGAAACATGGTGTGCCGTTTCCACCGCACAGGTGCAGCCGGTGTGACACGTATTGTTTCACCTCAGCCATGTTCAGCGGCTGCAAGTGGTAGCGAACCGTGATGCGTTGCCGGAGCTGCCGCAGCTTATGGCTGTTCAGCCGGACCCGCAGTTCCGGCTGTCCCATCAGCACTATTTGCAGCAATTTGCGGCTGTTTGTCTCCAAATTGGACAGCAGCCGGACCTGTTCGAGCAGTTCCTCGGTCAGATCCTGCGCCTCATCAATGATCAGCACTGTCTCACGACCGCACTCGACCTGCTGAAGCAGAAACTGGTTGATGACCGAAACGACCTCGAGCCGGTCCAGCCCGTTCACCGGGAGGGAAAACTCGGCGGCGATGGCACGGATCAATTCGTCCGCGCTCATCACCGGGTTAAAAATTAAAGCGGTTGAAAAACGCTCCTCCAGGTTCTCCAATATGGTTCGGCATAGCGTGGTTTTCCCCGCGCCCACCTCTCCGGTTAATTGTACAAACCCCTTCCGCTCCCGAATGCCATACATCAGGTGGTTGTATGCCTCCCGATGTTTTGGGCTAAAAAACATGAACTTCGGGTTCGGCGTAATGTCGAACGGCGGTTCTGTCAGTCCAAAGTAGTCCAAGTACACGCCTCCGAGTAAGCAGGATTGATGCCCGAGAAGGATCCGCCCCGGCTATTTCACAATCCTTCGCCGCTTCTGATTCAGCCGGTTAGGATGAAACTCCCGGCCTCGGCCGCCCATTCCGGACGGCCACAGCCATCCCTCCCCGGATTTCAGGCGGGCTGAACGAATGCGGCCAGCGCGTCGGTCACCGGTTTCCATTCCACCGCCGCATCCTCGAGAAACGCCTTGATGAGCGGAAGGGAGTCCCCCAGCGCGCAGGAGAGCGGCGGTTGGGTCGTGTGCCTCGGCTCGGAGGGCTTGGGCAGCCGGCGTTCGACGGCGTGCATGCATCCGAGAGAATGAATGGCATCGAGCAGCGCCGGGCGCGCTTCCTCGCCAAAGCCTGACCCGCCGAGCACGGACGCCATCTTGAGCTTGCGCGAGGCGCGGTCCCGATGCGCGGCCAACTGGGCCTTTTCCGCGTCCGAGAGCGGCGCCGTTTCGGCGGAATTTTCAGCGGGAAACAGCGGACGGGAGGCGCGCGTGGTTCTCGCTATGAGTCCCGCGTCAATCAGCCTTTGGATGACTTCATCGGTCGCGCGGTCTATGACTTCCAGCCGCACGGGCGCCAGCGGGTCCGTCTTGCCCGGGCCAAAGAGCTCGCCGTGCAGGGCCTCCAGCCTTGCCCGATGCTGCGGCGCGTCCCGTTCAACCACAACCACAAGCACGGAATGCGTCGCGTCGCTCGGGTAGCGCTCCTCGCAGCGCAGCATGGCGCCATTGATTCGCTCCGCCGCGATTTGCGCGAAGGCCACCGCGGGGTCCGTCGGGAGCTTCCTGGCCGCGGTTCGGGCGGCGGATTCGGCGCTTCCCGGCGCCGTGCCATGCCACGACGCCGGGTCGCCGGATGGAGTGACGAGCTGCTGCAACCGCTCGACAAATGCCTGGCGTCCGCTGCGCAGTTTGATTTCCTTGACCTCGCCCGGACGGTCCAGAACGCTGGCGGCGACGGTCTGCTTCAACGCCAGCGTCTCGAGCATTCGATGTTCGATTGTGTTTTCCGAGATCAGGTTGACGACCGTCACGGGCCGGGTCTGGTTTTTTCGCCAGGCGCGGGCGATGCGCTGCTCGAGCTTGGCGGGGTTCCAGGGAAGATCGCAGTTGATCACCACGCTGGCGTTCTGGAGGTTCAAACCGGTTGCTCCGGCGTCCGTGCTTAGAAAGACCCGACAGGCCGGATCGGACTTGAAGGCGTTGATCTCCGCGCGGCGGCGCAACTGGGGAACGCTGCCGGTATGCCACGCATGGCCAATGCCTCGCTTCTCGCAAAGCCCTCGCGCAAGCATCAACATCCGCTCCCATTCCGAGAAGACAATGACCTTGGCGTCATTCTCGACGCAATCATCGAGCACCCTTCCCAGCTCGGCGAGCTTCGGGCATGTGTCGTCCTCCGGGTCCAGGATGTAATTTGTGTCGCAGATCATCCGCATCATCGCCAGTTCCCGCTGGAGCTTGTCTTGCTCCTGCTTCGTCAGTGGGCGGCGTTTCATCGCGTTGACAAGCCGCATGACCTGCTGCTCGTGAGCGGCGTAATTCTGCTGTTGCAGGTCGCTCATGGCCACGAAGTGATTCCGGTCTGTGCGCTCGGGAAGCTCGGTCTCCACCTCGGCCTTGCGTCGTCGAAGCATGTACGGCTTCACTCGCTGATGGAGCACATCCAGATTCCGGTAGCCGGAGGGGCGTCCGCGGTCGTCCAGATCATAGAAATCCCGGTTGAAGCGGAACAGGGGGCCCAGCGCGGCAGGGTTCAGGAAATCCATCAGGGATTGCAGCTCGTCTATGCGGTTCTCGATGGGTGTGCCGGTGAGCACGAAGGCGTATCGGCTCCGCAGCCTCTTCACCGCCTGCGCGGTCTTTGTGTTCCAGTTCTTGATGCGCTGGGCCTCGTCCAGCACCACAATGTCCGGCACCAGGCGCGCGTTGACATCCAGGGCGTCGGCCACCATCTGCTCGTAATTGACGATGGTGAAAAATGGCGTGGAAGCGCTCTTTTGGAATGCCTGGAGACGCCGGTTTTTGCCGCCAAAAACCAACTGATAATCGAGAGGGGTGAATCGGCGGATTTGCTCCTCCCACTCGGTCTTGAGCGAGGCCGGCGTGACCACCAGCGCGCGCTTTGCCTGACCCATCCGATGCAGAAGCGCGCAGGCGGCAATCGCCTGAATGGTTTTGCCCAGCCCCATCTCATCCGCCAGGAGCGCCCGCTCCGCAAACGCCAGATGCAGCATCCCCTCCCGTTGGTAGGGAAACAGCGGCACGGTTGTTTCATGCGCCGGCCATTCGCCGCTTTGGACCCTGATCTCGTATTGATGGCGCAGCTCCCTGCTCTCGGCAACCCGCCGCCGGTTCTCCAGCCAGGGACCGAGTTCCTGCGAAATCCGGATTTGCGGCAGACTCTCGGCGCCGAGTTTCCGCAGCGCTTCCACCGCCTGTTCCGGGGAACCTCCGACCAGTCGTCCGTCCACACCGAACCACTTGGCGACGCCTCGCGGCGGCGGTTTGCCGCCGCGGAGCACCCTGACCGTGTCGGCGGCGTGGTCCAGCGTGATTTCAATGCGGTCGGAATTGGAGGCCAGCGCCGTGCGGTACAGGGTCTTGTGTCGCGCCTGGAGTTGAAGCAGCACAGCCTCGACATGCTTGCAGGAACCCAGTCCGTTGATTCGGAAATCCACGCAGTCGCAGGCAAACTGCCGCGCGCGCAGGTCGCGCACCTCGACCGAGTAGGTCAGCCCGCTGCCGGACTTTACCCGGAAATTTGAGAAGATGGGGTTGGCTGGCGTGGCATTTGAAATCGCGAAAGACTCCTGCCGCGCGCGCTCGCGTCGCTTGGCCAGCTCGTCAGAATCGGTGGTGCGCCAGTCGTGAGATGGAGGAAGCTTCACAGCATTTTTTACTGTCATTCCGCCAGCATGAGGCATTCGAGGATAAATTCAATGCGGAATGGGATGGAGCGCCGATTTGCAATCGGCTTCGGCCCGGATATGATTGGAGCAGAATGCTAAAGCGAACACCACTTTTCGAGGTTCACAGGCAATTGGGAGGAAAACTCGTCGAGTTCGGCGGGTGGGAGATGCCCGTCCAATACACAAGCATCATGGACGAGCACAAGGCGATCCGGACCGCCTGCGGCATTTTCGACATCTCGCACATGGGCGAGGTCTTCGTCTCGGGCGGGGATTCTGGAAGCTTTCTCAACTCTCTGCTGACGAATGACGTCACGAGGCTGCGTCCCGGCTGGGGGCAGTACTCTATCCTGTGCAACCCGCGGGGAGGCGTCGTGGACGACCTTTACGTCTATTGCCTCGAAGAGAACAGCTTCCTGCTGATCGTGAATGCCTCCCGGATCGAGGCTGATTTGCAATGGATGCGCCACGCGCTGGAATTCGCGCCGGAACGGATGAGCGTGACCATTGAGGACCGCTCGGACTCGATGGGAGCGGTCGCTGTGCAGGGACCGAATGTCGCCGGGTTTATTGACTCGGTTTTCCCCGCCCCTGAGGTGTCCGGCGGCAAGCCAAGTCAATTGAGGAAAAACCAGGCTCTGCAAATCGGAGCCAGCGGCGTAATCGCGGCCCGCACCGGCTACACGGGCGAAGATGGCTTCGAGATCGTCGCTCCAGCGGGAGAAATCTGCTCCATCTGGACCAGAGTAATGGAAACAGGGGCGCCTCACGGGATCAAGCCCGCGGGACTGGGCGCGCGAGACACGCTACGGACGGAGGTTTGCTATCCGCTGTATGGCCATGAACTTGATGAGGAAA
>DYRR01000153.1 GCA_020718605.1 Chthoniobacter flavus | reverse complement strand
TGGAAGTTGGAAGTTGGACGTTGGACGTTGGACGTTGGACGTTGGACGTTGGAAGTTGGGCGTTCGATGTTCGTTTTCTTTTCCCCCCGGAAAAAGTGTGCCATCATGGCTGGCCAAACCCCATGAGTTCCCGCAACCCTGAGTCCCGCCGCATCCCGATCAATGCGCCTCCCTCCCCGATGGGAAACGCGTTCGCGTCCCTGGATGCTGCGGGATTGCCCCCCGGATCGGAGGCCGTTCCGACTCCATCGGCCATTCCGGCGGGCGGACGGCTTTTGTTGCGCCGCTCGACGGCGCACCGCGCGGGCCGCACCGTGGTGGTGATCTCGGGATTTTCCACAGAAACACCGGCGGCAACCATCGCGCAACTGGCAGCGGATTTGCGGCGCGGATGCGGGACCGGCGGCGCGGTAAAAAACCGGGAGATTGAAATCCAGGGCGAAATGGCGGAAAAAATCCGGGAGTTGCTCGGAGCGCGCGGATTCCGCGTGGCGGGGCCATGATGAAAGATCCCCTTTTTTCGGATATCGGCAGCCGGCTCTCCGCGCGCAGCGGCATCAATGAGCTAATGGAAGACCTGGGCGAGGCGGTCGCGGGAGGACATAGGATCCAGATGGGGGGTGGCAATCCCGCCCACATCCCGGAATCGGAGGCCCTCTGGCGCGAACGCTGGCTGGAGATGGGGGAGACGCCGGGCCAGTTGGAAAGCACACTGGGCGACTACGACGGTCCCCGGGGAAAAATCCAGTTTCTGGAGGCTTTTTCGGAACATCTGCGCAACGCATTTGACTGGGAGATCGGGCCGGAAAATCTCGCGGTGTTTTCCGGAAGCCAGACGGCCATGTTTTTGCTGTTCAATCTGATTGGGGGCCAATGCGGCGCCCGACGGCGGCGGGTGGTTTTTCCGCTGCTGCCGGATTATATCGGCTACGGAGATCAGGCCATCGATCCCGGCACCTTTCTGGGAGTGCCCGGGGCCATCGAACTGCGCGGAGAACGGGGCATGAAGTATCGTATCGATTTCGACCGGCTACGGTTGCCGGAGGACACCGCGATGCTGTGCCTGTCGCGTCCGACCAACCCCACAGGCAACGTGGTGAGCGACGAGGAAATGAGGCAACTCGAGGTGCTCGCGCAGAAGTCCGATGCCTATCTGGTCACCGACAACGCCTACGGAATGCCTTTTCCCGGAGTAATCCACCGCCCGGCCGCCGCCCTATGGACGCCGCACACGATCCACGCTTTCAGCCTCTCCAAACTGGGGCTGCCGGGCACCCGCACCGGTATTCTCGCCGCTCCCGCGCCCATCGCGGCGGCCCTGGCCCGCATGAACGCCAATCTTGCGCTCGCAAACCCCTCGGTGGGCCAGGCGCTCGTGACACCGCTGATCCGGTCCGGACGGCTTCAAGCCCTGTGCCGCGAGGCAATACGGCCCTACTATGCCCGCCGCGCGGCCCATGCGGCCGCAACGGTGAAGGCCGCCCTGCCGTCGGGCATGGACTTCCGGCTCCATGAAAATGAAGGCGCATTTTTCCTCTGGCTGTGGCTTCCGGAGCTCAAAGTATCGGCTTCCGAAGCCTACATGGAATTGAAGCGCGAAGGTCTGCTGGTGATTCCCGGGGATCGGTTCACCCCCGGGCTGCGGGAGAAATGGGATCATCCCGGGCAATGCCTGCGCCTCTCGTTTGGCATTCCCGAGGATCAAGTGGAACGCGGTGCCGCGATTCTCGGACGCGTCGTGCCCCGCCTCTGCCGCCAAATCCCATGAGTTCGCCCGGCCGCATCCTTTGCATCGACCCTTCTCTTCGAGGGACAGGCTACGGCATCGTCGAGTCCGTGCAGGGCAAGGCACGGGCGGTTTCCTTTGGTGAAATCCGCAACCCGCAGAAACTCAGCCAAAGCACCTGCCTGCTCCGCATCCACGAACGGTTGCGCGACGTGATTGCGGAATTCTCACCGGTGCTCTGCGCCGTCGAGGGCGTGATTTATGTCCAAAGTTTCCGCACGGCCATCACCCTCGGAGCGGCCCGGGGCACCGCCGTGCTGGCCGCGACCCAGGCCGGACTTCCGGTCTATGAATTCGCCCCGAGACGGATCAAGCAGGCCGTCGTGGGCCGGGGCGGAGCACAGAAAGATCAGGTGGCATTCATGGTGCGCACACTGCTGGAACTGCGCGAAACCCCGTCGCCCGACGCGGCGGACGCACTGGCGATCGGCCTCGCGTGCCTCAATGAATTCAGCCGCGGCACTTCGGTGCCAAGATCTCCCCTGTAACCAATCCGTGCGGTCGGCCCGGCTTTTTCCCGACTTGTGCGCAACTTCCGGCGCATCCGCGGGTTTCCATCCGCAGAACCTGTTCCCATCCACACACAACAAACAAAAACAAAATAACGCACAATGAAAAAATATATACTATCCACACTGCTCCTGACCTCCCTGCTCGCGCCGGGCGCTCTGCGGGCCGAGAATACGCCCGACGCACCTCCGCCTCCTCCTGCCGAAAGCAAGGGAAAAGGAATGCGCCGCGGCCCTGATCTGACACAGGAGGAAAAGGACAAACTCAGAACCGCCATGGATTCTATCCGCGATGAAGCCGACGTGAAGACCTCGAGGGAAGCCCTTGAGGCGGCCATGAAATCTCATCGCGAAACCGTAAAGGCCGCTCTTCTGAAAAAAGACCCGACCCTTGCCCCCATCCTGGAAAAGCTGGGGGATCGTTTCCCGATGCTGCGTCCCGGTGGACCGGAAGGCAACCCCGGCAAACACAGGAGGGGCGACAAACCCGAGTAAACCGGCAAGTCTCTCTCCGAATTACACAGGAGCGCGGACCGTGATGTCCGCGCTCTTTTTTTGCACATTTTGAAATTGTCGAATGTCCCCGGGTAGCGGACAATGCCCCCCCGGGGTTGTCTCTTCCAGAGTTTGAGCCCGCCCAAAATCCCCCCTCAATCACATGAGCTCCAACTCAACCATCACGGACCCTCCGAACGGGGCGTCGGAGTTGGCCCGCCAGCGTGCGGCAGTGCTGGCGGCGAAGACATGCAGCTTTTTATTCGACCCGGAAGGACGCCTGCGCTGGTTCAACCCCGTGGCCGCCGCGTGGGTGCAACGCTACTTCGACCACCCGATCGAGGAGGGACACGAACTGGACGCGATTTTCCCCGCAGAGGCGGTGCCCGCCTTCCGCGAGAACTTCAAAACCGCCGCAGCCGGCACCCACTGTCGTTTCGATTGCAGTTTTCTCTACGAAGGGGCGGAACAACGCCGGTATCATGTGCGCATCACTCCGCTCATCAGCGACGGCGGCGCCACCGAGGCCGTGCTTATCGAGGTGGCGGATGTCGGTCCCAGGACGGCGGGCGGGAGAAGTCTGTGGCAGAATGACGAATTATTCCGAAGCCTCGTCCAAAACTCCTCGGACGTGGTGACGGTGCTCGATGCCACGGGCCACATCCGCTACATGAGCCCCGCCGTGGAGCAAATCCTGGGATTTCCCGGGGAATCGCTGGTGGGGATGGATGCCCTCAAGCTGGTTCACCCCGATGATGTCCATCGATTGAATCATGAATTCCACATGCGCGATCTGGGTGCCGGGATGCGCGCCTCCTGCACCTACCGGGTCCAACATGCCGACGGAAGCTGGCTTACGATGGAATCCATCGCCAGCAACATGCTTCACATGCCGGAAGTCGCCGGGTTTGTGCTCAACACCCGCGACATCACCGAACGCCAGAGACACGCCGCCGAAATGCACCGCGCGGCCAGACTGGAATCCCTCGGAGTTCTGGCCGGCGGCATCGCACACGATTTCAACAATATTCTCCTCGCAATCATCGGCAATCTCTCCCTCGCCCGCCTGTCCGCCAACGGTCATGAGGAGTTGCAGGGACGCCTCCGCGACGCCGAAAAGGCCTCGCTGCGGGCCCGCGATCTCACCCAGCAGCTTCTTACTTTCTCCAAGGGTGGCGCCCCCATCCGCAACACCCATCATCTTGCGGAGATCATCCGGGATTCCATCGAATTTGTCCTGCATGGATGCGGCACCGAAACCAAATTCGAATTGGAGGAGGGTCTCTGGCCGGTGGAAGCCGATGCCGGACAGATAAGTCAGGTGCTGAACAATCTCGCCATCAATGCGCTGCACGCCATGGACGGCGCCGGCACTCTCACGGTGCGGGCGCGCAACGCCCATGTGCCCGCCGAGGACTCCACCGGACTCTGTCCGGGACGTTATGTCCGCATCGAAGTGGCCGACACTGGGACCGGCATTCCCCCGGAGATCCTGCCGCGGTTGTTTGAGCCGTTTTTCACCACCAAAACCTCCGGGTCGGGGCTGGGTCTTGCCACTGCCTATTCCATTGTCCGGCAACACGAGGGCCACATCGAAGTGGACACCCACGAAGGGGCAGGAACCACGTTTATCCTGCACCTCCCCGCTTCGGACCGCAAACCCGTGCCGGATCCCGACGAAACACAGGAGTCCCTGATCGGCTCGGGCAGCCTGTTGCTCATGGATGACGATGAGGATATCCGCAGAACGGTCTCGGAACTTCTTGAAACTTTCGGCTACAAAGTCACCACCGCCATTGATGGCAGGGAACTCCTTGAAAAATACGCGAACTCGCTGAAAACCGGCGATCCCTTCCGGGTGGTCATCATGGACCTCACCGTTCCCGGCGGCATGGGCGGCTACGAGGCCACCCAGCGCCTGCGCCAGATCGATCCCGGCGTGAAGACCATCGTCTCCAGCGGATACAGCAACGACACGCTCATGGCGGAATTCCGCCAGCATGGATTCGACGGGATGGTGGCCAAACCCTACAAGACAGAAGCGCTCGCCCGCGTGATCCGCGATGTTCTGGCCCCGAAACAGGCGGCCCCATGAAACTCCGCTGAGGCGTTACTGAGCAGACTCTGGGATAGGCGAAGTGTCGCCTATCCCAGAGTCTGCTCAG
>DYRR01000152.1 GCA_020718605.1 Chthoniobacter flavus | reverse complement strand
CTGCTTGAGCGTTTTGAACCATCCCTCCCCCATTTGCTGCCTGCGGCAGGCTTCGTCGAGGTTGACGACGAGATACGGGGCTGCGGTTTTGAAGTCGGCCGGCGGATCGTTAAATGCCAGATGCCCGTTCTCGCCGATTCCTGCAAAGCAGACATCGATCGGGTGCTTGGCGATGATCGTCCCGACCCGACGGCACTCCGCCTTGGCGTCGCCCTCTCCATTGATGTAGTGAAATGCGGCAAGCGGAAGCGGAAGACGCGAAACGAACCGCTCCCAAAGATATTTCCGGAATGAGGCCGGATGCGTGATCGGCATGCCGACGTATTCGTCGAGGTGGAAGGCGGTGACGCGCGTCCAGTCGATCTTCGGCTCTTTGACAAGCCGCTCGATCATCTCGAACTGCGAGGCGCCGGTGGCCACGATGATGTTGGCTTTCCCTCTTTTCCGGATGGCTTCGCGGATGAGTTTTGCGCCGAGCGCGGCAGCGGCCGCGCCGGATTCCTGTTTGGTTTTTGCGATGTGTGTTTTCATGGGATTATTTTGTGTGTGAGATTGGTTGCGCAGGATCTTCGGATCATGAGTTTTCCAGGAATGGATACCCTCGCGTGTTGCCGTCCGCCGATTGCGTGGAATGCCGCGGCGGCCATTTCGGAAATGGGCTGCCGGAGCGTCGTCAGCGGAGGGATGGACTGTGCTGATGCGGCGATGTCGTCAATGCCTGCAATCGAAATATCCTGCGGCACGCGCAACCCCGCTTCGTGGAAGGCGCGCAGAAGTGCCAGCGCGATGGAATCCTCAGCGGCAACCACCGCCGTCGGCATTCTGGCAAGGCCAAGAAGTGCCTTGACCGTGCGTTCGGCAGCCTGCCCATCGGTCCCCTCGAAAGAAACAAACGATTTTGCCCGAACGTAAAGACCGCACGCACGGAGCGCATGCCGCAGCATTTCAGCGCGGCGGCGGTTCGCTCCCGCCTCCTTGGCGACAAATCCGATCTCCCGGTGGCCGAGTCCGGCAAGGTAATGGACCACCTCGTCGATCCCGGACTTCTCATCCATGTGAATCTGCGTCGCGCCGGGGAAAGCCGTGCCCGTTCCGATTTGCACGACTGGCATTCCTGCCCGCGCAAATGTCGTCAGGCCCTCCGGCTGGAAATCGCTGCCGGCCATGATTACGCCATCCACACGGTGCCTTTGCAGCCCGGAGAGATCTTCTTTGCTCGGCCCTGTCAGCAGGAGGGAATGCTTACTGTCGCTGGCCAGGGACTGAAGAGCGCCGATGAGTTTTCCGAAATACGGATCATCAAAATTTTTGACGATGACTCCGATCGTGCGCGTCGGGGCGCCGAGCAGGGCGAGTGCCGTGGCACTCGGTTGGTAGTTCCATTCCGTCGCCGCACGCTGAATTTTTTTGATGGTCACATCGGTTGCCCCAATCTCCCTCGCGTTTCCGGATAACGCCCTTGAAACAAGCGACTGAGAGACCCCCAGCCTCGCTGCGATTTGTTTCTGGGTTGGCGGAGCAATGCGGAGCATACGGAGCAATTTGAATTATCAATAACAAATAGTCAAGCTCATACGTATGAGTATGCACTTCACTGGATGGTATAATACTGACGATGTTTTGGTTTTATCGGTCCGTGACTACGGAGCGCAGCGCCAGGCGATGGCGCAGGGGGTGCCGGGATCTTCGGTGGTGATCTCCAGGGCGTAGCGTCCGGGATCGAGCCGGGACAGGCGCAGATACTGGAGCGGGGCGTCGCGCTGCGTCGAGGAATCGAGCGGAGCGCCCACGGAAAATCCGCTGGCTTTGTAGAGGCGGAGTTCCATGCGGGGGATGCGGGCTTGCAGGCTTCCCCAGACCGGGGCTTTGAGCCCGTTGGCGATTTCCCGGTTCCATACCAGCGCGGCGGAAAATTCCCCCGAATCCGAGGGCGTCACATCAAAGAAATAGAAGCGAACCGGTTTGGCCATGGGCGCACAATCCCATCCGCACGCGCCGAACGCCCGTTCCTTGCCGCCCGGCGCGCGTCCGGCGGAAAGAAGGTGATAGCTGCGGAACACATCCAGTTGGCCCGCCCCGAAGACGGCATCGATGGGGCGGTCCGGGGTGCGGGTCCAGGCGGGGAAAGGCTTTCGGTCGGCGCCCGCCAGCAGCAGCGCCCGCGCGGCGATGGATGCGTCGGCGGATTTCCAGTCGGGGTTGCGCCGCGCGGCGTCGATGAGGAGAGCGCCCGCCGAAGCCACCACCGGCGCGGCTTTGCTGGTGACATCCACGGGGACCACAATCTCCGGCTTGAGGCGGCCCGCGCCCTCGGTCTTGGGGCCGCCCCGGCTGTGCTCGCCGCTACTGACCCCTGCGGTGAGGGCGTTGTGGGCGGCCGACGGGATGCCGGGAAAGACGGTGAATTTTCCGTTGCTGAGCGTGGTGACCACCAGCACGTCGTCGCGGGCGACCATGAGATCGATGCGGCGCAGAATGTCGCGGTCGAGTTCGGGCGTGTCACCGTCGTGGATCCAACTGTGGCTTTCCACATCGGCCCTTTGCGGCGACACTTCGAGAGGCGTGCCCCGGTGCAGCAGGACATTCTCGCCCCAGGTGCCGGCGGTGAACATGTCGATCTCCCGAAGGCCCGGTGCCAGACTGTATCCGCCAAAAAAAAGCGTGCCGGTCATGTTGGCGTGATCGGTGAAGGTCCGGATGCCGGCGGGGAACCGCAGGTCTTTGCCGATGAAATTTGGAGCGACCTGACCGGGGGGCGCTGTGCCTCCGCCTTCCACCAGGCAGGCGATCACCGAGCGTCCGTCCGGCATGCCGGACCCGAGTTTTGCCGCAAGGCGTCCGTATCCCACAAGATCCCGTTCGGTCGTCTGTGACACGGCGGGGTCGGACGCCAAGGCCGGAAACAGGGCCATGCCCGCAAACAGTGAAAAAATTCCAATACCCAAACGCGGGAGTGACGCCGATGGATTCATGACAGCCATTCAACCATGGATCCGCACCCGGCTCAAGTGGGGATGCGCCGGGTGTTCAGCGATAGGACACCAGATCGAGCGCGCACAGGGTGGGTTCATCGATCCGACCCGTGGGTGGAATGCCGGAGCGGTCCTGGAAATCGGCGAGCGCCGCCCGGGTCCGTGATCCGATCACCCCGTCGATGGGGCCGATGGGGTAGCCGCGTCGTGCCAGGGCCCGCTGCACGGCATACCCCAAGTCGCTTCCGGCATCGCTGCGGGAATAGGAATAGACGTAGCGGGTGTTATAGGCAGGGGTGCGAATGATGGTCGGAGGGGGTCCACCCCAGCCGGGGGCGCCGTAGTATCGGGGATACCCGGGGATGGGAACGGGGGCATAATGGGAAGGCCAGCCGCCGTGTCGGACATCGTCCCTGCGGTAATCGTCGGAGCGGTGCCGGTCGTCCGGACGGGATTTGTCCCGATCTCTGTCCCGGTCATGACTCGGGGGTTTTGGGTGGCTCTTTTTGTCAGGCGGTCCGCCCGGGCCCTGAGGGTGGTCGGGTTTGTTTTGATTGCTTGGAGGACCGTCCGGCTTGGATTTCTTTTTGCTTGAGGAAGATTTGGACTTGGACTGCTTTTCCGCCTCGGCTGCGACGTTTTTTTTGATCCATTCCACGCGGGATTCGGCGTGGAGAGCCAGAGGCGCGAGGAGGAGGGCGAGGGTGGCGCAGGAGGTGGGCACGAGACGTTTCACGATTGGGGACGGTAGCATAGGGTACCTTCGACGGCGAACGGGATTTTTCTATTCACAAAATATTTTCCGAAAGTTGGCAGGGAAATCGCTTTTAATTGGGGCAAGATCATGAAAAATATACCGCTCCCATCGCCAAACGCGGGCGAACTCTCCGCGCCCCATGTCCTGGAGTCCTGCCTGGGCTACCTGGAACTGGGTATGCCGCGCGAGGCACTGCACGAACTGGATGCCCTGCCGGCGGAGGATGCGAAGCTGCCGGTGGCGCTGCATTTCCGGTTGATCGCGCTGATGCTGCTCCGCAAGTTCGGATCGGTGGTCCGGCTTGCCCGGACCGGGATCGAGCGGTTTCCCGGGATGGCGGAATTTTACATCCACGGCGGGGCCGCACTCTCGGCGATGCGGCGTGCCCGTGCGGCCCGCGCGCTTTGGGCCAGGGCTCCGCACAGACTGCGGCAGACCGGGATTTTCCAGCTCAATGTGGCCTGCTGTGAGGCGGAATTGGGGGACATGCCCAGGGCCCGGTTCCATTTGCAGTGTGCAATGGCCTGCGATCCCGGCGTCGCCGAGGTGGTGGAGCGCGAGCCGCGCCTCACGGGGATACTTGCGGAGTAGGGTTGGCGTCGCGCCGAGGGTTCTGATAGTGGTGGTGCCATGCCACTCCGCGATTTTCACACCCACAACTTTCTTTGTCACCATGCCGCAGGAAGGGTGGTGGATTATGCCCGGGCCGCACAGGCCGCCGGACTGGCGTCCATCGGTATCTCCGATCACAATCCCATGCCCGGGTCGTTTGATGACTGGCGGATGGGGATCGGGGATCTGCCGGAGTATTTCGCCATGGTTGAGGAAGCGCGGGAGGCGGTCGCGCCGCTGCCGGTGCTGATTGCTTTGGAGTGCGATTATCTGGAGAGCGGGGAGGCTTGGATCGCGGATCTCGCGGGCAGGGCGGACTGGGATTATTTGATCGGCAGCGTGCATTACATCGCGCCGGGGTGGGATGTCGATAATCCCAAATATCTCTCGCGTTTCGAGCCGGGAAAAGTGGAAGAGGTCTGGGACCTTTACTGGGCCGCGGTGCGCCGCGCGGTGAGTTCGGGTCAGTTCGATATTCTTGGTCATGCGGATCTCGCAAAGAAATTTGGACACCGCCCGGATGGCGATCTGCGCCGGTATTACGAACCGGTGGTGGAACTGCTGGCCAAACATGACATGGCCTACGAATTGAATACGGCGGGGTTGCGCAAACCCGCC
>DYRR01000025.1 GCA_020718605.1 Chthoniobacter flavus | reverse complement strand
GACGTTGCTGTCCTTGTGAACGTTCTAGAGGAGCGCGAGATTCCGTGGTGCATGATTGGAGGTCTAGCTGTCAACCACTGGTCGGATGAACCGATGGCTACTGCAGACGTCGATGTCGTTATCGCGACAGATCGCGTTGAGGAGTGTGTTGAGGCATTGACTGAATCAGGTTTCAAAGCGGAACGTTTCCAATGGTCGGTTAACTTGAAAGGACGCTCAAAGGTCAGCATCCAAATCAGCACTGAGGATTTCTACAAGGAGTTTCCAGAGCGATCAGTGGCAGCTGATGTTCATGGAATGCTCATGCGAGTTGCATCGCTTGAAGACACGCTGCGGGGCAAGATCAAAGCTTGGTCGGAGTCGACCCGAAGGGCCAGCAAGCGCCAAAAGGATGTTACTGATATGCTGCGTATGGCAGAGAGTCATCCCGGACTCATCGCACTTCTGCCTGTAGAGATTGCCAAGCAACTAGAAAAATGAAAAGGCCGAATCGGGCCCCCGTGACGGACTGAGGGTTACTCAGCCAGCCACAGGTCCCACACCACCGGACGTGCGGGTTCCCGGCAGGCCGGGATTCCGATCAGACTCGGGCTTTCGCTCCGTAGTGCAATCGAATCAGCAAGCCATTCAGCACCATGAACTCAAGCGCATGATTGGACGATTACCGGATAAAGATCTTCACGCTGTCATGGGAGCCCTCAAATGGCTGTTTGATATCGACGCCGCTGCGACAAAATAAGGCGATGGACCGAATCACCATGCCTTCAGAACTCTTGTGAAAACATCCCGGTTGTTGTTGCATCCAAAAGCCGGTCCCGGCTAGCATTCGCACACTTATGTCAATCCTTGTTACCGGTTCCATTGCGCTCGATTCCGTCAAAACCCCTCTTGCCTCCGGAGAAGATCTCCTCGGGGGTTCCGCATCCTACGCCGCATTGGCCGCCTCTTTTTTCACTCCCGTGAAACTGGTCGGAATCGTGGGCGATGATTTTCCAAAAGCCAATATCGATCTGTTCCGCTCCCGCGGCATCGACTTGGAAGGCCTGCAAATCGTGCCGGGCAAGACCTTCCGCTGGTCGGGAGAGTACCACTGGGATCTCAACACCCGGGACACGCTGAGCGTGGACCTGAATGTGTTCGCCGATTTCCAGCCCAAACTTCCGCTTTCCTACACCGACACGCCCTTTGTGCTTCTGGCGAATATCGCCCCCTCGCTCCAGATCCACGTGCTCGACCAGATGGAGCGCCCGCGTTTTGTGATCGCCGACACCATGGATCTTTGGATCCACACCGCCAAGGCCGAACTGCTGCAGCTTCTCACCCGGGTGGACATGCTCATTCTCAACGACAGCGAAGCCCGCGAACTGACGGGTGAGACCAGTCTCATCAAGGCCGGCAACCGGATCCGATCGATGGGCCCGCAGTACGTGGTTGTCAAAAAGGGCGAACACGGCTCGCTCCTCTTCGGGCCGCATCATTTCTTCAGTTGCGGCGCCTATCCGCTCGAGGACATCCACGATCCCACCGGAGCGGGCGACACCTTTGCGGGCGGGCTCACGGGATGGCTCGCGGCACATGTCGGGGGGGATGTGACCTTCGCCGATTTGCGCAAGGCGGTGGTCTATGGAAGTGTGTTGGCGAGTTACAATGTGGAAAGCTTCAGCATGGACCGGCTCCAGCGGCTTTCGATGGAGGATATCGAGGCGCGCTACACTCTCTTCAAAGCAATGAGCGAATTTGAAGTGCTGGGATGATGCGCCCCCCCGGGCGTCCCCTGAGCAGGCCACCGGCCCTCCACCCGCTTCAAGTGAATCCGGGCCGGACTCAGGCACCCATCGGAATCGCCCAACCGCGCGCGGAGAGCACTTCCCGGGTCCGGGCAATATCCCGCCGGATCTGGGCGCGCAGACTCTCCAGTCCGTCAAATTTTTCCTCGCCGCGCAGGCGCTCATGGAAGACCACCTCGACTTCCTCCCCATAGATTCCGCCCCGAAAATCCAGCAGATGCACCTCGATCTTCCGCGTGCCGGTGCCGCTGGAAATCGTGGGGCGCACGCCGACATTCACCACGCCGGGCAGCACATTGCCTCCAAAAGTGGCCGTCACGGCATAAACCCCGTCGGGGGGGAACTGTTCGCAGCGGGTGTCGAGATTGGCGGTAGGGAAGCCAAGCTTGGCGCCGAGATGATCGCCATGTTCCACCACCCCTAGCACGCTGAAGGGCCTGCCGAGAAGACGGGAAGCCATGTCGAGATCCGAATTCTGAAGGGCCTGCCGGATTGCCGTGCTGCTCACGGTCTGCTCCCCGAAAGTCACCGGCGGGATCGTGACCACTGTGAATCCGAGTTCCCTACCCAGTTTCTTCAGCATCACGACATTGCCGGCACGATCCCGTCCGAAGGTCCACTCCCTCCCGACGACAATGCCCTTGAGTGGACGGGAGCTTGCCGCCAACGCCCGCACGAAATCCTCGGGAGCCGTTCTGGAAAACTCATGGTCGAAATGGACAAGCAGCAGATGAGCCACCCCGAGATCCCGCAGCAGATCAATCTTGTGGCGCGTGCAGGTGAGCAGCAACGGGGCGGCCTCCGGCCGGATCACCCGCTGCGGATGCGGATCAAACGTGACCACCACCGCCTGGCCCCCGGCGGTGCGGGCGTCGGCAAGGGCATGCTCGATCACCGCCTGATGACCGGGATGCACGCCGTCGAACACCCCAATGGCCAGATGGAGGGGGCCATGAATGGTCGAAAGGTTCGGGATCGATCGGATCAAATTCATCGAAAGGGGGCGGAAAGGGGTTGCCGGGGAGACTGGCAGAGTCTGATCCGGATTTGAAGCGCAGAATTTGCCTCATTTCACTTGCAGCCGGGCGTGGTCCCGCTTTAATTCCCCCCGCAATGATTCAGCAAGCCGCGCCCCTCGCCTACGATTCCAAGATCGAGGGCAACATCATTTTCACCAAACTCGACAGCGCCATCAACTGGATGCGCAAGAACTCCCTTTGGCCCATGCCCATGGGCCTCGCGTGCTGCGCCATCGAGTTGATGGCAACGGGTGCCTCCCGGTTTGACATCTCGCGCTTCGGAGCCGAGGTGATGCGCTTCTCGCCAAGACAATCCGACGTGATGATCGTCGCCGGCACCGTGACCTACAAGATGGCCTATGCCGTCAAGCGCATCTATGACCAGATGGCCGAGCCCAAGTGGGTGATCGCGATGGGTGCCTGCGCGTCGAGCGGGGGCATGTATCGCAGCTATGCCGTGCTGCAGGGCATCGACCGGCTCATCCCCGTGGACGTCTATATTTCCGGATGTCCACCCCGCCCCGAGGCGCTGCTGGAAGGATTACTGCGGCTCCAACGCAAGATCGAAGGGGAGTCCTCGCTGTTCGACCAGAAAAAACAACTCCTCGAAGCCGTCTCCTGATCGCGCACCGAACCACGATGAACCTGCCCGACATTCTTTCCTCCATCGACAAAGCCTTTCCCGAAGCGGTGCTCACCCGCACGGATTTCCGCGGAGAAACCACCCTCGAACTCCGCCCGGAACATCTCCGCCCCGTTCTCGCGCTCTGCCACTCGAAACTCGCTTTCGATTATCTGCTGGATATTTCCAGCCTGGACCATCTCGGCGACGATCCGCGCTTCGAACTGGTCTATGAACTCAGCTCCATGCAGCATCATCTGCATCTCCGGATCCGGGCAAAAGTGTCGGAGGAACACCTCTCCGCCCCCACCGTGTCGGATCTCTGGCCCACGGCCGACTGGCATGAACGCGAAATTTACGACATGATGGGCATCCGCTTCGACGGGCATCCCGATCTGCGCCGGATTCTCATGTGGGAAGGATTCCCCCACTTTCCGCTCCGGAAAGATTTCCCCTTGGAGGGCAAATCCAGCGATGTGCCCGACGTGGCTTTCACCGCTCCCGCCCCGCTCGAAGGCGGTCCCTTTGTCACGGTGGCCTCCGGCGCCGGTGTCCACCGCCGCGAACCCCGCGCCCGCAGACCCGAATAACAATCCATGCACCCGCGTTTTCTTCCGGTCTTTGCGTTGCTGGCATCGGTCTTTGCGATGCCGGTGCCCTCCGCCACGGCACAGCAGCAAACCGAATACGTGATCGTCTCCGGCGGGGTCTCGCTCATGCAGTGGGAACAGTACAAGCAACAACCCCACGACCGCTGGTGGCTCAATTTCATCCGCGCCGCCCGTCTCCGCATTGAGGAGATCCGAAACGAACACGGCTCCGACGCCCTGATTTCATGGCACGTCTATGCGCCGGCCTACAAGCGCCGGATGCGCGAGGAATCCGCCGACATGTTCGGAATCATCAACTCCGTCCAACAGACCTACGGCGTCCGGCTGCATTTTTTCACCACCGGCGGTTATGTCATCGACTATCTGAACAACGGACAACCCCGCGACCGCGTCAAGATTGCGGTGTTCGATTATTTCGGCCACTCGAACAAAGCCTGTTTCATGTTCGATTACAGCAACGAGATCGACAGTGCTTCAAAGGCCTGGCTCCACGAGAACGATGTCAAAAAAGTCCGGCGCGACATCTGGGCCCGGGGCGCCTACGCGAAAAGCTGGGGCTGCTACACGGGGGAAAGCATGAGCCAGAAATGGCGGTCCGCCACGGGGGTGCCGATGATCGGTGCCGTGGGCAAGACCCAGTACGAAACACACATCCTGCCCTCGCTTGCGACAGCCGCCGGGCGCTGGACGCAATAGTTACCGGGCGGACTCCGGAAGTTCCAGGGTGCCGATGGCGTCCAGCACGCGCTGGCTGATCTCGCGATAGCGATCGCGTCCCCCTCCCTCAAAGTCCGCCTTGGTGAAGCGGATGGGTTCGCCAACCACGATGGTGATGGGGTGCAGCCTGAATCCCCCTCCCCTGGGCATGGCTTCGTGCGCTCCGAAAATGCGCATGGGCACCACAGGCGCAAGGGTCTTGGCGATCACCAGGCCGAGTCCGGGCAGAGCCGGTTGGAGGGTTCCATCCAAAGTGCGGGAGCCCTCCGGGAAAATAATGGTGCGCTTGCCTTCCCTGACGAGCCGGATCACGGTCTTGAGAGCACTCATATCGGCCCGGTCCTGATCCACGGGCACCACGTTGCACCGGGGAAAAAGCGGACCCATCACCGGCCATTGGAGCAGTGTTTTTCTGGCGAGAAAATAGATCGGTTTGCGGCAGGCAATGCCGGCCAGGGGCGGATCGAGATAGCTCTCGTGGTTCATGGCCAGGATGGCTCCGCCCTCCTCAATGATGCGTTCGCGATGGACCACGCGGAACCGGAAAAAGAGATGACCGACAAACCACCAGAGCCAATATCCGAAACGGTAAACCATGGCGGAGATCAGGGGGTGGGCACAGGGAATCCCCGGCGTGCGATGCGGGCGAGTATCTCATCCACCACCTCGTCGATGGCAAGATGGCTGCTGTCGATCACCTCCGCCCCTCCCGCGACCATGAGCGGGGCGTCCGCTCGCGACGAATCGGCCCGGTCGCGTTCCCCGGGGTCATCGATCTGTCCCTGGGCGAAACGGCGTTTGCGGCGGATCTCGGGGGAGGCGTCCACGTAAAACTTGAAGGGGGTCGATGGAAAAACAAACGATCCAATATCGCGTCCTTCCATCACCACCGGCTGCTCCGCCGCAAGGGCCCGCTGCCGGGCGACCAGCACGCGGCGCACTGCGGGCACTGCGGCGACGCACGACACGGCGGTGTTCACCTCCCCGGCGCACAATTCCCCGGGATCCATATCGCGTCCGATCCGGATGAAGGAAAGGCCGTCGCGGATGCCGGTTTCGATCGGGGCGGATTCGATGGTGTGGGCGATGGCGGCGGCATCCGAACAACCGACGCCCCGGGACAGGACATACCATGTGGCGGCGCGATACATTTCTCCGGTATTGACGTAGGCAATGCCCAACCGAAGTGCCAGGCGGCGGGCAACGGTGCTTTTGCCGGAAGCCGCCGGACCGTCGATGGCGATCACGGGATGTGAGGCGGTGGCATTGGAGGTCATGTCAAAAACGGATCAGACCGGAGCGGCACTGTGGGGGTGAATGACAGGGATATGGGTTTCGCGGCCCGCTTTGGCCCTGATGAAACTTTCCAGAGTCTCCTCGAATCCGGGATAGGAAGTGGCGATGCACTCGGTGTTGCGGATGACAGTTTCGCCTTCGGCAAACAGGCCCGCGATGGCAAAGGCCATGGCGATACGATGATCGCCGAAGCTGTCGAGCTTGGCGCCGCGCAGGCGGGCGCCGCCCTGGATCTGCATGCCATCGTCGGTTTCCGTGACCGGGACCCCCATGGCGCACAGGTTGGTGGCGACGGCGGCGATCCGGTCGGCCTCTTTCACGCGGAGTTCTCTGGCGTCCCGGATGATGGTGGTGCCTTCGGCGAGCGCGCCGGCCACCGCCAGCACGGGCAGTTCGTCGATCACGTTTGGGATTTCATCGCCCTCGATCACGGTGCCCTTGAGTGTCGTGCCGAAGACCTCGACCGACCCGATGCTCTCGACCTGATCCATTTCCTCGATGACCTCGCGGACCCGCGCGCCCATCCGGACCAGCACCCCCAGGATTCCCGTGCGGGTATCGTTGAGTCCGACATCCTTGACCAGCAGGCGGGCTCCGGGACGGGCGGCGGCGGCGACCAGCCAGAACGCGGCACTGGAGATGTCACCGGGCACATGAAAATCGCGGGACTCCGGCACCTGATCGCCGTAAATCGAGGTGGTGAATCCCTCCTGCTGGAGCGTGACCAAGTGATAGCGAAGCATCCGCTCGGTGTGATCCCGGCTGCGGCCGGGCTCGGTAACGGAGGTTTTTCCCTTTGCAAAAAGCCCCGCGATCAGGATGGAACTTTTCACCTGCGCACTGGCGACGGGCGAATGGTAGTGGATGGGATTGAGCGCACCGCCCTCGATCACCAGCGGTGCGCATCCGTTGCCATTTTCCGAGGTGATCCGGGCGCCCATTTGGACCAAAGGATCGATGATCCGGCGCATGGGCCGGCGGGTGAGAGAGGCATCGCCCACCAGACGGGAGCGGAAGGGCAGACCGGAAAGTAACCCGGCCAGCAGACGCATGGAAGTGCCCGAGTTGCCACAATCGATATCGCCCTCCGGCGCGTCAAACCGGAGCCTGCGCCCGTGCACGATCATGGTATCCGGCGCCGGTTGTTCGATCCGGACCCCGAGAGAGCGCATCGCGCGCACCGTGGCCATGCAGTCCTCGCCGGTCAGCAACCCGTGCACCACGCAGGTGCCGTTGGAGAGCGCCCCAAAAATAATGGCCCGGTGTGAGATGCTCTTGTCCCCGGGAACGGTGATTTCAGAATCAATGGGCTGGGATTTTCTGGATTTAATTTGAGCCATGGGTGCGGGATGCTTTCAAGGTGTCTCTGCGTTGTTTGGCCTCCGACAGGTATTGCGCCACCTGGTCGCAGGCACCGGATTCAATCCAGTGCCTGAGCCTGCGGACTTCCCCCTCCAACCCGTCGAGAGAGGCAATGACCTCCTCCTTGTTGGCGTGAAAAATTCCGGCCCATAGCCCCGGCAATCCCGATGCAATCCGTGTGGTGTCGAGAAAACCGTTCCCGCAGAAATTGATCCTATCGGGGTGTCCCGCGCAAACCAAATTCACAAGGGCCGCCGCGATCGCATGGGGAAGATGACTTACGAGCGCGACGGTGCGGTCGTGTTCCCCCGGGGACTGATGCCGGATTTCCATGCCCAACCAGATCCAAAATTGTTCGACGGCGGCAAGAGCCGCCGGATCGGCGGCAGGATCGGGAGTGACGATGCAGACCGCATTTTCAAAAAGGTCCGGGGAGGCGAAGGCGATCCCCCCCTGTTCCGATCCCGCCATGGGGTGGCTGCCCACAAAAAAACCTGTTCCACCGAGTCCGGCCCGGACCTCTGTCAGGACGGGGCATTTCACACTGCCCACATCGGTGAGGACCGTATGGGGCTGGAGAAATGGGCGGCAGCGTTGGGCGAGTGATCCCATGGCTTCGACCGGGGTGCAAAACACCACCAGATCGGCGCCGACCAGCGCCTGTTCCAGGTCGCTGGTGGCCAGAACAGAGGCCGGGGCCATGCGTGACCGGATTTCTTCCACGGCCTCTTCCCGGCGCGCCCAGAGCCGGAGCGATCCATCGAACCCCCGGGCAAGAGCGCCCAGCGCAATGGAACCCCCGAGAAGCCCGGGACCCAAAATTGCAATATGCCGGAAGTGCATCGGGGCGATGTCGGAACAGGGGAGCGGACAGAACCGATTCCCAATGGGGTCACGGGGTTCTGCCCGGGACAGGCCCCGACTTCAAGGCACCAGGAAAATCTTCTGGGTGTAGGGACACTTCACCTCGGTGCCCGGAGGAAATCCGCGCACATCGACATAGCCGGAGTAGGGCGCATGAGGACTGGTGACAAAACCTGTTTTTCCGGGCACCTGGGTTCCGTAAGGAAAGTTTTTTGTCTCGGGTGCCGGAGCCGGTTCGGGAATCGACGCCGGTGTGGGAGTGGGCGAGGGCAGATAATTGGAGGGCGGCAAAGTGGGGGCGGGTGCCACGGGTGCCGTGGGATCCGTCACAGGTGCGGGTGGGACCACCGCATCGGTGCCCCCGTGACCGTATCGCGAGCGCCGATCCTCTTCGTATCCCGGATCGGAAACACAGGCGGCAAGAAGAAGTGTCGCCCCAAGCGAGGTCAACGTGAGAGACAGAGTGCGTAATTTCATAGTGCTGATGTTTGTTTTAATCGATTGATGTGCTGGGATCAGTATCAGATGCGCGTTCTGGTGACAATGAGATTCACAGAGATTCCGGGAAAACCCCGCCCGGATGGTTGAACGAGTCGAGCCACATGGGCAGGCACTTGGGCTGTTATCTCTTCTTTTACCCGTGGTGAAAAGCCGAAAATCCGGCTCTTTTGAAAATGCGGAATCGAAAGGGCCGCATGTCAGGGCTTGGGCAGATTTGCCGGACGATCGGAGATCTTTGGAAGCGGAGGGAGACTGGGATCATTGGGGGTGGTGGTTTCCAGCACACCGCCCACGATCTGCACCGACCCATCCGCAAGCCGGCTCAGACGCGGGTTTTTCTGGGTGGCATGATAGGTGGCGCGGTTCATGATCCGACCGTCCAGATTGAGGTGTGTGTACATATAGGACTTGGGGGCGATGCCTTGGAGAATGTGAAATTCGTTGTTGGTATCGAAAACCACCTTGGGCGGCTCGAAGGAAAGAAAGCGCCCGAGATTGGCGGTGCAATACACCGTGCCGGAAGTGGGGTCCTCCACACGGGCATAGATGCGGCTGCCTTTGGGAAGGCGATGGGAGAGCAGGCTGAGTTTGCGTTCGGACCCCTCGGCGCGTCCCGGCGGGACGCCCACCGTCTGCCGGAAAATCACTTTCCCGTCGGTGATATCAACCGGCGCGGAACGGGATGTCACGTAGCGGTCGGACTGGGCGAGATAGACAAACGCGCGCAATGAGTAGAGGCCGAACTCCCGGATCTGATAGAGTTCCGTGACATTGACCGTGCGTTTCACCGTCTCGCCGTTGGCAATCACAATGGGATCCAGATGATAGTCGGGATTGACCGGGGGAACGGACGTTCCGCCGGGCGTGGTGATTTCAAAGCCGAACCACTGCCGGGAGGGACCGTCGCGCAGTTCCAGGTCTTTGCCCGCGAGGTTGGTGATCGTCACGGTGGCCAGGATGGGCTCATAGACGATATAGAGCCTCCGGGACAATTTCATCTCGACGGTGACCTGCGCGGAAGCCGTCGCGGCCATCAGACAGACCAACAATAAAGCCGACACCCAGACCGGGTGGCGGGGCGCAGACAGGGAACTCATTTTTTTGGAGGAGTATCCGATGCGGTCCGGAACCCAACCGAGGGCGCATTTTGCTCGGCAAGCAGCACGACGTTGCGGCGGGTGAGAATCACGTCCGGGTTGCCGTCGTCCTTTTGCGAAGAGAACGATCCGCCGCGGATCACGGGAACGACTTCGATCGGCGGCTCGGTTGTCTCGGCCCAACTGCCGGTCCATTCGGCCACATTGCCCGCCATATTAATCACGCCATAGGGACTCTTGTCCCCGCCATGGCTGTCCACATTGGCCCAGCGGTTCCAACCGTCCACGCTTCCTTTCAACGTGGGATTGCCGCTCATGTCGATGGCGGAGTTCGACTTCTTGGGATCGAACTCATTCCCCCACGGGAACAGATTGCCCTCGGCACCCCGGGCGGCCTTCTCCCATTCCTGCTCGGTGGGAAGCCGGTGGCCCCGCCATTTCGCGTAGGCATAGGCATCGAACCAGTCGAGGAAAAACACCGGAGTGTTCAGGTCGATGTGCGCCCCCTCATACGTCACGCTCTTTTTCTTCGCGGCCATCAGCATGAGATCCCATTTGAACGGCTTGTGCGATTTCCCCTTGGGCTGTTTTTCGTTGTCGAACTCGGTGGTCGGGTTCTTTTCGAGCGCTTTCAGGAACTTCGCGTACATGCCGATCGTCACTTCGTGCTTGTCGATGTAGAACGCCGGCAGCTCCATCTTTTTGCCGTCCTGATAGACAAACTCCCCGGCGGGGATCTCGATCATGTCCTTGAAATCGCGGCCCTGCCCATGGAAGAATTTGAGGAACAGAACCCCGAGAACCACCCAGAACAGAGCGATCATGCCGATGGTGCTGATCAAACTGGCGCGTTTCTGGCGCTTTTTCTCGGCCTCCACCGCGCGGACCGCCGCCTGATCCTGGGCGCTGAGTTTGTAGGCATCCTTGGGCAGCACCTGGGGCTCGAGAGCCCGCACGCTTTGGATGAGGGCGCCCCACGAGAGGAACCCTCCATTGCCTTCGATTTTCATCTTCGTCAGCAGCGACCGGACTTCCGGGGTTGCCGAGGCGCCTTCCTGCATGGCGCTGCTGATGAGCGTGGAGAGCAGCCGGATTTCCTTTTGGACCGCCACCGTCTGCTCCCCTTGGACCGTGGAAAGATTGGCGAGCCGCGGGCGGTTGTCGGACCCGAAGAATATGCTGCCGGCCTGAAGCTCCGAATGGGGGATTTTGTAGTGATTCAGGTAGGACAGTGCCTCCGCCACCACCCGGATGGTCTGGAGCGCCTGGGAATCGGTGAGTGTGGTGCCCTGGGCGCTGATGTCGGCAACCGTGACGCCATCCACAAATTCTCTCGCATAAAAATACACGCCATTGGATTCACCGGCCTCATAGACCGAGATAATGGAGGGATGCTGGACGTTGGCTTTGGCACTGGCGTCGGCGATGAACTGCTGGACCGCCTCGGGGTTGAGATGCAGATCCTGGCGGAGCACCTTCAGCGCCACGGGGCGCTGGACGGAGATCTGGGTGGCCTCGAAGACCTCGCCCCACTCGCCTTCGCCGAGTTTCCGGTTTATTTTGTAATCCCCGATGGATTTGTTGGCGAGCCCGCCCTCCTCAGGGGCCTCATGCGCGATGCCGCGGGATTCGTCCCGCCGCCGCACACCGTCCATCACAAGATGTTCCCAGCCCGATTGAATGGTGACTTTGGGCGGTTCAATGCCTTCATCGAAGGAAAATTCGCCGAAATCCCAGGAGATGACGCGATACACCGCCTCCTCGGCGCTCAATCCGCCGCTCACGGCATGCACGATGCGGCCGTCCTGAAGGAAAAGCACCCCTTTCTCGACGCCTTTGGCGATGCGAAGCCGCCCGGAGCGGCGGCTCAAACAGCACATCTGGATGATGTCCACGAGCTGGAACTGGTCAAGTTTCCCGGTGAACCCCTGCCTCTGCATGAGGTGGGAGAGGTTGGCCGTGTTGACATTGAACTCCGGCACACCCGAATTGGCGGCCCGTTCCTCCTCAAGGGTCCGCTGGATGGTTGTGTGGGCCGATTCAATCGAGGCCAGCAGTTCGATGGTATTGACGGGTTTGTTGAGAATCTTCTGGCTGGCGAGATGGCCCGGGTACTCGCTCAGATCGTAGCCGGTGATAAAAATGGTCTGCATGGCCGGACAGGCAGTCAGGAGATTCTGCCGCAACACAAACCCATCCATCCCCTGCATGACGACGTCGGTGACCAGCACATCGATTTGGCCGAGATGCGCCACGATTTGCACCGCCTGCTCCCCGCTGTTCGCCCCGTAAACCTCATGGGTGCCGGAGGCGGCCACGATTCCGGCCAAAGAATCCACAATTTCTTTTTCGTCATCAACAATCAGTATTTTCATTGGAGGGGCTGTGTTTCCACTTCGAGTGCGGGAGGAAATAAGGTGAGGAGACTGATGGGTTCGGCGCGCACATCTTCAAGTTCGTCCTTGTAGTACACACGCACGATGTACCCATGGTACTCGCGCGAGGCCTCTTCGGGAAGCATTTCTTCATCCCGTTTGAGCGGTTGCCGATATCCGACCTGGAGGATCTCGATGCCGTCATCCCGCCAGTCGGCCGGCGGGGTGATCCATTTGGAGCTTACCTGGGCATTGGTCTGGACGATATGCTCTCCGTCGAGCCGGTCGTAAAAGAATACCTGGATCACCACGTCCCGCACGTCGATCTCGCTTCCCGGACGGGCTTTGAGTCCGATCTTGAGATTCACACTTTTTTTCGAAACGGGATCGTTTTCCTCGGCGGACTGGATTTCCATGAGCCCGAGGGTGGAGCCGGGTTGCAGCGCATCGGCAGGGGTCTCACCCGGCGTGCCGCCTGGCAGCGGGCCCGTGAAATCCCGGTTGGCGGAGGCCGGCCCGGGGTCAAGTTTCATTCTGGCCAGCTCGGCCAGCGCACCCGCGCGTTCTCCCAGGGCCACCAACCGGCGCCACTGTTCCGCAGCCTTGTCCCCCAGGGCCATCAATTCATACGTGCTTCCCATCTCGGCGATCACCAGCGGCTGGTCGGCTTCCAGCGCCTGCGCCTCGCGCAGCTTGACCAATGCGGAACTGGTGTCCCCCCGCGTGCGGAATGCCCGCGCCTGCTCCACCAACGCGAAGATTCGCGCTTCGATGGATATCTTTGCAACCGGCCGGGGTGTTTCCATCGGAAGTGATGGCAGAGACTCCCCGGGAGTGGCCGCAACCTCCGGAGGGGAATCCGACGGCGGGACGGCAATGGTGGACGAAGGCGGTGCGGACGGCGCGGACGCGGCCGGGCGGGAGACCTTCCTACGGTGATGCCTGTAAAACCCAACCCCCGAGCCGATGATCTGGGCGCCCGCCAGCACACCCATCAGGCTGATCGCAATCAAAAACGTCCGGCCCACGGTCGGTCTTGGAATCGGCGAAGCGGCGTGCATTGGAAATTCTGACGGTGGCTCACCACCCGCAGGGCAGACGCGACTCACGACCCGCAATTCCCGGATGCGATGCCGGGTTGGTCAGGAACACGTCGAGCCTCAGCTGAAAGTGAGATTTTTGACCCCGGATGCGGCGGCGGCACTGAGGACATCCATCACCCGCTCGTGGGTGACTTCCGGAGTCGGGCGGATGATGACCGGATCTTTGTCGCCGTAAAGTTCAATGATGTTCTTGAGCTTGGCACGCAGTTCCGGGAGTTGGCGGCTTTGGGGGTTGTCGTAGTTGCTGTTGTTGAGAATGATCTGACCGGTGTTCGCAATATCAAGAATAATGGGCGTGGGCGGTGCTCCTCCGGCTCGCGCGGCGCCTCCCGGCAGGTTGATGCCGAGTTCCTTTTCCACGACCTGCATGCCCGCGCTGGCCATGAAAAACAGCATCAGCACAAACACAACATCCACCATCGGGGCGATTTGAAACCCGACGTCACCGTCTTCGCTGCCTACGCTTCCTGCCATATTTTTGTTATTGGGATTGGGGGTGTGATTGAAAAATCGCCGGAGGGAATCAAGCACCCGGCACGGCGGGTGCCGCAGGCGTGGCGGCCGTGGGGTCTTTGTCCACAACGGAAAATGTCACATTGGCGACGCCCGCGTTACCGATCGCCTTGAGCAATTCCCTGGTGAACTCGTAGCGCACCGTGCGGTCCGCCCGGATCAACACGCGCATCATGGGATTGCGGCCGATGCGGCGCTGGAGTTCCTGAACGATGTCCATGGGGCCGCCAAACTTGCGTTCGTCGATGATGATCGCGCCGGTGTTGGTGAACTGATTCCAGGTGATATTGATGATCGCCTGGCCGGGGTTGTCGCCGCCGGCGTCCTTGGCGTCCTTGGCGACCGGCAGGGTGATTTCCTTGTTCACCTGCAACACCTCGGTGGAACTGATGGACATGAAGAACACCAGCAGCACGAGCAGAATGTCGATCATCGGGGCGATCTGAAACTCCGGATCTTCCTCGGGTTGCATGCGCGTCTCGCGCTTCGACTTCTGTGCGTGTGTCTGCCTGCTCATTGGGGGCGCTTTGTGGGCGGGTGGGATGTGTCGGAAAAACTCAGGCCGACCAGTCGAGGGTTGCTCCGCAATGCGGGCAGGGATTCACTCCCGGTGTCACCGAGCCGCTGCACACAGGGCAGTTGGTCGTGAGATCCATGGAAACCTTGCGGGAGGTCTTGGCACCCATGTCCGCAGCACCTTCTCCGGCGCTGAAGTTCTCCCCGATCCGCACACCCTGGAGTTCATCGTAGGGAATATCGCCGATCAGATTATTGATCGTGTCGTCCGCGTGAACGATGACGATCTGGGAACGGTTGCGGAACACGTAATAGAAAATAAACGCGGGAATGGCGATGAAGAGACCGCTGGCGGTGGCCAGCAACACCTCACCGATGGATGTGGCAAGGCTCCGCGGATCGGAGATGCCGGAGGCACCCAGGGTGGCGAAGGCACCCATCATACCAATAACTGTTCCCAACAGCCCGATCATGGGCGACACCACCCCGATGACCGAGAGATAACTGTTGCGGGTGCGCAGCAGTTGGGCTTCGCGTAGACTATGCTCGGCAAGCGCGTCTTCGGTGGCTTCCTTGCCGCGGCCGATGCGCTCCATGGCGGCCTTCAGGACGTTGGCGACGTAATTGTCGTTGGCCTTGCAGATTTCCCAGGCCTCTTGGTAGTTCCCCGAGGAAAGGGTCTGCCGCAGGTTCTCCACCATCGCGGGAGGGGCCAGTTTGGGAACACGCATGGTCATGAAATTCTGAATCACCAGCGTCACCATGGTGATGGAAGCCGCAAGGATCGCGATCCAGATGAACCGGATCAGCCATCCGCCGTGCCAAATGATTTCAAGCACGGATTGCGGCGCCGCTTCCGCAGCGCCTTCGGCGGCTTTTGCGGCTTCCTGTCCAAAGGAGGATAACGCGGTGACGGTCAGAACCAGGGCGGCAAGTGCTAGTGTGTTGCGGAGGGACGATTTCATGGGTTTGGTATGGATGGTGGGATCTTGAAGTGGAATGGTGTTTGTGGAGACTCGGGCGGATCAGGGCACATGAACCGGATGGTCCACACGCAGGGCATCCGCTTTTTCTTTCGCGGATTTCACAACTGCGGCATCATAATAAAAAATTGTCACGGCACGCAAGTAATCCTCAAGCGCCTCCTGATATTTTTGCTCGGACTCGTTGATCTGACCCAGGAGATAGAAAACCTGCCCGTAGATCGCCCCGTCGATCTTGGAGACGGCCTTGGCCTCCATGGCCTTGGCGGCCACGGGTTCGAGTTTGGTCCTGGCGGCGGCGAACTGCTTTTTGGACACCGCGATGCGGGCAAGCCCCACATCGGTGCGCATGGACCCCGCTGCGGGATAGAGCTTCAGAAACTCCCCGTACGCCGTGGCGGCTTCGGTTTCCTTGTTTGCCGCAAGATAAATGTCCCCGAGCAATCCGGCGGACTGCTGCGCCCAGTCGGTGGGGAGCCCTTTGAAGGTCTCGACCATCGGGCGGATGAGGCTCAGCGCGGTCGCGGCATCTCCCGCCTCCCATGCGGCAACCGCCTTGGTGTAGGCACCTGGAACCGGCATCTCAATGCGCGCCACGGTGCCGGTGGGAATGCCGATGGTGCCCTGGGCGATCTTGAGTTGGACGTTGCCGGGGGTCGCCCCCACCACTTCGCCTTCCCGCACCTGACCGTTGGTGAGAACCAGCCGGTGCTGCGCCAACGCGGAACCGGCCGTGCTCATCCAGACGGCAAGAGCAAAGGTTGTAAAAAGGAGTTGAAGCCGTGGGGGGCAGACACTAAATCTCATCGGGTCGGAACAATACCGGCATTCTTCGGAAAAAATCAACACAGAAACATCTCCAATATTCCAACCCCACATTTTTCATGATCGGCATCCTTCGCAAATACCAGCAACCCCTTCTCATTTTGGTCACGATCATGGTGATCATCGCCTTCCTCTGGCTCTACAACGACACCAAGCTGGACAAGGTCGGCAGCGGCCGGGTGGCGACCATCTACGGCACTTATCTTGCCCAGACCGATGTGGACCGCGGGGGGCGCATGTTCCAATTGTGTTCCGCCCTTGGAATGTTCGAAATGATCCAGGGCCTCGCCGGCCAGGCACCCACCCGGGACCGCGCGATCGAAGGGTTCATCTTCAACCGCCTGGTTCTCGCCCGGGAAGCGGAGAACCTGCAGATCTATCCGACCGACAGCGAGGTCGTGGCCATGATCCGCAGTCTGCCGGCCTTCCAGACCGGCGGACAATTTGATGTTGCCAAATACTCGAAGTTTCTCGAGGAAATGCTGGCCCCCAACGGCTTCACCCAGGCGCAGCTTGAGGAGGCCGCCCGCATGAATCTTCAGTTCGACAAAGTGCGCGGACTTGTGGGCACGGGAAGCGCCCTCTCCGACGCCGAAGCCCGGTCGGCTTTCGAGCAGACCCGCCGCCGCATGTCCATCTCGACGATTGCCTTCAAGACAGCCGACGACGCCGCACAAATCCAGCCCACGACGGAGGATCTCCAACTCCAGTTCGAACAGAATCCCGCCCGATACGCGTCGGAGGAAAAGCGGAAGGTGCAGTATGTCCGCTTCACCCTCAGCCCCGAAGAAGCCAAGCTGGAAGGCAGGGAACGGGTCCGCGTGATGCAGGCACTCTCCGACAAGGCCGGCGATTTCACCCAGAAAATGCTCGCCCCCAATGCGGAATTCGCGGCCACGGCCGCCTCCGCCGGGATCGAGGTCAAGACCACCGGGGAATTTTCCAAGGCCGCCGGCGACCCCGCCTTTGCCGATGTCCCCGCCGCGACGGCGGCGGCTTTCAACCTCACCAGGGAAGATCCCAACGGCGATGCCGTGGCTTATCGCGAAGGTTTTGTGGTGCTCCATCTCGATGCGATCACGGAAAGCCGCCCGTTGACGCTTGAGGAAGCCAAAGACCGCGTGACCGCCGACTTCAAGGAAAGCAGGGCCCGCGAACAGATCACCGCCCGTGCCGCAAAACTCCAAACGGCCCTGCAGGCGGGCGTTGCTTCCGGCAAGACCTTTGCCGACGCCGCCAAAGAACTCGGCGTCGTGGCCCGGCAACTCCCGGCCTTTTCCCTTTCCGAGCCCAGCCAGGAAATCCCCCACTGGCGCGAAATCGCCGTCCGCTCACTGGAGATGAAACCCGGACAGGTGAGCGGGTTCACCGCGATTCCCGACGGCGGTCTCCTGGTTTTTCTCGAAAAATACGAGCCCGTGCCGACCGAAGAATTCGAGAAAGAACGCACCGATGTCGTCCAGGGTCTCACACAGAGGAAGAACGAATTGCTCTTCCAGGAATGGCTTCGCAAAAAACGCGAGGCCGCCGATGTGAAATTCCTGTAACGCACCTATCAATAGAATTGGCCGATCCCGACGCTCCCGCGCCGGGCCGCGAAACCAGCCTGTAGCCCGCTCCGGGAGCAGCGGGACCGGCGCATCGCAGGGATTCGGAGGTCCCGGTTATCATCCGCCGTCTCCGGTCCGCTTTTCCAGGGCCTCTTTCTTTTCACGGAACACCGGCTGTTCCGGCTCCAGCCGCACGGCTTCTCCGACGGCCTGGAGCGCCTCCGCGCTGCGGTCCATTTTCTCCAGGATGAGAGCCAGCAGGTAATGGGATTTGGCATCGTCGGGAAACAGCGCGATCGTGTTGGCGATGAACTGCCGGGCAAGATCCAGCCGCCCCTCCTCCATCGCGAGCACGGCCAGGTTGTTCCATGCCCGATCGTGCAGCGGATCCAGTTCGACTGTTTTGCGGTACTGGGATTTTGCATCCTGACGACGCCCCTGCTCCAACCGGAGATTGCCCAGCGAAAACTGGATCTCGGCATTGCCCGGCGCCTTTTCCGCCGCCCCGGTGAGTTTGATCTCCGCAGCGTCGAGTTTTCCCAGGGCCAGCGCGGCTCTGCCTGAATTGTAAAGATCGTGCGTGGCCAGCAGACCGGAGTCCCGCGGCTGAAATATCACGACCGCTCCGAGCGCGAGCACCACCACCGCCGCCCCCATCCGCAGCCGGTCGCGCCGCAGCACGGATTGCGCGGCAAATGCCACAAAAAACACCGACAACACCAGCAACCCGGGAACGACCGGCAGCCGGTAACGCTCGGTCACAAACACCGGCAACAACACCGCCATGTGGGCCATCACCGCAAGGCACACCATCCGCCCGGCGAAATTGCCACACCACAGAGCAAGCCCCAGCCCCGGCAGACCCAGCAGCGCGATGGCCGCAAACGACAAGCCCGGCGGCAGCACTCCGTTTTCCCGGAGCACCGTGAGAATGCTCAGGTCATCATAGCGGAAGGCATTCCAAAAATTCCCGAGCTTGAGCAGGGAGAGCCGGAACCATGCGCCCCGGTTGGCACCCACCCAGGCATCGGCCCTGGCCTTCCAGAACGCGGACACCTCCGATTTTTTCAGCGGACGCCCGGATTCCCGCACCGCGATCCGCACACTGTCCCGCAGCATGCTGTCCTGCGTGCCGCGCAATTCCGGCGGCAATCTCGGATATCCATTGGCCAATGCGTGGTTGCCCACATAGAAATTCAAACCGCTGTGCGCCGACAGGAGAACGGGGTCTTTCGCATAGAAGAAATTGTGGATCCAACACGGGGCGGTCCCCGCAACCAATCCGGCCAACAACAGCGCGACACCGGCCATCCGCGCCCGAAGTGCCACCGGCCCGGACCACAACGTCGTCGCGGCCAGCAATGGAACCAGAGCCAGGATCGTGGCCACCATCATTGTGCACAGTCCGATGCCCAGCCCGCAGACCAATGCCACGAGCCCGGTGAAGGATCCCCGGCGGCGCACCGCCCACCAGACCACACCCCAGAATGCGCACACAATCCAGCTTGTGGGCATCCCGATGAGGCTCATGGCCTGGGCGGGCGTGTGGCAGGCCCATCCCAAGGCCGCCAAGGCGGGCAGAATCACGCGCGTCATCCGCTCTTCCCCCGCAGAAAATGGGGCCATGGTTTCGCGGGCCAGCAGAAATACAAAAACTCCCGTCACGGTTTCGAGCCCCGTCTGAAGCAGTGCCAGCAATCCGAAATCCGTCCCCAGCACCTTGTAAAATGCCGCCAGAAGAAACGGGTAGCCCGGCAATCCGTAAAACGCCGATCCATCGGAGAACACCCCGCCCAACACGCGCAACGCCCAGCGGTGGTAAAACAGCATGTCCCCATCCTGGGGAATCAGAAAAGGCGACGCGGTGAACCGCATCACCACCCACAGCCGGATGCAGAAACAGACCAGCCCAACCACCGCCCACGGGGGAATGCCGGAGACTTTGGACACAGGAGAGATGGCGGGACCGTTCAAGCTGGCACCGATACCCGACCCGCCCCCGCCCGACAAACAAAAAGAAAACGCACACAGCGCGGTGCGCCTCCCGCCCGACCACTGACCGGCGCGGGCGGCCAATGGCGTCCGATTTGGAGACTGACGCAGCCGCCCACGCTCGGTCCGGTGATGTTGTCAGGCGGAATTCGCAAGACTCACCTCCCCGATTCTCCGAGTGTCTTGAGATGGCGATCCGTTACCAGCCAAACGAGTCCGTTCTTCGATGCCGATGGCACCGATCAAACGAGCGAAAATCTGCTCCCAATCAGTTCCCTCAAGAATTGGCGCGGTTCGAGTTGCGAGGTGATATATGACCTCGCGCCCCAAACTCAACGCAAAACTACTTGGCA